>CAZWLH010000092.1:0-5343 GCA_964634675.1 uncultured Eubacteriales bacterium
TGAGCTTTGGGGCATAGCCGACCGTACCAACTATGACCTCAGCCGTCATCAGGAGGCAAGCGGAAAGTCGCTTGAGTATTTTGACCCCGAGACCAACGAAAAGTACATTCCTTATGTCGTTGAGCCGTCGCTCGGCTGTGACCGCGTATTGCTCGCATTCCTCTGCGATGCTTATGACGAAGAAGTCGTCGACGCCGAGAAGAACGACACCCGTGTCGTTATGCACCTCCATCCTGCCCTGGCTCCCTTCAAGGCCGCAATACTTCCTCTTTCCAAGAAGCTTGCCGAGCCCGCAGGTAAGATTTTCGAAAGGCTTTCAAAGGAATTTATGATCGACTATGACGATGCAGGCTCTATCGGTAAGAGATACCGCCGTCAGGATGAGATCGGTACTCCTTACTGCATAACCTACGACTTCGAGAGTGAGACCGACGGCTGTGTTACCATCCGTGACCGTGACACAATGGAGCAGACCCGTGTTCCCATTGACTCACTCACCGAGTTTATCCGTTCCAAGCTTGATTTCTGATATCGCCGATAAAATATTTATCCCGAGGTTCAATGAATCTCGGGATTTTTGTTTTTCGTTTCGTATATTGATTTTAAGATGATCACGGCTATCGGAGCTATCAAAACTCCGGCGGCACCGTATATTTTAAGACCGATGACTACGGCAGCAAG
The DNA here is from genome assembly GCA_964634675.1 of uncultured Eubacteriales bacterium. Taxonomy (GTDB): domain Bacteria; phylum Bacillota; class Clostridia; order Oscillospirales; family Acutalibacteraceae; genus UMGS172. The sequence goes on from CAZWLH010000092.1 coordinate 682, forward strand.
CGACACAAGCGGATGCATTCCGAGCTTCGAGCCGATGATTTTCGGCTCCGCAAAATTTCTTATAACGGTGATCACCGCATAAAGAACAAACAGTCCTATCGCGGTTGCTGTCGAACCTCCGAGTGCACAAAACAGCGCCCAAGGTATCAACACCGTGCCCGAGCCGAGCACCGGGAGAATATCGACAAGTGCGGTTGCGGCGGCGATTATCGGCGCATACGGCACACGCAGTATCCAAAATCCGACCAAAAGCTCAAAAAAGGTCATCAGCGCTATTACGGCATAGCCGCTCAACAGACGTGCAAGCTTTTTAAGTGTCGAGGCTTTGAAATCTTTCAGCACCGCCACCGCAGAATCGGGCAAAAGCTTTTTTGCCGACTCAGTAAGCTTAACATAATCCTTGGAAAAATAAATGCCGGCAACAACGGTGACGATGACCGAAATCAAAAAGTGCGGAATCGCCGATACAAGGCTTCCCGCAAGCTCGGTCAGCAGCTCGGCACCCTTGCCTGCGGCAGAGGTCAGTGCGACCGACAAAATATCGGCAAGCAGACCGCCGAAATCGGGCATACGCCCGAAAAAACGGTTTAAGGTTCGACTCACATTCCGAAATGCCTCCTCTATGCTTTCGGAACAGCTCGGCAGATCGGCAACAAGGCTTTGAAGCTCTGCGCAGAGTGCGCGTGACAAAAGAACGGCCGAAACAGTCACAAAAGCAAAGCAAAAAACAGTGAGCATAACGGCTGCGCCCGAACGCTTTATTCTGTATTTCTTATGAAGCTTTTCGGCAACACCGCTCAGCGACACGGCAAGTGCGGCGGCAACGGCAAACGGCAGAAGCGGTCCCGCAAGAAGCTTTAACCCCAACAGAAAAGCGATTGCCGCCACCGAATAAAATGCCGTATTAAGTAAAAACGTTTTCTTGCTCTGTTCCGTCACCGTCTGCCTCCCCGATATCCTGAAATTCGGAATTATTTACAACAATTATCGGTTTTAAGAATGTTTATTATTCATTTTTAAGACTTTAAAAAGTTTTTTCGAAATTCGTCGATTTATTTGCACTTTTCCTCTTGCAATTACGGCTTCGATGAGTTATAATGTTCATTGCTTGAATACAGTGTTTACGGCAGGTGGATATTTTGACTAAAGGAATGTTGTTGGTAAACGCCGCCGCATTGCCCGATGTTTTCCAAAAGGTCGTAGAGGCCAAGAAGCTGATAGCCTCGGGTGAGGTCAAAACCGCAAGTGAAGCCTCAAAGCAATGCGGTATATCGAGAAGTGCTTATTATAAGTATAAGGACTATGTGTTCGAATATACCAGCCCGTTGGGTGAAACGGTATCACTTCACGCAATGCTCCGTGACCAAGCCGGCGTTCTTTCGGCTTTTTTGCAAAAGCTTTACAGTCGGAACGCAAACCTGCTAACGGTCAATCAGGGGCTTCCCGTCGGCGGAGTGGCGTCGTTTTCGGTATCGTTCAGAATAACGGCCGATGCTTCGGGCATTGAAGAAATGCTCGGTGAGCTTTCGCAGATCGACGGAGTCATCTCGGTAAAACAGATTCACGGCGAATGACCGTACACAGCGATTGGAGACAGAAAAATGGTAGACGTAGCGATAATGGGACACGGCGTTGTCGGCTCGGGCGTTGCAGAGGTATTGCTCAAAAATGCCGAGCTTATAGGCAAACGCGCGAAAACCCCAATAAACATCAAGCATATCCTTGATTTGCGTGATTTTCCGGGGCTTTCCTACAGTGACAAATTCACAAAGGATTTCAATGTCATATTAAATGACCCCAATGTCAAGGTGGTCGCCGAGGTAATGGGCGGCCTGCATCCGGCTTATGAGTTTACAAAGTCCTGCTTGGAGGCAGGCAAAAGCGTTGTCAGCTCAAATAAGGAACTGGTGGCGGAAAAGGGCGACGAGCTCCTTCGAATCGCCGAGGAGCACAACGTCAACTACCTCTTTGAGGCAAGTGTCGGCGGCGGAATTCCCGTTCTCCGTCCGATTGCTCAGTGTCTTGCCGCAAACGACCTTTTCGAGGTCCAGGGCATACTTAACGGCACGACCAACTATATTATGACCCAAATGGTCACAAAGGGGGTCACTTTTGAGGAAGCATTGGCCGAAGCTCAGCGCCTGGGCTATGCCGAAAAGGACCCGACCGCCGATATTGAAGGACACGATGCCTGCCGCAAGATCTGCATACTTGCAGCCCTTGCCTTCGGAAAGCACGTTTATCCGAAGGACGTCCACACCGAGGGCATAACTCACATAACCTCGGCCGACACGGCTTATGCCGATTTTGCCGGTTGTGTCATAAAGCTTATCGGACGTGCACGACGCACCGATGACGGCAAGTGCTCGGTCACGGTGTATCCGGCAATGGTCAGCCGCCGCAATCAGCTCGCACACGTTGAGGACGTTTTCAACGCCGTGCTTGTGAGGGGCGATGCCATCGGCGATGTTATGTTTTACGGCAGAGGTGCCGGCAAGCTTCCGACGGCAAGTGCCGTTGTTGCCGACATTATTGACTCGGTCAAGCATTTGAATGCGAGAAAGTATCTTTCGTGGGCAACTGCCGAGGACGGATATATTGCCGACCACACCGAGGATACCGTTAAGCTGTACATAAGGGTCAAGGCAAACGGTGACCGCGACGGCGTTAAGCGAAAGGCAGAGGAGCTTTTCGGGGAAATACTTCTTCTCGGTCGAAACGGCGAGCCGCAGGACGAGATAGCTTTTATTACTCCGTATGCTTCGGAGAAGACTCTTACCGCAAAATCCGGCGAGCTTGACGGAACCGTGCTCTCGGTTTTGCGTATATTGGACTGATTGGTTTTTAAGGAAAGGACAGGGTGATATTATGGCTATGATAGTAAAAAAATTCGGCGGCTCCTCCGTTGCCGACGCTGAACGCGTTTTCAACGTTGCGAGAATAGTCACCGAGGATTACAAAAAAGGCAACGATGTCGTTGTTGTTGTATCTGCACAGGGCGATACAACCGACGATCTCATTGCCAAGGCAAAGGAAATAAACCCCGACAATCCCTCTAAGCGTGAGATGGATATGCTTTTGGCATCGGGTGAGCAGATCTCGATAGCACTTCTTGCTATGGCGATCGACAAGCTCGGTTGTCCCGCGGTTTCGCTTCTCGGCTGGCAGGCCGGCTTTAAAACCGACTCGAAGCATTCGCTTGCACGTATCAAGAGTGTTGATGCCGAGCGCATCAAGGCCGAGCTTGACAAGCGCAACATCGTTGTTGTTGCCGGCTTCCAGGGGCTCAATAAATATGACGATATAACCACTCTCGGCCGCGGCGGCTCGGATACAAGCGCCGTTGCGATCGCCGCTTCGATGCACGCCGACCTTTGTCAGATATATACCGACGTTGACGGCGTATACACCGCCGACCCGAGAAAGGTCAAGGGCGCAAAGAAAATGGATGAGATCACCTATGACGAAATGCTTGAGCTTGCATCACTCGGCGCACAGGTGCTCAACAACCGCTCGGTTGAAATGGCAAAGAAATATTCCGTAGAGCTCGAAGTGCTTTCGAGCCTTGAAAACAAACCCGGTACAAAAGTTAAGGAGGCAGTTAATATGGAAAAAATGCTTGTTAAAGGAGTAGCTTGTGATAAGGACATTATGCTCATCTCCATCGTCGGACTTAAGGACACCCCCGGTATTGCCTTTAAGGTGTTCAATCAGCTTAGCCGCAAAAATGTAAACGTTGACATTATTTTGCAGTCGGTCGGCCGTGACGGTACCAAGGATATCACCTTCACCGTTCCCACCGCACAGAAGGGCGACGTCACCGAGGCTCTTGAGGCAATCAAGACCCAGATCGAGTATGAAAAGGTCGTTATCAACGAAAACACCGGTAAGCTTTCGATCGTCGGTGCCGGAATGGAGACCCACCCCGGCGTTGCCTCCAAGATGTTTGAGGCTCTTTCCGATGTCGGCATCAACATTCATATGATCGCAACGAGTGAGATCAAGATCTCGGTCATTATCGACGTTGCCGATTGCGAAAAGGGTATGCAGGCAGTTCACGACAAGTTCATCGGCTGATAAAGCTTAAAATCCCTTCGGAGAACGGGAGTTCTTCGAAGGGATTTTTTTGTAAAAAAACTATTTGCTGTATGAAGCCAGGAAAGACTTGAGTCGCTCTGTCTTAGGATTCAGGAACACTGCATCGGGTGTTCCCTGCTCGGCGATGATACCGCCGTCCATAAAGAGCACACGGTCGGAAACGTCTCTTGCGAAATTCATTTCGTGCGTAACGACTATCATGGTCATATGTCCGTCGGCAAGCGAACGGATTACCTTAAGCACCTCACCCGTAAGCTCGGGGTCGAGTGCCGAGGTCGGTTCATCGAAGCAGAGTATCTCGGGGTCGAGTGCCAAGGCTCTCGCAATGGCGACACGCTGCTGCTGACCACCCGAAAGCTCGCAAGGGTGGTTGTCCTTTTTATCCGAAAGGCCGACCTTTTCGATAAGCTCAAGCGCCTTCTGGCGGTTGTTTTCCGGAGTATCCTTTTTCAGCAAATTCGGTGCCAGCATAACGTTTTCGAGCACAGTATACTGCGGAAAAAGATTGAAGGACTGAAAAACAAGTCCGAAATGCAGACGCTTTTCACGAAGCTCGGCATCGGT
>CAZWLH010000093.1:0-5174 GCA_964634675.1 uncultured Eubacteriales bacterium
GGCTTCGAAAAGGTTGCCGAAGCTATGGTCGCACAGGGCGTAGCATACTGATAAATCAAAGCGTTTGCCGTGACTTAAAGTAAAATAAGATGTTTGCCCGGGTGTTTTCAAAGACACTCGGGCATTTTTATCCGCTGGCGGTGAGCGTATTGCTTTCGATATTTAGGATGAATTGAATATAACCGAAAAAAGCTGCCCGAAATATTTTCTTCGGACAGCTTTTTTATGTGATTGAAGTTACTTATTCGATTGTATTTTTGTCGGTGTCGACCGTGTAACCGTGTTGGTTTATTTGGTCTGCGGTGCCGTTGGGCGTATGTCCGTCGGTGAGCGAGGTTCGCTCGGTTATGGTGTTGTTTTCGAAGGTGAACTGTGAGTATCCGTTCAAGGCACCGAAAACATCGGACTGCAAAAGGTGATCGCAATCGAAATAATTGTCGGTTATAACGGTACTTTCTGCACCGTAAAGCTTGTAAAATCTCAAAGCGTTTTCGTTAACGATATCCTTAAAGGAGTTGTTTTTAATAACCGCGGTTTTTGCGTTTGAAAGCTGAATTGCGGCCTTCGAGCATTCAAATCCGGCAAACATATTTCCGCTCACATAAAAATCGGCTTGAGACCAATCAAGATTGATACCGCCCCAGCTGTCTGTTACGGTGTTGTTGGTGAATCTTACCTTGATGTCGGATGAACCGGCTTTGGGTATCTGATAGAAGCAATAGCCCTTAAGTGTGTCGTCATAGGTCGTGCATTTAAATATGCATCGGTCAACCGTCACGTTGGAAGAAGCACCTCTTGTGGCCAAGGCTTTATAAAAAACGCAGTTTCCGAAGTAAATATCGGCATTTGCACGGTAATCGATGTTGTGCGAATAATCAATGTCGGCCATAACCTCGTTTTCGCTTTGGAAGGAAATTCCGATATAGCTGATTTCAGCACCCTTATCTGCATAGGGGAGACTCGGAGCCTGGTCCGAATCCCGAGTGATAAATATTTCGGCCGAAGCGTTACCGCCGACAACGCTTATTTGACTGACCGTTGAGCCTTCCTTTGTGAAACGGAGCTTATCGCCGTTTTTGACGGTGTAATTTGCTCTTCCGAATATTATCATATTCAAGCTGTCGCCGCTTGCGTTTTTGACCGCAAAATCGAGAGCCGAATTGAAACTGTCAAACATTTTGTCCGAGCCCTTGACCGCAACACCGCTTATGTCGGTCTTTTGAGTGTATTTAACCGTGATATCGCCGCCGCAGGTGTCAAAGCGAGCCTTGCCCGAGTACATATCGTACTCCGATACCAATCTTTGTTCTCCCGAATATATTTCGACATTTTCCAAGCCGTAGCCGATAAGCAGCGAGACCGAAACGCTGCCGGTGAACTGTGTGCCGTTTTCGGTGAATCCGAGTCTGTAAGAGCAAGCATTACCGTCGGCTGCCTGCGGTGTGACGGTTGCCTTCACAACAGAACCTTGACCAACTGAACCCTTCTTAAAGTCAGCCTCAAAGGAGCCGTCGGAATTTGAAACAACGGTATCGGTATCGGCGGTTTCAACTATATTGAAATCGTCGGCAAAAACCGAATATTTACCGTTTTCGAGAACAGAACCGCTTTCGGTCGCTTCCGTGAGAGCTTCGGCCTTAAAGTCGAGTCGAAGCTTCATTTCACCGCCTTGTCCGTTGGTCGGAACCGATACCGCAACGGCAAAGGTCAGGGTGCTTTCGGGAGACAACACCTCGGTTTTGATATATCCGGAGCCTACTTCCTTTAAATCACCGATCGCCGAAACCGCGGCGGCACTGTCGGAAAAGGCAGTGCGGATGCCGTCGGAAAATCCGAACATAGCACAGATTCCGTCCTTTGAAATGCTTCTCAAAGAAACTGAATATGCGACAGAAGAGGTGGTATGATTTTTTATGTGCAGATATACGAGCTCGGTATCGCCTGCGGAATAGGCACCGTCGGCACGGAAAAGCTCACTTTCGCCGGTAACGCTTTCCCAGGTCGAATAATCCTTGGAATATTTGAATTCGATATCAAGTCCGCCGAGTTCAACACTGTTGAGTGAAGGGTTCTGTGACGGCGAAGCAGGCTTTTTGTCGGAGGAACAGGCGACGGAGAATATCTGCAAAATGCATAGCAGAACGACCGCAATACCTGTGATTTTACGCTTTTTCATCATTTGTGCACCTCTTTTTTAGTTTTTGAATTCATTATACATTAACGGCGGCTTGATGTCAAATATTAGCTTTGACTTGACAGCGGTTTTATGCTAAAATAGCCTTGAAGTATATGAAAGGAAAAATGCCATGGGAAAATTCGACGGAATGCTGATTTGCTCCGATTATGATTGGACGTTTTTCGGCCAAGGAGCCGAGATCGAAAATGCGAAGGCAGTCAGATACTTTACCGAAAACGGCGGTAAATTCACCTTCGCCACTGGCCGAACGGTCGATTTTATGCGTAAGAATCCTTATTTCGATATAATTAACGCACCGGCCTGCCTTTTTAACGGTGCTCTTGTTTATGATTATACTTGCGAAAAAATACTGCGTGAGAGAAGATTGCCTTACGGAGTGAAGGAATTCGCCGAGGCTTTGCCGAACGACTTGAGCGGATTTTGCAAGACCGTCGTCTATTGCGATGCTTTCGAAAAGGAGTCGGAGTATAACTTATTCACGGCTGCGGCCGCAGATTTGGGCGATTTTAAGCCGCTGAAAATACTGTGCGTTTTCGAAACACCGGAGGCGGCACTGAATTTTAAAGCAAAATGCGAGGCTCTGAGCTTTTTTTGCAAGAGTACCTATATATCACGTTCTTGGGGACCGGGTGTCGAGTTTAATGCCGCCGACGGAACCAAGGGTGATGCCGCGGTGTTTATAAAGGAGTATCTCGGCAGTATCAATACGCTTATCGGGATAGGCGACTATGAAAACGATCTTCCGCTTATCGAATATGCCGATATCGGTGCGGCGGTCGGAAATGCCGTTGAGTGTCTTAAGCAAAAGGCCGATATAGTGACCGTACCGTGTGAAAAATACGGACTTAAAGAGCTGATAAATATTTTGGAAGGAAAAGCATAATGAATTCAGACTTGTTACATAAAATACTGCGTACCGTGCTTTTTCTGCTCGGCGGTGCTCTTATTATAATCGCTTTTGTTATGCTTGTTGTTGCCAACCGCAATCTCGGTATTATTATGACGGGTCTGCTCGGGTTGCTGTTTACGGTGATGGGATTTCTTTATAATAAGGTGCTGATAAAGCTGCCTGTGACAGTTAAATGCCTTATTGCCGCCTTTTTTGTGTTTTTGATTGTCGGAATATCGTCGATCTATATTTACGGAAGCACCGATTCGGTGAACTATGACGAGGAGCTTGTTATTGTTTTGGGAGCCGGACTTCACGGGGATAAGATCAGCACGACCTTGAAAAATCGGCTTGATAAGGCGCTTGAATACTATGACAAAAATCCGCAGGCGGTGATAGCCGTGACGGGAGGGCAGGGAGCCGACGAGCTTATTCCCGAAAGTGAAGCGATGTATAATTATCTTGTCGAGAACGGTGTGCCGAGGGAAAGAATAATCAAAGAAGACAGATCGACAAGCACTTATGAAAACTTCAAATTCATTAAGCAGGTCTCCGACGAAGCGGTCGGAGAAAACTGTAAAGTGCTTTATATAACCGATGATTTTCATATTTACAGAGCGGGACTTATTGCAGAAAAGGCCGGCTTTGACAATTGCGGACATATCCATAGCAGTGCACCGATATATACTGCGATTTCAAACGGTCTGCGAGAGCTGTCTGCTGTTATGTATGAATGGGTATTCGGTCGCTGAATGCTTAAACCGACATATTATCAATTCTGATAATCCCCATTTTCTAAATTCATAATACCACTTTTTATAAGAACGTGCTATAATTAACTCAATGAAAAAAGCTCCTTTGGAGTAATTTAACGGAGGTTAATATTATGGCACGTTTTACTCTTCCCCGCGATCTTTACCACGGCAAGGGCTCTCTTGAAGCATTGAAGAGCTTCAAGGGCAAAAAGGCTATCATCTGCGTAGGCGGCGGCTCTATGAAGCGCTTCGGCTTCCTCGACAGAGCCGAGGCATACCTCAAGGAAGCAGGTATGGAGGTTATGATCTTCGATGGTATCGAGCCGGATCCGTCTGTTGAAACCGTTATGCGCGGTGCAAACGCAATGCTCGAGTTCGAACCCGATTGGATCGTTGCCATCGGCGGCGGTTCGCCCATCGATGCCGCTAAGGCAATGTGGATCAAGTACGAGTATCCCGAGTGCACATTTGAAGATATGTGCAAGGTATTCGGAATTCCCGAGCTCCGCAAGAAGGCTCACTTCTGCGCTGTTTCTTCTACTTCCGGTACCGCTACCGAGGTTACCGCATTCTCCATCATCACCGATTACAGCAAGGGTATCAAATATCCTATCGCCGACTTCGAGATCACTCCCGACGTTGCTATTGTAGACCCCGAGCTTGCCGAGACTATGCCTCAGAAGCTTGTTGCTCATACCGGTATGGATGCTATGACCCACGCTGTTGAGGCTTATGTTTCCACTGCTAACAGCGACTTCACCGATCCTTTGGCTATCCACGCTATCGAGATGATTATGAACGACCTCGTTCCTTCTTACAACGGCGATATGGCCGCCCGTGACCGTATGCACAATGCACAGTGCCTTGCAGGTATGGCTTTCTCCAACGCACTTCTCGGTATTGTTCACTCCATGGCTCATAAGACCGGTGCCGTTTTCGCAGACTACGGCGCACACATTATCCACGGTGCCGCAAACGCAATGTACCTTCCCAAGGTCATAGCCTTCAACGCTAAGGATGAGACCGCTAAGAAGCGTTACGGCGTAATGGTCGATTATATGGGTATTGCCGACAAGAACGCTTCCGACGACGAGAAGGTAGCAGCTCTTATCGCTTATCTCCGCAAGATGAACGATGATCTCAATATCCCTCACTGCATCAAGAACTATGGTGCAGACAGCTATCCCACCGAGAACGGCTTCGTTCCCGAGAGCGTATTCCTCGCAAGACTTCACGATATCGCAGTCAATGCTTTGGCCGATGCCTGCACCGGCTCCAACCCCCGTCAGCCTTCTGTCGAGGAGATGGAAAAGCTTCTTAAGTGCTGCTACTA
>CAZWLH010000094.1:0-5149 GCA_964634675.1 uncultured Eubacteriales bacterium
AAATTCGAGCATTTTAACGTGTGAGCCGAAGGCGGCGGTGAATGCCGTGGGGTCGACCGACGGGTCGCATATTTCAAAGGTTTCGGTGATTTTTTTGATTTCGTCGGCAGTTTCTCGGTCACTCACACTTTCCGAAAGCCTTGCAAGCTCGCAAAATTCGAGCATTTTAACGTGTGAGCCGAAGGCGGCGGTGAATGCCGTGGGGTCGGTGTGCATATCGTACATTCCCTCATAGGTGTGGCCGAGATAGCCGACGGTTTTATACTTGAAGCCGGCCATTGCCGCCGCAGCTCTGAGCCAACCCGAAACCTCTGCGGCTATCCGTTCGGTTTGCGATGACGATGCCACGATACAGGGCGGCATTTTGCGTCCCAGGCGTTCGTATACGCCGGCAACCTCGGGCATAGCGCAAATGTCGTCGTTGACAAGCTGAACATAGGTCGTGGTGTTGCCGTAATCGAGATGATTTAACGGCTGAATACCGACAAGTATCTGCGGAATATCCAAATAACGGGCAAACGGGGCGCACACTGCCGACGGAACATAGGTTGACATAATAATAAACAGTATATCGGCATCTTCACGTTTTAAACGTTTAACCGCTTCGAAAGCTTGCTCGACACAGTCGGCGTAGCCGACATCGGCTATATCGTATTCGTCCCGGTCGATAGAAGCCTTGAACTGCTCGCTTTTTTGTGCAAGCTCCTCACGTAAGCCTTCAAACTGGTCGAAATATATGTAGTGCCCAAGGGTTACCAATGCTACCTTTGCCTTTTTCATAGAACAACACTCCTTTTAATGTTACTTTAATTGTAGCACAAAATAATGCTACATCAATGAAATATCGGTCAAATAATAGCATAAAATGCTCATTTTCGATTGACTTCGCGAAAAAAAGCGGTATAATTGTAATAAAGTGAGGGATATTTATGGAAAATCAGGGCTTGGCTTTTGTCGGTATCGAAAAAATCATAATAGCACACGAATTTGTGCTGAATAAAAGCAATAAATGCGAATATCCGAACGGCAGAAAATACTGCGGAGCGGTCTATTGCATTGACGGCGAAGCCGATTTTGTTTTTGCTTCAAGGCAACGCCTGACCCTTAAAAAGGGAGACGTTTTGCTATTGTCGCAAAGCGCCGCCTATTCGATATATGTGAAAAATGAGTTCAGGCATTATACCGTGAATTTCGAAACGGACAAAGCCTGTGTATCCGAACAATGTTATCTGCTCGATTCGAAAAATCCGGAAATGTACCGCCATATTTTCAAAAAGGCGGTTGCCGAATGGAACAGAAAAAGCATTTGCCGTGAAATGATGGCTCTGTCGGCTCTATATGAGCTGTTGGCGCTTGCGATTTCCGAAATTTATGAGAGCAAATACAACGAAAGCGCTTATCTCAAGCTGCAACCGGCAAAGGCGTATATCGAGCATAATTTTGATCGCAGCATAACGCTCGGAATGCTTGCAAATCTGTGTGATATGAGTGTCGTAAGCTTCAGGAGGGAGTGGAACGGTCGGTTCGGAGAATCGGCAATGCAGTACCGTGACAAGCTCCGCCTGCAATATGCAAAGGAGTATTTGATGAGCGGATACTATTCGGTTGCCGAGACGGCGGAAAAATGCGGCTTTGGCGATGTGAATTATTTTGTCAGATTTTTTAAAAAGCATATCGGTGTGCCGCCGGGGAAGTATAAAAAAATGCTTTAATATAAACAAAAACCGCCGAAAGCCGAAAGAAAAGGCATTGGCGGTTTTACGTTTTGAATTAAGTCGATTATTTGTCTTCTTGCTCGGCATCCGATTCGGAGCCGTCCTTGGCATTTCGGAGCATAAGGTTTGCAAGTATTCCGAGAATGAGTGCACAGGCAACCTCGGTAATTGTGATATTGCCGAAGTTCACGGTAAGTCCGCCGATACCGGCAATAAGAATGGTCGAAACGACGAACAGATTCTTGTTGGCCTCAAGGTTGACCTTTTGAATCATCTTAAGACCCGAAACGGCGATAAATCCGTAAAGTGCCATACAAACACCGCCCATAACACAGGAGGGAATGGAGTTTACAAAGGCAACAAACGGGTTGATGCAGGAAATGATCATCGCACCGACTGCGGCGGCAATGATCGTTATGACCGAAGCGTTTCCGGTGATGGCAACGCAACCGACCGACTCGCCGTAGGTGGTGTTGGGACAGCCGCCGAAAATCGCACCTGCGATAGAGCCGATACCGTCACCGAGCAGTGTGCGTGAAAGGCCTGGATCCTCTAAAAGGTCGCTTTCGATAATGGTCGAAATGTTCTTGTGGTCGGCAATGTGCTCGGCAAAAACAACAAACGCGACGGGAATATAGGCAACGGCAATGGTTGCGAGATATGAACCGTTGAGCTCCTTGATGCCCTTTACGGCGGTGAGGAAGGTGAAGTCGGGGATTCCGACAAAGGTATTGACGGCGATACCGTCGGCCGCAAGTGCCTTTAAGGGTTCAAGGTTGAGCACACGAAGGGCATCAATGCCTGCCAAATTTCCGATGAGAGTAAAGATCAAAGCTACCGCATAGCCTGCCAAAATACCCATAATAAAGGGAATAAGGCGAAGCATTTTCTTGCCGTATGTCGAGCAGAGCATAGTCACTGCAAGGGTGACAAGTCCGCAAAGAATCGTGACAAGCGGAGAAGCAACGGCCACTTCGTCAACAACAACGCTTCCTTTGGTAAGGTCGCCGATAGCGTTACTTGCAAGAGAAAGTCCGATGATCGCAACTGTCGGTCCGATAACAACGGCAGGCATAAGACGGTTGATCCAGTTAACGCCGACGAGCTTTACAATGACGGCGATTATGACATAGATGAGTCCGGCAAAAACAGCACCGATGATAAGTCCCAAATAACCGAGCTGCATTGAAACGCTGCCGGCAAAGGCCGAAGCCATCGAGCCGAGGAAGGCGAAGGACGAGCCCAGGAAAACGGGACTCTTTGCCTTGGTGAAGAGAACGTATACGAGCGTTCCGACACCGGCGCCGAAAAGCGCCGCCGCAGAGCTCATACCGTTGCCGGTTATAACGGGAACCACAAGTGTTGCCGCCATAATTGCAAGCAACTGCTGTATCGCAAAAACGATAAGCTGACCGAAACGGGGTTTGTCTTTAACATTGTAGATGAGTTTCAAAATGATCTGCCTCCTTGATTTTGTGTTTCACGAATTACTTTGAATCTGTGATTTACGCTTCGGATATAATACCACAAAGAAGTCGTTTTGTAAATAGGATTATGTCGACGGGTGTCGAATAATCGGACTCGGCGGTAAAAATACAAAAAAACTCCCGGCGAACCGGGAGTTAAAGCTTATTTCGCGTAGTCGACTACACGGTTTTCACGGATAAGGTTGACCTTGATCTGCCCGGGATAATCGAGGTTGTTTTCGATTTCCTTAACGATGTCACGGGCAACGAGAACCATTTGGTCGTCGCTGACGGCATCGGGCTTGATCATAACTCTTATCTCACGTCCGGCCTGAATGGCGAAAGAGGTCTCTACTCCGTTAAAGGAATTGGCGATTTCCTCCAACTTTTCAAGGCGCTTGATATAGCTTTCGATATTCTCACGGCGTGCACCGGGACGTGCGGCCGAAATGGCATCTGCGGCCTGAACAAGGCAAGCAATGACGGTCTTGGCTTCGACATCGCCGTGGTGTGCATGAATAGCGTGAACGACCGCTTCGCTCTCCTTATATTTCTTCGCAACCTCGACACCGAGCTGAATGTGAGAGCCTTCCTGCTCGTGGTCGATAGCCTTGCCGATATCATGCAAAAGTCCGGCACGCTTGGCAAGCGTGACATCCTCGCCGAGCTCTGCGGCCAAAAGACCGGTTAGGTAACAAACCTCGAGCGAATGGTTGAGCACGTTCTGACCGTAGCTCGTTCTGTAATAAAGACGACCGAGAAGCTTAACAAGCTCGGGATGCATACTGTGGACACCGGCATCTAGCATTGCCTGTTCGCCCTTCTGCTTGATGGTACGCTCGACCTCGGCGCGTGCCTTGTCAACGGTCTCCTCAATGCGGGCGGGGTGGATACGTCCGTCAACGATGAGCTTTTCAAGTGCAATGCGGGCGATCTCTCTGCGGACGGGATCAAAGCTTGAAACCGTGATGGCCTCGGGAGTATCGTCGATGATGAGATCGACACCCGTAGCGGTTTCGATGGCGCGAATGTTACGTCCCTCACGGCCGATTATACGACCCTTCATTTCGTCATTGGGTAAAGCCACGACCGAAACGGTTGCCTCGGAGGAATGGTCGGCGGCGCAACGCTGAATTGCCATAGAGATAAGCTCACGAGCGCGGCTGTCGGCCTCTTCCTTAAGCTGCTGGTCGTATTCGGAGATCTTAACGGCCTTTTCGTGCTGAAGTTCGCCGTCGAGCTGAGCCAAAAGCTGAGATTTAGCCTGTTCAATGGTGTAGCCCGAAATTTTTTCGAGCATATCGAACTGACTTTTCTTCAACTGCTCAGCCTCATTAAGACGGTCGTCGACGACCTTCGCTTTTTCGGCTATCTTGTTTTCCTTGACCTCAAGGTTTTCGAGCTTGCGCTCTAAGGATTCTTCCTTCTGCTGAATTCTGTGCTCCTGGCGCTGAACCTCGGCACGGCGTTCACGCAGCTCTTTTTCGTTTTCGTTTCTCGACTTGATGATTTCGTCTTTTGCTTCTAAAATAGCTTCTTTTTTCTTGGCTTCGGCATTCTTCATTGCATCGTTCAGAATACGTCTTGCCTCATCCTCTGCGGAGCCGATGGCGGCTTCCGCGGTCCTGCGGCGGTGGGCGATGCCGAGAAAGAAAGCTACAACGGCAACGACAACTGCTACAACACCCTCAATGATGTACCAGATCATAAAGGTACCTCCTTTATATAGTAAACTGCTGTTGAAAATCGGCCGCATGTTCGCCGGAATATAAAAAGCATTGATTCCACATCGCCAAAAGCGGATACAATACGTCAGTATATCCTTATGTATTGTATAACTAAACGTAGATTATGTCAAGTGGTTTTTGGCGTTTTTGTACTGTTTTGTTGTAGATAAATCAATGATAGGTAACACTTTTCTCAAAAAATAAGATGAAAGTATATTTGTAAGGAAATTGTTGTGTTGTG
>CAZWLH010000095.1:0-5129 GCA_964634675.1 uncultured Eubacteriales bacterium
TGACAGTTCCTTCCAATTCTATCATATCCTCTTTGGACATTCAAATCTCTCCTCTAAAGTTGTGCTTTAAAATCATTTAAAGCGTGTCTTATAGATCTGTTGGTGAACATTTGCTCATCACTCAATACGGTCAGTGTTACGGAAATATGCTTAATGTTCTTTTTCTTAGGTCTTTCAATCGGACGCTGCTTGCCGTCACAGACAAGCACAAAACCGTTTTCTTGACCTAATACTACCATAAAGCTATTACTGTCACGACCCGACAATGAACAAATCACAGTACCTCTTATGGGCAGCATTGCTTTCCTCCTTACGATCAGGCTAACGTCATAATCTTGGGGCCGTCGGCCGTGATGGCGACGGTGTGCTCAAAATGAGCGGAAAGCGAACCGTCCGAGGTCAATACAGTCCAACCGTCCGGCATAACCTTGACATCGTACGAACCGGCGTTAACCATAGGTTCAATAGCGATAGTCATACCGGGAACAAGACGAACTCCTCTGCCGGATACTCCGAAATTGGGTATCTCCGGGGCTTCATGAAGACTCGTGCCTACGCCGTGGCCAACGTATTTGCGGACCACCGAGTAACCGCAAGACTCGACATACTGCTGTACAGCTGCGGATATATCGCCGACTCGACCGCCGGGAAGCGCATGAGCAATGCCTTCGTAAAGGCTTTCCTTTGTCACTTCCATCAGCCGCTTTGCCTCGGGTGATACATCTCCGCAGGCAAAAGTGGCGGCGTTGTCGCCGTTATAGCCCTCATACTCCGCACCGAGATCAACGCTGACGATATCGCCAGCCTTGAGAATGCGGCTCTTTTTGGGTATGCCGTGAATGACCTCGTTGTTGATAGAAATACAGGCGGTAGCCGGATAACCGTAAAGTCCCTTAAAGTTAGGCTTAGCACCCTTACTTATTATAAACTTTTCGGCCAATTTGTCAAGCTCAAAAGTTGAAACTCCCGGCTCAACCGCCTCTCCTACCAGCTTAAGTGCCTGTGCCGAGATAACGCAGGCGTCTTTCATAAGACTCAGCTCTCGAGCTGTTTTAAGAACTACCATGTTCAGATACCCAAAGCCTCGAAAACAAGCTTAGTAGTATCTGCGACCTCTTCCTGGCCGGCGACCGTTTTCAGCTTTCCCTTAGCGGAATAGTATTCCTTAAGGGGCTCGGTCTGCTCATGGTAAATGCCGAGTCTTTCAAGTACGGTTTCGGGAGCATCGTCCTTACGCCTGATGAGCTCGGCACCGCAGGCATCGCAGATACCGTCCTTCGACGGCTTCTTGTAGCTGAGGTGATAGCTTGCACCGCAGGCGGGGCATACACGGCGACCGCCCAAGCGAGCCGCTATTGCCTCATCCTTAACATCGATGTCAAGGACACAGTCGATCTCAACTCCGAGGGAGTCAAGAGCCTCTGCCTGAGGTATGGTTCTCGGAAAACCGTCGAGGATGAAGCCGTTTTGGCAATCATCCTGAGCGAGTCTTTCCTTGATGATGCCGATAACGACGTCATCAGATACAAGCTTGCCGCCTTCAACGGCGGCTTTAGCCTTAAGACCCATTTCCGTACCGTTCTTCATCGCTTCGCGGATGATGTTTCCGGTTGAAATGGTGGGAATAGATAATTTTTCGCAGATGATCTCTGCCTGTGTGCCTTTACCGGCACCGGGTGCGCCGAGAAGAATAAGCTTCATAACTTTTACTCCTTAATCAAGGAAACCCTTGTAGTGACGCATCATCATCTGAGACTCGAGGTTGCTTACGACCTCAAGTGCGACACCGACGATAATGAGTACCGAGGTACCGCCGATAGATACATTGGCGAATGTATCGTTGAGAAGACCGAAGATGATCGGGCCAACCGCGATAACACTGAGGAACAGAGCTCCTATAAGTGTTATTCTTGACAGTACCTTCTGAATAAAATCAGAGGTAGGCTGTCCGGGACGGATGCCGGGGATCGAACCGCTGTTCTTGCGGAGGTTGTTTGCCATCTCAACGGGATTATACTGAATCGTTACATAGAAGTAAGCGAAAGCAATGATAAGCGCGAAGTAAAGAACGGCGTAGAAAACACCCTGCGTGCTGAACAGCTGAAGAACCTTGTGGAACCAGTGATCACTGTTGCCCCAGAACGAAAGAATCATCGTGGGAATCATCAAAATCGAGCTGGCGAATATGATGGGCATAACGCCCGACATATTGACCTTGATGGGGATGTGAGAGCTCTGACCACCGTACATTTTACGGCCGACAACGCGCTTGGCATACTGAACGGGCAGTCTGCGCTCGGCGTTGGTCATCCAAACAATGAACATAATGATCGCAAGGAATACGATAACGAGTGCTATAACCGATACCTTGTAGTCGGCCTGCCACCATGCCGTAAGCTGTACGAATACATCCTTGGCACGTGAGAGGATACCGGCAAAGAGGAGGATCGAAATACCGTTTCCGATTCCTTTGTCGTCGATCTGCTCACCGAGCCACATTACGAGCGCAGATCCTGCAGTGAGGGTGAGAACACCGACGATTTCGGCAAACCACTTTGCACCGGTAGAGGTGACACTGAGTATGCCGTTGTTGTTCAGATAGATCATATAGGCGACACCCTGTATAAGACCCAAAATAACGGTGCAGTAACGGGTGTACTTGGCGATCTTCTTCTGTCCTTCCTCGCCTTCCTTAGTGAGTCTCTCAAGGTACGGGATCGCAACGGTGAGAAGCTGCATAATGATGGACGAGTTGATGTACGGAGTAACACCCATTGCAAAAATGGTACCGTACTGCAAAGCACCGCCGGACAAAGCGGAATAGAAAGTTAAGAACGGGTTTGAATCGGACGTCATTGACGATGCCAATTCAGCGGGGTCGATAAACGGAACGGGGATGACCGAACCGATACGGAAAATCAAGATAATGAAGAGCGTAAAAAGAATTTTTTTGCGAAGATCAACGATCTTCCATGCATTCTTAAGTGTCTCTAACATATCAGAGTACCTCGTACTTTCCGCCGGCTGCAACGATCTTTTCCTTTGCCGAAGCAGAGAAAGCTACTGCCTTAACAGTGATCTTCTTGGTCAGCTCGCCGTTACCGAGGACCTTAAGTCCGTCGTACTCCTTCTTGATAATGCCTTTTTCGATAAGAGCGGCAGCATCAACGACTGCTCCGTCCTCAAATGCATTGAGTGCGGAAAGATTGACATATGCAAGCTCCGTTGCGAAAATGTTGTTGAAACCTCTCTTCGGGATACGTCTCTGGAGCGGCATCTGTCCGCCTTCGAAACCGAATCTCTGACCGCGACCTGCGCGAGCCTTCTGACCCTTGTGTCCCTTTCCGGCAGTCTTACCGTTGCCGGAACCATGGCCTCTGCCGATACGCTTTACATCTTTAGTAGAACCTTCGACAGCTCTGAGCTCATGAATTTTCATAGTTCGCACCTCCTTAGTTTACGCTTCAGTTACCTCGACGAGGTGGATGATTTTCTTGATCTTACCCTGGGTAGCGGCGTTGTCGGGCTGAATGCTCGAATCTCCGCGCTTGTGAAGTCCGAGGGCCTTGGCGGTCGCGATCTGATCGTCCTTGCAGGCGATGAGACTCTTAACCAGTTTTACGTTAAGATTTGCCATTGTTCCCGTCCTCCTTAACCTAAGATCTCTTTAACGGACTTACCGCGGATAGCGGCAACCTCTTCGGCAGTGCGGAGAGACTTAAGTCCTTCGATGGTGGCTCTGACAACGTTATAGGGGTTGTTTGTGCGGAGAGCCTTGGTACGGATATCGGTGATACCGACAGTTTCAACAACTGCACGGACAGCACCGCCGGCGATAACTCCGGTACCGGGGGCAGCGGGCTTCATAAGAACACTGCCTGCACCGTAGATACCTGTTACCTCATGAGGAATTGTGGTACCCTTAAGAGATACCTTTATAAGATTTTTCTTAGCGTCTTCGATACCCTTGCGGATAGCATCGGGAACTTCTCCCGCTTTGCCTACACCGAAGCCGACAATGCCGTTACCGTCGCCGACAACTACAAGTGCTGCGAACTTCATAATACGTCCGCCCTTAACAGTCTTGGATACACGGTTAATGGCAACAACTTTTTCTTTAAGATCCATAGTGGATGCGTCGATCATAGTAGCCAAAAGTATTCTCCTCCTTCTTTAGAACTTGAGGCCGCCCTCACGGGCTCCTTCGGCCAGCTCCTTGACACGGCCGTGATAGATATATCCGCCGCGGTCGAAAACGCAAACTTCAATACCCTTTTCCTTGGCACGCTCAGCAATCAACTGTCCAACCTTACGGGCTTCGTCCTTGTTACCCTTTGCAGTGCCGAAATCCTTCTCAAGCGAAGAAGCGGCGGCAAGTGTAACACCGTTAACATCGTCGATAAGCTGGGCGTAAATGTTGCTGTTGGAGCGGAAAACATCGAGTCGCGGACGCTCAGCGGTTCCGCTGATCTTGCTGCGTACACGAGCATGTCTCTTAAGACGAGCTTTGTTAGTATCAGGTCTTGAAACCATAATCTTTTCTCTCCTTTATTACTTCTTGCCGCCCTTGCCGGCCTTACCTTCTTTGCGGCGGATGTGTTCACCGGCGTACTTAATACCCTTACCCTTATACGGCTCGGGAGGACGCTTCTCGCGAATCTCCGCAGCGATCTGACCGACCTGCTGCTTATCG
Source organism: uncultured Eubacteriales bacterium (assembly GCA_964634675.1). Classification (GTDB taxonomy): domain Bacteria; phylum Bacillota; class Clostridia; order Oscillospirales; family Acutalibacteraceae; genus UMGS172. The sequence continues at coordinate 4,694 of CAZWLH010000095.1, forward strand.
GCTCCGGAAATCACGATGGCGTTCGGACCAGGAACGTCAATTGTGATACCGTCAACCTCGGGAACTATAACCTGATGTGAGAAACCTAAGTTCATAACAAGGTTCTTTCCCTGCTTCTGTACACGGTAACCGACACCGTTAACCTCAAGCTCCTTCTTGAAGCCTTCGGTAACACCGGTAACCATATTGCTTACGAGAGTACGGGTAAGTCCGTGGAGTGCACGGTCTTCCTTTTCGTCGGTAGGACGGGTAACGATGATCTCATTGCCCTCCAAAGTGACGGTCATACGCTCGTGGAAAGTCTGATTAAGAGTACCCTTGGGGCCCTTAACGGTGACTTCGTTGCCGTTGATCTTAACATCAACGCCGGCAGGGACGGTGATAGGTTTTCTGCCTATTCTTGACATATCGTTCTACCTCCCCTTACCAGATGAAA
>CAZWLH010000096.1:0-5127 GCA_964634675.1 uncultured Eubacteriales bacterium
GTATTTCTCTTTTTTTACCTCGAAATTCCTAACTTCACTTTGGCAATTTAGGGTTATTACACCATTACAATACCATAAACGGTGTCCCAAAAACGGTACTCACACTGGGAAAATAAAAAAGAATTGCAAAAAAATGCAATTCTTTTTAGATAATTATATAATTTAGGGCTTTCGAGCCGTAATTTACAAACTTTAATAAAAACTAAAGACAACCGCAGCAACCTTCACAGTTTTTGAAAAGACTGCTGTCATATTCGATATTGTTCTTTTCATAATAATCGAGAAGTGCTTTTTTTATTGCTTCCTCTGCCAAAACAGAGCAATGAAGCTTGTGTGCCGGGAGACCGTCAAGGGCTTCGGCAACTGCCTTGTTAGTCAGTTTAAGTGCTTCGGAAAGCGGCTTGCCCTTTATAAGCTCGGTAGCCATTGAGCTTGAAGCAATGGCCGAACCGCAGCCGAAGGTCTCAAACTTGACATCGGTAATAATATCATTATCTATTTTAAGATAGATTTTCATAATATCACCGCATTTTGCATTGCCAACCTCCCCTATTCCGTCGGCATTTTCAATTACACCGACATTTCGGGGATTTTTAAAATGATCCATAACCTTTTCACTGTATAATGCCATAGCGCATCCTCTTTCCTACTGTCTTAGTAGGTTAATTATAGCATTAAATGCCTACCTCGTCAATAGGCAATGTAGTATAAAATACAAATTACCGCAAAAAAAACATAGCAACCGATTGTTCGGTTGCTATGCAAATGGTTTTATTTAGCTGAATTCATAACGCTCCAGCCGTCGTTCACCTGATAAATATGTACATAATCTGTAACATAATCGCTCTTTGCGGGTGTCCAATGCTCATCCTTGAGATTTGAAACCTCACCGGTAGTACCCGGTGAAGCAGCAATAATGACCTGATACAACTGAGAATCGTTGCTGAAAGCCATTTTGAAGTCTTCAAATCCCGTACGGTTAAGGTCGAAATTGATATAAACCTCTCCGTCAAAGGTATAGACAAGAGCATCGCGTGTCCACAAAATTCCGTATGTGTGGAATTCGGTGTTCAAATTGTGCGAAATTGAATCAATCGTGGACAAACTTACCTTCTTATTAACACCGACAGACTCATTGTCAAAGCTTCTGTGCTCCCAACCGTACTCATTATTTTTTTTCGGCCAAGTATGGACGTTTATACTTGTATACTTGGCAGTAGCGAAGGTTTCATTAAGGTCGATCTCACCGAAGATAATGCCGTTATCGGCAACACTGCTCAACCACAAGGTGTTCCAAGAAACAGGATTATCGGGGATAATTACACTGTGCTCCAGATAACCGCCTCTGAAGGTCATTTTACTGCCGGAACGCAAGGTGCCGCCGTAATATTTAACATTAGCAGGATCGGTTTTATAGTTACCTTCATACCATTCTCTTTGAATAAGATGACCGTTCTGAACAATGTTGGCTTCGGCTACACGCCAAGAGCTTGAACCGTCGTCGAGACTTTGGTAATGCTTTTCGCCATCAACGATGTTCCACTTAAGTATGTCAACCTCACTGCCGTCGAAATCATCACCCCAAGCGTGGGTATAATAGGTTGTCTTATCATAGTTAGAAATAGCTTGAGTGTAGCTTCCCTCAAACGAATCGGCATTGGTAACGTTCTTCTTGGAAAGAAGCTTGCCGAACTCGGTAACACCTGCGGCAATCGCGTGAGGACTTCCGCCGTTGATGTAAACCTTTGTGCCGCTGATTTTGATGCTGAACTTGTCGTGATCGGTTATAGTCTCGACACCACTGCGGCTTGAATTGCCGACAATCACCTCATAAATGGTAGAAATTGAATTATCATCGGCAATGGCGATGCCATATGTAACGCAAAGCTTTTCCATCTCAATCTGCGTAAGATAGGAAGAATTGAAATGAGGTCTTACAAAGCGGAATTCGGATATATCGACACCGTTAACGGTATTCTTGTTTATGTTGTTATCGGAAACGGTAAGGTCATCGATCGCAAACTCCGATTCACCGGTATATTTGATATAGAAGCTTGAATATACCTGCGAAGCGGTTATGCTGAATACGGTATTGCTCCAATTGCCTGCACCGACAAGCTTAAGTGAAGCAGCAACAGATGCTGAGTTCGACCACTTACCGCCCGAAACGGTCACTTCATCATAGGTATATTCATTGATATCAAGCTGAACTGCGGTACCGTCAGCCTTAACACCGTAAACGGAAATCTCACCGCTTTGACCGGCACCCAAAAGGTACTTCATCGCCAAAACATAGGTATTACCGCTTGTCAGCGCATAGGTTCTGTCGGCGATACCGTCAAGTAATGACGGAGTAAGTGCAGCACCGTTATTAAACTTAATCACATCATCGGAGGCTTCGGCAGTCGTAGCTGCTGTCACAACACCGTTGTCAAAGGTATACTTGGTATAGCCCTTATACACTGCATAAACGGTGACATCGTAATCGGGCGCAACGGTATAATAAGCAGTCTGTGCCTCGTTATACCAGCCGACAAAGTTATGTTGCACGCCTGAATTGTCTGTAATCGTATCACAAACATCAAGAACGTCACCTGCAATCATAGGCTTGACCGAAACAATGCCGTTATTACTGTAAATAACCTTATAACGGTCATCGGGCACTGTCAAAACAGCTTCCTTGTCGGGCAACGGATATACATCCTGACCAAAAAGGCAACTGAACAAAAGATAACCCGCATCATCACCGTTTTCTACACCGTCACCGTTATAGTCGGCAGACTGAGCACGTTTATACTCTTTTCCGAAAATGTCGTTATAAAGCCAAAGCACCGCATCGGCCGAGGTGAATTTACCGTCGCCGTTAATATCACCGACGATCAGCTGCTCGGTGTTAGCCATAGTTCCTGCCGCAAAGGCCGAAGTCATTATAACAATAATGGCTAAAACAAGCGACAGCTTGGACACTATCCTCTTCAAACTGAATTCCTCCCTTTGTGAATTACACTATTCTTATTATACAAGCAGTAATTACATTTTGCAAGGACTTTTTATTAAATATCATAAACCGTAGTGACATTTTTGAATAATTATTGTTAAAAAGCGATAAATCAATATGATTATCAGAATTAAAACGAAAAAACGCCCGAAGTTTCCCTCGGGCGAAACATTAAATGTTTTATTATTTGCCGTAAAGCTCGGCGAGCTTTTCAAGATGCTCTCTTGCGGCCTTGGAATTCTCTGCGGCCTTGTCGAACAACTCCTCTGCACGCTCGGGGAACGAACGGGTAAGAGAAGAGTAACGAGCCTCACCGAGGATGAACTCCTTATAGTCGGTGGTAGCGGGCTTGGAATCGATAGTGAACGGATTCTTGCCCTCTTCCTTAAGAGCCGGGTTGAAGCGGAACATATTCCAATAACCGCAATCAACAGCCTTCTTCATTTCCTTCTGGCAGTTGACCATACCGCCCTTGATGCTGTGCATCTCACAGGGAGAGTATGCGATTATGATAGAGGGTCCCTTGTAAGCTTCGGCTTCCTTGATAGCCTTCAAGGTCTGGTTGTTGTCGGCGCCCATTGCGATCTGTGCAACGTATACATAGCCGTAAGACATTGCGATCTCTGCAAGGCTCTTCTTGGCGATAGCCTTACCTGCTGCGGCGAACTGTGCGACCTGACCGATCTGAGAAGACTTAGATGCCTGTCCGCCGGTATTGGAGTAAACCTCGGTATCGAATACCATAATGTTTACATCCTCACCGCTTGCGAGAACGTGGTCAACACCGCCGAAGCCGATGTCGTATGCCCAACCGTCACCGCCGAAGATCCAAACGGACTTCTTGGAGAGGTATTCCTTCTCGGCAAGAACTGTGGGAGCATAGGGGCAACCTGCGGCTGCGGCCTTTTCAAGCTCTGCAACCAAAGCCTCGGTAGCCTTACCGTTAGCTTCGCCGTCGTCCTTTGTTGCAATGAAGGCATCAACTGCTGCCTTGAATTCGGCAGAAGCCTTGTCGGACTGAGCCATCTCGCCTATCTTAGCGATAAGTCTCTCACGGATAGCCTTCTGTCCGAGGTAGATACCGAAGCCGTGCTCGGCGTTATCCTCGAAGAGGGAGTTTGCCCAAGCAGGACCGTGACCGGCCTTGTTGGTGGTGTACGGAGATGTAGCTGCGGGGCCGCCCCAAATAGAGGAACAACCGGTAGCATTGGAGATGTACATTCTGTCACCGAAGAGCTGAGTTACGAGACGTGCATAAGCGGTCTCGGCACAGCCTGCGCAAGAACCGGAGAACTCAAGCAACGGCTGCTTGTACTGAGAAGAAATAACGTTTGCGGAAGAAGCAACGCCCTCTTTCTCGGTAACATTGGCTACGCAGTAATCGAATACTGCCTGCTCAGCCTCCTGAGACTCGCGTGAAACCATGGTGAGAGAGTTGGTCGGGCAAACGCCGATACAAACTCCGCATCCCATGCAATCCATCGGAGAAACAGCAAGAGTATAGGTATATTCGGTCTTAACGATAGGCTTCGGAGCCTTCTTGGTGTTTGCGGGAGCTGCTGCAACCTCAGCTGCATCCAAAGCAAACGGACGGATGGTAGCGTGCGGACATACATAAGCACACTTGTTACACTTAGCACAGGTGTCGGGATTCCACTCGGGAACCATAACGGCAACTCCGCGCTTCTCATAAGCGGAAGCACCCTGTTCAAAGGTACCGTCGGCATGGTCTACGAATGCGGAAACAGGCAGGCTGTCACCGTCCATAAGACCGACCGGCTTCATAATGCCGTCAACCATCTTAACAAGCTTCTCGGGTCCGTTCTCGGTAGCCTCAGCGGTCTTGTCGACAGCGTTTGCCCAAGATGCGGGAACGTCGATCTTAACGAATGCGGTAGCACCGGCATCGATAGCCTTCTCGTTCATTTCGACGATCTCTTTACCCTTCTTCATAAACTTCTGAGCTTTTTCCTTCATATAGCCGATTGCATCCTCAACGGGAAGAACCTTGGAAAGAGCGAAGAAAGCAGACTGAAGAACGGTGTTGGTACGCTTACCGAGACCGATCTGTGCAGCCAAATCGATAGCGTTAACGGTGTAAAGCTGAATATTGTTCTGTGCAATGTATC
>CAZWLH010000097.1:0-4958 GCA_964634675.1 uncultured Eubacteriales bacterium
GCATATGCTATGCCGATAAGAACAGCTATGATCGAGTTGCGTAAAAGCTTGTGCAGTCGCTTAGTTTGCGCTTCCGGTAGCGACATTGTTAAGCTCGCTCTGTGCAAGGGCATAGAAAATAATGCCAAGTCCGAAGAGCTGAAGGAGAAGGTAAAGAATACCGGTTCCCGAGCTCGGAATACCTCTTCCGATCTTAATGAGATCAACCTTTTCGCCGGCCTTGTATGCCCAATAGTAACCGTAAATTCCGCAGGTCACAATGGAAAGAAGGAATACGATACCGCCCGAGGTGTCGCCGTGACGGCCGGAGGCAGCGTTAAGATCGTTGGCAAGGCAGATCATCCAATAAATACCGTAAATGCCGCAGGTTACAATGCTGAGTACAATGCAAAGTGCGACCGAGCGTGAAGCTACGGGGGCACGGAAGCCGCCGGGCTGACTGTACTGAGGCTGCTGATAGTTGGGTTGGGGATTACTGGCGCTTGTAGGGGGGCTGCTGTCCCTGATTTAAGGGTGTACCGCAAGACTGACAGAACTTGACTCCGTCGTTACAATTTGCTCCGCAATTAGGACAAAACATTCAAAACAACTCCGTTTATAAAATATTTGCATATGGTATACTATGCAAGATGATAATATCATATTGCATACTTAAAGTCAATATAAATGTAAAAAATATGTAGATTTTGTCGAAAATGTTAGCTTTGTGCAACAAAAAAGCCGCTTGCGCGGCTTTTTAAAATTAATATTATTCTTCGCCGATTTTCTTGATGTGCGGACAGTCAAGCTCTTCAATGCGGTAAACGGGAGCTGCCCAACGAACGGCGTTGCGGACTATTGTCTGAACATTTTTGTCATAGAAAATGGGGAAGCTTTCATGACCAGGCTGGAAGTAGAAAATACGTCCGTTTTCTCTGTGGAAGGTGCAGCCCGAACGGAAAAGCTCGCCGCCTTCGTACCATCCCATAAAGAGAACTTCATCGGGGTTGGGAATTCCGAACGGCTCGGCGTATGTCTCAACATGGGGAAGCTCAAAATAACGGCCGATACCCTGAGTAATGGGGTGAGCGGGGTTGATGTTCCAAATACGCTCCATATCACCGTTTTCACGCCAGCTCAAATTGCAGGTGGTGCCCATAAGAAGCTTGAACGGCTTGGAGTGGTGTGCAGAGTGCAGACCGATGAAGCCCATACCCTTTAAAACCTCGTTGCGTACACGCACTGCGATCTCATCGGGAACCTTGTCGTGTGCCATATGACCCCACCAAATAAGAACATCTGTGGCCTTGAGAGCTTCTTCGGTAAGCTCTTCAACGGTTTCAAGGGTCACGGTCTTGACTTCAATGTCATCGCAGCGCAAAAAATCGACTATAGCATTGTGAATTCCGTTGGGATATACCTTTGCGACCGCTTCGCTTGATTTCTCGTGAAGACCTTCGTTGTAAACGGTTACTCTTATCATAAAATTACCTCCGTTTTGTGCGAAAATATCGCTTTTTTCAAAAAAATTGTATCATATTATTTTTTCTTATGCTATAATAGATTTGCGATAAAATATCAATATTTTGCTCTTGAGGTGTGCCTGATGCCGAGTCCGTTTAACGAAAAAAGAAGAACAGTCAATAACATTCCGCTGTCTATCGAGTGCCTTTTGATGAAGGGCTTCGGAGTCGAAAAGAAGTGGTCCGAACAGCATTATCACGAATATATCGAGCTTTTATACCCGATAAAGGGCAATTACAGGGTGGCATCCGGCGGCAGGATCACCGACCTGCCTGAGGGCGCAATGCTGATAATCAATTCGGGTGAGCCGCATACGGCGATCGGGTACAGCGAGGGCGAACGCCTGCTTTTTTGCATTAAATTTATGCCTCAGGTGCTTTATTCCTCCGAACAGTCGGTGACCGAGCTTGAATACATAATGCCGTACATTCTCGAAAACGCAAAATGCCAAAGGCTCTTTTTAAAGGAGCAGCTTGAAAACACCTTTTTGCCCGATACGATCAGTGAAATACTTTCCGAGCAAAACCGAAAAAAGTTCGGCTATGAGCTGATGACCCGTTCGCTTGTATTGCGAATATTCACCTGGCTGATAAGATTTTGGCAAAGCAGGGGAGGCGTTCAGCTTCCCGAGTCCGACAGCTCTTCGGTGAAGCTGATCGCAAGGGCGAGAGAATACGTTGAAAAAAACTATGCCGTGGCGACACTGTCATCGGCTGCCAACGAATGCGGACTGAGCTACAGCTATTTTTCACGTATATTCAACCATGTTATGCGAATGAGCTTCAGCGACTATGTAAATCTTGTCAGGGTCAACAATTCGATGAAGCTGCTTATGACGACCGACAGCAGCATTACCGAAATTGCAATGACCTGTGGTTTTTCATCAACAAGCTATTATATTCAAACCTTCAGAAAATTAAAATACATCTCCCCGAGTAAATTCAGGAAGATGTTGAAATAGTTAAATCGTCATAAAGCTTTCTGAGGATTCGGTAAAAGCATCGAAGCAAATGTCTTTCGAAAGCTCGAATTTTAATGTTCCGCCTGTGGTGAGCTCGGAATATTTGATATAACAGCGGTTTATCCTTTTTCCGTTGAAGGTTACCGACTTTATATATGGATATTCGAGCGGATCACGGTCACATTCGATCAAAAGCTTATCAGATACCGAGCAACTGTGATAGCCTTTGCTGAGCTTCAGCTCGATTTTTCGGAACAGGGGAGTGTTAAAGACATAAGCATCAAAGCCAATGCAGATTTGAGCGAGACCGAGTGCCGACAATACATACCACGCCGAAAGCTGACCGACATCCTCGTTTCCGCAAAAACCGAAAGCACCCGTTCGGTAAGCCTCTTTTTGAACACGGCGTGTCCAATACTGCGTTCTGTGCGGTTCGCCGAGCAGACTGAAATAGTGGGTCAGGTTATGGCAGGGCTCGTTGGAATGATTGTAGTTTTCGTTCCAAAGTGCACTGAAATCCGCCTTTTCGAAGAGTCTTTCGAGCAGTTCTGAGTTGCGCTCTCGGCCGTAAAGATCGGAAAGTCCCTCAGCATCATACGGTACAAACCACGACTGCTGAAAAATGTTGCTTTCAACACAGCCGACGGTGTCGTATTCGTCCTTGAAGGGCATAAAAAAGCCGTTTTCGTCCCTTGGAAGATTGAAGCCCGAAGCAGAATCGAAATTTTCGCGATATTTTGCCGCTCTGCTCATAAAGCGTTTGGCATCATCTGTTTTGCCGAGTGAGCCGGCAAAGCGTGCAAGGCAGTAATCGGCAAGCAGAAACTCAAGCGTTTCACTGAGTGAGCCGGGCACATAGGCATTGTGCTTGTAGCGGTCATTTGCAGGTCTTAATGACTTGAACGGGCGGCCGAAGGCTTCGGTCTCAGCGTCGGCAGAGGCTCTGCATATCTCATAAGCCCTTTGTGCATCAAAGCCGCGTATCCCTTTTAAATAGGCATCCGCCGTGACAAGCAGTCCCGGCTCTCCGACCATACAGCCGGAATCGTTGCCCATAAGCTCCCAACGGGGAAGAGAAGTATTCTTTTCGGTCGCTGTTTTCAAAAGGGAATTTATCTCATCGTTTACGGTGTCGGGGCTTATAAGTGTGAGCAGGGGAAACTCACTTCGGTAAACGTCCCAACCGCTGAACATCGTGCGTTGAGTGTGATTTTCTTTTAAAATCGCTTCTCCGATTTTAAAACGGCCGTCACAGTCGGTCGCAGTTCTCGGGTCAAGCAGTGTATGATAAAGGCAGGTATAAAAGAGTGTAAGATCGGTCTTGTCGCTTCCGTCGACTGTTATTACATCTAATGCTTTTTCCCATTGAGCTGAGGCATCGGCCGCTTTTCGGTCAAATCCGATACCGCTGCATTCGGTTTTGAAATTGCTGCGTGCACCTTCGATGTCAACATATGATATGCCGATATTTATTTCCAACGGTCGGTCACTTACTTTGTCGAAAAAAGCGAGCATTCCGAGGTCCGAGCCGATGGCGGAAAGTATATTTTCGGACAAAAATTCCTCATTTTCGAAGAAACGAAATTGCCTTGCCGATTCGGATAATTCACATACAAAGTAAAGGTCATAGGAAATTTTTCCGCTTCCTCTGCCGAAACCGCCGCCCTTGGGTGTACAGTGGATATGTCCTTCGATTCGGCGGTCGCTTACTATGCTAACCGATTGAGAGTCGGCGTGACCCGCTATCCGTCGTGAAAAATTGAAGATAACACGTCGGTCACTGCCTTGCGGATATGTAAAGCGCAAGGTGCCGGTATGGAGCGAGGCTGTGGCCTCGGCCGAAATATCGTAGCGCTTTAAAAGCACCGAATAGTATCCGGCCTTGGCGCATTCGTCGTCGTGCGAAAACTCCGACCGCCAGCCCAAGGTGCCTTTACTGAACGGTACTTCGGCATTTGTTCCGCTTCGAAGGTCGGTTTCACCGACGGTCGGCATTATCTGCAAATTGCCGAGGTCACCGTACCAACCGATGCCGCTCATATGATTTATGCTGAAGCCCTCGATCGTGTTTTGACAGTAGTTGTATCCCGTGCCGTTGTCACCCAAGGTACAGGTATCGGGAGACAATTGCACCATTCCGCCGGGCACTGTGGCACCGGGATGTGTTTTTCCGCCGCCGTGAAAGCTTTGATCCTGCTCGTCACCGACGGTTCCTATAAATGGATCTACATAGCCTGCTTTATTCATTGCTATCCCTCTTTCGACTCGTTGAACTCGGTGATGCTGTTTCTTATCGCCATCATTTTGCGGTCGGTGCTGTTTATAGTTTCGGCACATTTCTTAAGCTCACGGCTTATTTCGGTACTCCAATCGAGGTTTTTCTTGTACTTCAAATCGTGCTCGAGGCTTGCCCAAAAGTCCATTGCTATTGTTCGTATCTGGACTTCGACACGCATATTCATCGGCTTATCCGAGAAGAAAACGGGAATTTCGA
>CAZWLH010000098.1:0-4777 GCA_964634675.1 uncultured Eubacteriales bacterium
CCGAGAAGGCGCTGCGGTGGATGTTCATGGCCGGCGCATACCAGCCGGAGGTGTTCATCTCGTCGGCCATCTTGCCGATGCTGCGGCCAAACTCCAGCGCCAGATCCTTATTCCAGGTCATGCCGATCAGCGTTGCTGCGGGGAAGCCGACCGAGCCAACGCCGGTGAAGTTGTTGTTGATGGAAGCGGGGCCATCACAGTCGTTGGTGCGCACCTTCTCGATGCTGCTGACAGCAGCGGTCTGGTAGCCACCCATGCCAATGGTATCCTGCAGCTCCTGAATGCTCATCTGATCCAGCAGCAGATCCCACTTTGCGTCGTCGTAGTCTGCACCACGCAGATCGGCCAGCTTGAGGCCGTTCTTTGCGCCAGTGGTGATGTCGGAAGCATTGGCGTCCTCGTCGGCAGCGTAGCCGGAGGCACCATAGGTCTCAGCGTTGTCAAAGCCTGCCTTGACCTCGTCGGACATTTCGTAGGAAGCGGGTGCTGCCGTTGCCTGCTCATAGTTTGCAAAGCCGTTTGCGCGGGACAGGTAAGTGATCTCGCCTGCAGCAAAGTCGAACAGATTGGTTGCAGCCACTTCGTCGCTTGCGCGCTTGTTGTCTGCATCATAGACTACAGCGGAAGCGACGGTGTAAGTCTCAGAGTCGAGTACCGTATGCGAGTCGCTGTTGATGGAGATGACATACTTGCCCGCTTCCAGCACATAGCAGCCCTCGTTCTGGTAGTCGTAGGAAGCCAGCTCCTCTACCGGGATGCTGAACTCGATGGTCTCGGACGCGCCGGGCGCCAGCTCAGAGGTCTTTGCAAAATCCAGCAGGTTTGCCGATGCCTTTTCGATGCCGCCGTTGGTGTACGGAGGATCAAAATAGACCTCGACCACGTCCTTGCCTGCGACAGTGCCGTTGTTGGTGACCGTGACCGAGAAGGTCAGGGTGTCGCCGTCCACGGTGATGCCGCTCATGGTCTGGGTAAAGTCGGTGTAGCTCAGGCCGTAGCCAAACGGATAGACCACTTCTTTGTCGTAGTCGATCAGTCCCTCCACGGCAGCCGTCTCATAGAACTTATAGCCAACATAGATGCCCTCGACATAGTTGATGAACGAGGGGCTGGAGCCTGCCGGGTCAAAGGAGTTGCCCGCAGCGTTCAGCTCTGCCGTGTTGGTGTACTTGAAATCGCCAAAGTTGTTCCAGGTGGGGGCGTTCGTCAGGTCGCTGACATAGATATCCACGGTGCGGCCAGAGGGGTTCACTGCGCCGGAAACGACACGGCCAAAGCCTTCAAAGCCAGACTGGCCCGTGCCGGGGCACAGCAGCACACCCTTGATCTGGGGGTAGTCCTTGACCCAGCCCATCTCAAATGCGTTTGCACCGTTGTAAACGACGATGACATTGTCAAAGTTTGCGGTGACCAGCTCCACCAGCTCTTCCTCGCGGTTGCTCAGCTGCAGGAAGTGGTCGCCCTCGTCCCAGTCGCTGCCTTCGTTCAGGGTATCATCATAGGTACCGTTATAGTAGCCAGCGCCCTTTTCCTTGCCGTTGCGCTCGGCTACACGGCGGATCCAGCTGCCATCCACAACAGCGGACATATCGGTGGGCAGGTCGGCGCCCTCGCCGCCCACGCGGGTAATGACGATCATAGCCGTGTCAGAGAAGGCCTTGGCATTCTCCATCAGCTCGTCGGTGTAGAGGCTGACGTTCGGCTCTGGCAGGGTCCAATCCTGCTGGGACATTCCGACGCCGGGACGGGTGGAGCAGTAGTCGGTGTAGAAACGGCTCAGCTCGTCGTTTGTCTGGATGCCAGCCATCTGCAAGCCGGTCAGCAGGTCGGTGGTGGGGTAGGCATCGTTCAGCGAGCCAGAACCCGTGCCGCCGTAGCAGGGGCTGGTGGAGGCCCAGCCGAACACGTTCAGCTTGGAGCCGGAGACCACCGGCAAAATGCCGTCGTCGTTCTGGGCCAGAACCACGCCCTCCTCGGTGATCTTATTGACCAGCTGGGTGGCCTCGGCAGAAGTCTCTTCGCTGATCGAGCCCTCGCCGGAGACCAGATCCAGCAGGGTGGACATGGGGCCAGTGCAGATCAGATTTGCCACAATGGCCAGCGCCAGCAGGACGGCAACACCCGCCTGACCGCGCACCATCTTCTTTTTTGCCTTGGGCAGCTTCTTGGCGGCGATCATCACGATGAGCGCCAGCGCAAGCACTACTCCGAATGCGATGAGGTGGCCCTTGATGTTCGAGACCACCTGCATCACATCATCCATATTGATGGATAGCATGTTGTTTCCTCCTTATGTGTGTCCAGTATCGTTCCCCGGGCCGCGCGGCCCGACTTTCTGTTTGATATGATACCAAAATACACCCGGATTTTTCATTTTTTTCACAACCTGTCATTTCAGCGGCACAATTTGCAAAAGTTTCGGGATATTTCAGAAATCTATTGTGCTCATTCACAAGAAAAATCGCGTTTTCTTTGTGCATTCTGCCCAAAGAAAAACCGACAGGGTCTCCCCTGCCGGTCTGGTTCAGTCCTCATCCTCCAGCGCAGTGCGCTCGGCTCCGTCTGCCGGAAGCGGCAGCAGCACCCGCAGCGAGAACCAGTGGTTTTCCCAACGCACCGTCATGGTGCCGTCGCGCTGCTGTGCTGCGGCGCGCACGCCTTTGAGGTCGTAGCCGCCGTGGGCGCTGTGGGCGGGCAGACCGTCCGGCCCCAGCTCCACCGGCTGGGCACAGTAGTTCTCAAAGCGCAGCATCACGCAGCCGCTCTGGGCGTAGATGGCCACCCGCAGCAGCCGCTTTTCCTCGTCCGGCTCGGCAGCCAGACTTTCCAGCGCGTTGTCCAACGGCGCGCCCACCAGCGTACAGATCTCGCGGGTGGACAAAAAATTGAGCAGCCGCCCCTCCACCACACTGGTCATGTTGATGTTCTGGCGCTGGCACTCCATGCTTTTGGCCGTCAGCAGAGTGTCCAGCACCGGGTTACCCGTCTTGTTCTCGGCCTCATACTGCCGGATCCCGCTTTCCATCCGCGCCAGTGCCGCGTCCTGCTTGGCCTGATCGCGCTCGGCGCGGATATTGGCGATCTGCACCTTCAGCTCATGATAGCGGCTGTTGATCAGGCGGATGCCCTCGCGGCTCTGCTTATACTGCTCGTAGCGGCGGCGCAGCACCTCGTCCATCGCGTCCAGCTCGCTGCGCAGCGCCGCCTCGCGCAGCTGGTCGTGCTGGATGGTCAGGATCAGAACGCCCGAAAAATCCACCAGTGTGCGGATATAATAGACGCTCAGGTTTACCTCGGTGCCGCCCAGAAAGCTCAGGTTGCTGACGGCAAAGGCCGCCGCCGCCATGACCACAGCGGAGATGGCCGCTTTTTTGCCGATGCGGGGGCGGTTATCCGCGCGCGAACGGCTGTACTCCAGCCACGCGATGCCGCCAAACACCGCCGTGTACACCACCGCCAGCATCGCCAGCGACAGCAGGCAGATGCCCTCCTGCTCGGGCCAGACGGCACAGTGTATCTGCCACTCCAGGCTGGCAGCCAGCTCGGCCAGCAGAAAGGCGCGGGCGGTGTAATAGGCGCACTCCAGCAGCGCAACGCAGCGCGTTGCCAGCAGATACAGATACGACAGCCCGATGGCCGTCATCATGCAGGGGATCCACCACGCCAACGGCACTTTATCGGTCTTTTCCAAAAAGAGGCTCAGCAGCACCGCCCAGCCCACGCTGATCGCCACCGTCACTCTCCGGCCCTGACGCATGGGCAGGATGCGGGCATACAGCAGCACCGCCGCACACTCGGCGATAGCGGTGTACACCCGCGGGATATCCGGCAGCGTCATCATACGCCCTCCCCTCCGATGTAGTCGGCCAGCGCCGCCAAAAAGCTCTTGCGCTTGGGGCGACTGACCTGCAAGGCATACGGTCCTACCTGCACGGTGCTCTGCTGCACGGCGTTCACCTGTGCCAGATTGACCAGATAGCCGCTGTTGCAGCGCGCAAAGGGCGCGCCCTCCAACTTTTCTTCAAAAGCCTTGAGCGAGCCGGGGGCCACCAGCTCGCCCTCCTCGGTGTAAAAATGCACCTTGTGGCCCTCGCTTTCCAGATAATAGATCTGCGCGGTGTCCAGCCGACGCAGACCGCAGTCCACCGGCACTGCCAGATAGCGCTTGGCGCGGCGGCTCAGCTTATCCACCGCCTTTTGCAGCTCCTGCGAAAAGGCAAAGTAGGGCACCGGCTTGAGCACATAGTCCAGCGCGCCCACCGCATAGCCATTGATTGCATACTGAGCCATGTTGGTGATAAAAATCAGGATCACGTCCTCGTCCAGCGCGCGGATGCGCTGGGCCGTCTCCATGCCGTCCAGATGCTTCATCTCCACATCCAGAAAAATGATATCGTATACCGGGCGGTACGCGTCCAGAATGTCCATTCCGTCCGCAAACTCTGTTACCTCAAAGGCTGTGCCATACTGGCGGGTATAGCGCTGCACATAGCCCTTCAGCTGCTCGCGCACAGCCGCCTCGTCCTCTACCATTGCAATGCGGATCATGTCCCGCACCTCCCGTCTGTTTTGCTGGTTTCAGTATAACACAGCCTCCCTGGCTTTGTCACGCCTTGCCGACACTGCCCACGACCTCCATCCGTTCGTTCTTTGCTTTCCCGGAAAAATGCAAAAGAAAAAGCGCCGAATCTTTCGATTCAGCGCTTTTTGTTGGTGCACCTCCAGGGACTCGAACCCTGGGCCCACTGATTAAGAGTCAGTTGCTCTACCAACTGAG
>CAZWLH010000099.1:0-4724 GCA_964634675.1 uncultured Eubacteriales bacterium
GCGCCGTTCTGCCCGACGGCAAGGATTATACCTTTTGGGGCAAGGGCGTAAGCCAGGGACACTCCGATGCGATACGCCGTATAGACGGTGTTGTCGATGCAAGGCAGTATACAATTCCCGTCGAAGCTGCCCTGGAAGCCGTAAGAAGCGGCAGTAACCCCGAGCTTTCGACACGTGAAAAGCACGAGCGTGAGTGCTTTGTTGTGGTCGAGGACAACGCCGACAAGGCTCGCATTGAGAGAGAAATCAAAACAATGCCCAACTATTTTGCCGATTATAACACAACGGTTCACTTTATCAGCCAAGAGGAGCTTGACCGTGATCACAAGGGTATTCCCCACGGCGGATTTGTTATCCGCTCGGGTCACACCGGCTTCAACGGTGAAAATTCGCACATAATCGAGTACAGCCTGAAGCTTGACTCCAACCCCGAATTCACCGCAAGCGTCATTGCGGCGGTGGCAAGAGCGGCTTATAGAATGAACTGTGAGCATCAGGTCGGCTGCAAAACGATTTTTGACATTGCTCCCTCTTATTTAAGCCCCCTCTCCCCCGAGGAGCAGCGTGCAAAGCTTCTGTAAAACAATTCAAATAACAAACAGGGTCGTGTATCTGAAAAGACACACGACCCTGTTTTTAGTTTTCATAAGCACTGTATCAGTGATCCGAATAGAAATCGTCGTTCTTACCGCCGAACGGTGAGTTGCCCGAGCTGTCGGGCACGGTAGTGACCTTATTGGTATAGCTTGAGTTGCCGGGATCGGGCAAAAGCGTTGCGTATACCGTTTCGCTTGCCTTTGATGAAGCGATATGACACACGGTGAACGACATAGTCTCTCCCGCTTTTGTGCTTTCGATAATATCAAGAGCAACACTGCTGCTTGTTATTCTGACATCGTTGATGTGGGTGATAATATCGCCCGTTTGAATTCCCTTTCCGCTGAGGTCACTGTCATCGGTGATCTCCTTGACCTGAAGTCCCGACGGTACGCCCTGAAGCTTTGCGGACACGGAATCGATCTCAACATAGGTTATGCCGAGACGGCCTCTTCCCTCAACATAGCCGTATTTTATAAGCGAATCGGCCACTGCGACAACGGTGCTTGAGGGGATCGCATATCCGACATTGTCGTAAGAATATCCCGTCATCTTGACCGACGGAATACCTATGACCTGCGAATACATATTGACAAGTGCTCCGCCCGAGTTGCCGGGATTTATCGGTGCATCGGTCTGTATCATTTTCATAGAATAGCTTGATGTCGAGGTAAATCTAACGCCGCTTGCCGAAACCGTTCCCGAGGTGAGAATAGCTCCTGCCGATATTCCCTGCGGATAGCCGACAGAAATGACCTCTTCACCTGCGGTAACCTCATCATAGTTTCCGAAGGTTGCCTTTTTGAGATTTTCTGCCTCGATTTTCAATATTGCAAGGTCACTTCTTGTGTCACCGGCAACAAACTCTGCATCGTATGTGCTTCCGTCATAAAGAGTCACCAAAAACTTTGCCGAAGCGACCTCGGAATAAATATGGTCATTGGTCACTATATAACCGTCGGTCGTATAAATAACACCGCTTGCATAGCCTGCGGCGGTCGAATCCGAGTAGACGGTAATACCCACCACCGACGGATTGACATTATCAAATACCGTACTCTTGTTCGACTGATACTCGGAGTCGGATTTTCCGGCGGTCGAGGTCGTTACGGAATATCCGTAATGCTTTTTGTTATTGCTGCTGTTGTTATTTCCGAAAATATATCCTGCCGATACCGCAATGATAAGCGCCACTATAACGGCAAGCATCGAGAAAAATACCTTGAGTCCGGTATTCGAATTATGGTCAACGGTGTGGCTGACGGTATCGAACATAACGGTTTTATCCTCATTCTGCGGCAGTTCGCCAAAGCTCGGCACTGCGTGCTCAACGGTTACGGGCTCTGTCGGTGCCGCCGCAGCGGCATCATTGCTTTCGGGAGCATTTGTGCCCTCCTGTACTTCAAAGCTCTCGTTCAAATTACTGTTATCTGTGTTCATAATTTATTTCCTTTCGGTTGGAAGAGTAATAATAAATTCGGTAAATTTATCGGGCTGGCTGCTGACCGTAACATTTCCCTTATGAATGTCAACAATGGTCTTAACTATATAAAGTCCGAGTCCTGTTCCCTCTTTATTGACCGAGCGTGATTTATCGGATTTATAGAAGCGGTCAAAAACAAACTGCAGCTCGTCGGGACGTATACCCTTGCCCTCGTTTTTTATCGAAAAACGGACACTGCCTTCGTTTTCGGTGATCGAAACCGTGATCGTTCCGTTTTCGGGAGTGAACTTTATCGCATTGTCGGCAAGATTGAAAACTGCCTGATAAATAAGATCCCAGTCGGCCTTAACTGTAATACCGCCGCCGTCGGCAAGACCCTCTATATTTATGTTTTTCGCTTCGATCCTCTGCTCCTGCGACAGTAAAACATCACAAACAAGCTCGGAAAGTCTGAATTCGGTCGGATTCACCTTCTGCTCACCCGACTCAAGTTGTGCAAGCCCGAGCATTGACTGAACAAGCCTCGAAAGACGCTTTATCTCGCTCGATACTATTCCGAGATAGTAATCCTGCTTTTCGGGCGGAATAGTTCCGTCACGTATTCCGTCGATAAATCCGCCTATCGTCGTCATCGGAGTTCTCAGCTCATGCGAAACATTGGCGATAAAGCTTCTTCGCATACTTTCAAGCTGTGCCAATGAGTTTGACATGGCATTAAAAGCCTCGGCAAGCTCGGATATCTCATCGTCACCGATTACGGGTATGCGCTGAGAAAAATCACCCTTCGACATACTCACCGCCGCCTTTGACATAAGGTTTACCGGCTTGGTTATCCTCTTGGTCATAAAATAGAGGAATATAAAAAGCACCGAAAGCGGAATTGCGGCACAGATTATATATATGTTCGAAAGCTCTGACCACATACTTTGCAGTCGCGAAGCCGGCGAAGATATGAAAACATACCCGGCAGGCTCACCGTCGGTGGAATAAAACGGAGTTGCGGCGGTATAAAAGGTATTGGTGAAGCGTCCGCCCAGGTTTCCGACCTCAAAATAGTCGCCGCCCGAGGCACCGTTTCTTATCGCCTCGGGAACGGTCTTGACCGAATGTATGCAGGTACTGTCGTTTTGCCATTCGTCACAGCTGCAAATGAAAACATTGCCTGCCGAGTCGGAAATATACGCCTCGCCCAAAACGGCATTTGACACAACGCTTATCATCGCATCAAGTCCCGAATAAAAGCTCTCACTGTCATCGGTACGGCTTGACAGAACCTTGGATATTGTCACACAGTTATCGGTCAAGAGCTGTTTTTTATCGTTGACGAAATAGCTGTTGACCGAAACGCTGAGAAGTATCAGTATCAATATCACGCTCACTAAAAGTGCCACTGCCGTGGAGAGATATATTCTATGAAAAAGCTTGTTTTTCATATTATCAGCTCTGCTTCAATTCGAATTTATAGCCGACGCTCCAAACGGTCTTGATCGACCATTGATCCGAAACGCCCTCTAACTTTTCACGCAAGCGCTTTACGTGGACATCGACAGTTCTCGAATCACCGTAATACTCAAAGCCCCAAACCTCATCAAGAAGCTGGTCACGCGAATATACACGGTTGGGATTGCTTGCAAGGTGGTATATCAGCTCAAGCTCCTTAGGCGGAGTATCGACCGGCTTTCCGTCAACGATCATCTCATAGTTGGTGAGGTTAACGGTCAGCTTGTCATATTTGACGATTTTCGGTGCGTTTTCATCCTCTCCTGCAGAGCGGCGAAGCACGGCACGAACCCTTGCAACGACCTCTTTCGAGTCGAAGGGCTTGGTAACATAGTCATCGGCGCCGAGGTCGAGACCGAGTATCTTGTCAAAGGTCTCACCCTTGGCGGTAAGCATAATTATGGGAACCTTTGAGGTCTTTCTGATGGTGCGGCATACCTGCCAGCCGTCAAGCTTGGGAAGCATAATATCAAGCAAAATCATATCGGGTTCCTCAAGGTTAAACTTAACGATAGCCGCCTCACCGTCGTTTGCGATCACGGTATCAAAGCCGTCCTTTTCGAGGTAAAGTCTCAAAAGCTCGCAGATATTGGTGTCGTCATCGACTATAAGTACTTTTTTATTGGACACGGTAATTCCCCCTTAGTTGGATTTTGGGTTCATAAGTATATTTTAAATCATCGAAAACAAAATATATGAATAAAATATTAAAAATCTGTGAGTATGGGAAAAATTATGTAAAGTCATAGAAAAAGCCGTTTCAGGCAAACCTGAAACGGCTGAAGACAGCAATAAATTATGCCTGCTCTTCCTTCATCTTTGCGAAGCACTCGCTGCAATATACCGGACGGTCATCACGGGGAACGAACGGTACCATTGCGGGCTTACCGCAGGATGCGCATACTGCCTCGTGCATTTCCTTGGGTGCTCTGCCGCCGTTCTTACGGGCATCGCGGCACTTCTTGCAACGCTGCGGCTCATTTACGAATCCCTTGGACTCGTAGAACTCCTGCTCACCGGCGGTGAATACGAATTCTTCTCCGCAATCTTTGCACTTAAGGGTCTTGTCTTCGAACATGATTTTTACCTCTCTCAACTGAGTATTTTATTAGCCCCGGACGGAATCGCACCGACATCTTTGTATACAACGCTCTGCCTGTTTTAAGCTACAAAGGGCATATAA
>CAZWLH010000100.1:0-4664 GCA_964634675.1 uncultured Eubacteriales bacterium
GTATTTTTATATAATACCTTATTAAAGAATTATACAATTTTCATCACTGTTTGTCAAATACATTTTATGTGTTTCGGCACTATTTGTGAATATTCGGAGAGTATTATGAAAAAATCTGACTTTTATTATGAACTTCCACAAGAATTGATAGCTCAGGTGCCTGTCGAACCGCGTACATCGTCAAGGCTTTTGATGCTTGACCGCCAAAGCAAAACATACAAGGACGGAAAATTCACCGATATACTCGATCTGCTCAACGATGGCGATTGCCTCATTATGAACGATACGAGGGTTTTGCCTGCACGTATTTTCGGTACACGTCGCGATACTGGCTCGGTCGTCGAGTTCGTTCTGCTTAAGGAGCACGGAAACTGCTTATGGGAATGCTTGGCAGGTCCCGGCAAAAAGGCAAAGCCGGGAAAGGTTTTCGATTTCGGAGATGAGCTTTCCTGTGAGGTCACAGAGGTCACCGAGGACGGAAACCGCATAGTCCGCTTTGATTGCGACGGTGTTTTTTACGATGTCTTGGACCGTGTCGGTCAGATGCCTCTGCCGCCGTATATCACCGAAAAGCTCGATGATAAGGAGCGTTATCAGACTGTTTATTCCAAAGAACTCGGCTCGGCCGCCGCACCGACGGCAGGACTGCATTTTACCGAGGAATTTATGGATAAAATAAGAGCAAAGGGCGTTAAGATCGGTTTTGTCACGCTTCACGTGGGACTCGGAACCTTCCGTCCCGTAAAAGCCGACGATATAGCCGACCATAAGATGCACTCCGAGCACTATATGATACCGCAAAAGACAGCCGATCTTATAAATGAGACCAAACGTAACGGCGGACGTGTGATATGTGTCGGCACGACCTCATGCAGAACACTTGAGAGTGCCGCATGCAAGGGCGAAATAACCGAGTGCAGTGACGATACGTCGATTTTTATATATCCGGGCTATAAATTCAAATGTATGGACGGGCTTATAACAAATTTCCATTTGCCCGAAAGTACGCTGATAATGCTTGTCAGCGCATTTGCCGGCTACGACCTCACGATGTCGGCTTATCACCACGCAGTGGAAGAAAAATACCGCTTTTTTTCGTTTGGCGATGCGATGTTTATCCTGTAAAAGTCAGCAGTTGAGAATTGTAATTGATGAATGAATAATTGATGAGTGTATGCGGCACGGATTTGAAATTTGTCGACAGAGTCGACACCGATATTATTCATCATTTATTATTCACTATTCATTTTGACGTATCGTATACGCTGTATGCTTTGACTATGTGGTGTTTATTATTTCCCAAGCATTTTGCTTTGGCTGATTTTCTGAAAACGAGGTTTTGTTATGTTTAAAGTTATAAAAAAAGAAGGTGCGGCACGCCGCGGAATTTTTGAAACGGTACACGGAACCGTGCAGACACCGGCATTTATGAATGTTGCCACCTGTGCCGCGATTAAGGGAGGTATTTCGGCGTTTGATATGGCCGACGACCTTCATACTCAAGTAATGCTCTGCAATACATATCACCTGCATTTAAGGCCGGGCGATGAGCTTATTAAGAATTTCGGCGGACTCCATAAATTTACCGGCTGGCAAGGCCCGATTCTTACCGACAGCGGCGGATTTCAGGTCTTTTCCCTGGCCTCTCTCAGAAAGATAAACGAGGAAGGTGTTACCTTTAACTCGCATATCGACGGACGTAAAATATTTATGGGTCCCGAGGAGAGTATGAAGATACAGTCGAATTTGGGCTCTACTATCGCAATGGCCTTCGACGAATGTGTCGAGAATCCGGCAACACATGAGTATTCCAAGCAGTCGTGTGATAGAACCGTGTGTTGGCTCAAGCGCTGTAAGGCAAAAATGGCCGAGCTTAATTCGCTTGAGACCACGGTAAACCCGAATCAGCTTTTGTTCGGCATAAATCAAGGCTGCACCTTCGACGATTTGAGAACGGAGCATATGAAGCGCATTGCCGATTTGGAGCTTGACGGATATGCTATCGGCGGTCTTGCGGTAGGTGAGCCGGCAGAGGTTATGTACCACATTATAGAACAGGTCGAGCCGCATATGCCAAAGGATAAAATACGCTATCTTATGGGTGTCGGAACACCGGCGAATATTTTGGAGGGTGTCGAGAGGGGAGTGGACCTTTTCGACTGCGTAATGCCGAGCCGAAATGCTCGCCACGGACATTTGTTCACGTGGGAGGGTATTCGCAACATAAACAACGAAAAATATAAGGATGACCACGAGCCGATAGAACCCGGCTGCGGCTGTCCGACCTGTAAAAGACATTCGCGAGCATACGTCCGTCATCTGATTCGTGCCGGTGAAATGCTCGGTCAGCGTCTTTGCGTTCAGCACAATCTTTATTTTTACAATACCTTAATGGAAAAAATACGTGAAAACCTCGATAACGGTACTTTTGCGGAGTTCAAAAATGAAGTAATTGTAAAAATTGCGACAAGAATTTAAAAATTGCTTGCATTTTTTTGAGGCTTATAGTATTATAGAGCTATAGTGCTTTGGAGGTGTAATAGGTTATGCAGTATTTGTCTATGATAGTTATGCTTGTCAGCGTCTTTGCGTTCAGCACAATCTTTATTTTTACAATACCTTAATGGAAAAAATACGTGAAAACCTCGATAACGGTACTTTTGCGGAGTTCAAAAATGAAGTAATTGTAAAAATTGCGACAAGAATTTAAAAATTGCTTGCATTTTTTTGAGGCTTATAGTATTATAGAGCTATAGTGCTTTGGAGGTGTAATAGGTTATGCAGTATTTGTCTATGATAGTTATGCTTGTTATCTTCGGCGGAATGATTTTCTTTATGAACCGTTCGCAGAAGAAAAAGCAGAAGAAAGAGCAAGAGCAGAGAGACAGCGTTCAGGCCGGTGACGAGATAGTTACTATCGGCGGCTTTGTCGTGAGAGTCATTTCGGTCAAGGAGGATCACTATATTGTTGAATCTCCCGCCGATCATTCCAAGATGAAGATTATGAAGTGGGCACTTTCCTCTAACAATACCGTTCACGATGAAAGTGCAAAATAAGTAATATTTTAAAATGCCGTCACGTATAGTTTTACGGGACGGTGTTTTTTTATGAAGAATATTGAACTTAACAGAGTAAAATCATCGAGTTCGCTTTGGCGCTCCGCCGTAACGGGTGCCGTAATAGGACTTGCGGTGAGCCTTATACTTACTGTTTTGCTCGCGGCGATAATGACGGCGGCCGAGCTTAACGTAAGCTCTGCAAATGCTTTTGCCTCGGTTATTATTGCGATTTCGGCACTTTTGTCGGGCTTTGCTTCGGCAAAGCTTTGTGAGCAAAGACTGCTTGCGGTGGGAACCCTTTCGGGAGTTGTTTATTATTTGGCTGTCGCGGTTATTGCGGCGGCGGTAACGCAAAAGAGCTTTACATCGGTTTTTGTTATAAGACTTGCCGTTTCCGCGGCGCTTTCGGCAGTGGGTGCGCTTTTGTCGGCACTTAATAAAGGCAGGGCGAAAAAATATATTTAGCAGAAATCGATTATTGTCGAAATTCTCACGAAAATCACGCTTTCGGCGTTGACAAAAACAAATTGGTTTGGTATACTTAAGCAGTAAAGTCTCACGCAACTGACGGAACTGTGAATCAACACAGAGGGAACGTGAGATTATAATGCCGACCGTCTGGGCAGATTTCCGCACTTTTAAGGCGGAGGTCTGTCTTTTTTTGAATTTTGGAGGTCATTTTATGAAAAAAGTAGCAGTAGTAATGGGAAGCGACAGCGATCTGCCAGTTGTTGAAAAGGCAATCGCGACCTTGAAGGAATACGGCGTGCCCTGTGAGGTCCACGTTTATTCCGCACACAGAACTCCCGATGAGGCCGCAGACTTTGCCGCCGGTGCCCGTGAAAACGGCTTCGGTGCGATCATTGCCGCCGCAGGTAAGGCGGCTCATTTGGCCGGTGCCATTGCCGCAAGAACAACACTTCCCGTTGTCGGAATTCCCGTAAAGTCAAGCAACCTCGACGGTGTCGATGCTTTGCTTTCGACTGTTCAGATGCCTTCGGGAATGCCGGTTGCGACCGTTGCCATTGACGGTGCCGCAAACGCCGCACTGCTTTGTATAGAAATGCTTGCCGTTTCAGACGATTCTCTTGCCGCAAAGCTCGACGAGGCTCGTGTAAAGGGCAGAGAAAAGGTTTTGTCGGCAAATAAGGCAATCGAGGACAGGTTCAACGCATAACAGGCGCTTCTTGAGAAGAAAGGTGTAAATATGGGAGGATTCTTCGGAGTTGTAAGCAAAAGGGATGCTATGTCGGATACATTTTTCGGCACCGACTACCATTCGCATCTCGGGACTCGCCGCGCCGGTATGGCGGCATACGATAAAGAAATCGGCTTACAGCGTGAAATACACAATATACAAAACTCGCCGTTCAGAACAAAGTTCGAGGATATTTTCAACGAGATGAGCGGCACCTCGGCTATCGGCTGTATCAGCGACTATGAGCCTCAGCCGTTGCTTATCCGTGCAAGATTCGGAGTTTATGCGATTTGTTATATCGGAATCATAAATAACGCAAAGGAGCTTATCGAAAGCTATCTTACCGATTGCGGCGGACATTTTGATGCGATGACGGGCGGAGCGGTCAACTCGACCGAGCTTTTGG
>CAZWLH010000101.1:0-4622 GCA_964634675.1 uncultured Eubacteriales bacterium
ACTTTTGAGTTGTTTTTTCTATTATTTTTGTTACCTATCTATTGTATCATAACAACTAATTGTTCACATATCTGTCATATTCTCTTGACAAAAAAGGATATAAATGTTAAAATTTCAGTGAAGAAAAATATATAGGGGTGGTTTTTATGGGATTTTTTGATGAGCTGAGCAATAAATCCGCTCTTTCGTCTAAAATCAATAAGCTTAGTGCAACGATCAACGCAAATTATTCCGAGCTTGGTGTGAGGTACTATAACCTTTATAAGGACAATCCCGATCCCAAGTTTAAAGAGCTTATCGATACGATAACTGCGGCTTATGCCGATATTGCGAAAACCGAGGAGCAGCTTGCGTATTTAAGAGGCCTTGTTATTTGCCCCGGCTGTAAATCCGAATGCTCGGCCGAGCTTAAATTCTGTGTGAAGTGCGGAACAAAGCTTATTAAGCCGGTGCCCGAGACTCCGGTTGCACAGCCTGCACCGGTTCAGCCTGCGGTACCTGCTGTATCTCAGCCTATCGCACCGCCTGCACCCGTTCAGGCTGCGGCGCCACAGACAACGATTCCTGCCGCTTCTGAATTTAAATTCTGCACCGAATGCGGAAACAAGGTTTCGGTCAATGCAATGTTCTGCACCGAGTGCGGTAAATCGTTTAATAAGTAAATTATAGGAGGAATGTATATGTTCTGTATGAAATGCGGTGCCGTTGTCAAAGACGGCGATAAGTTCTGTGAAGTATGCGGCGCTAAAATCGAATATGCCGAATCCGTTCCCGTTGACGAAACGGCAGGGGAGACGGTTGTCCTCGAACCGCCGACAGCTGTTGAAGATACCGTCGGACAAACCGTTGTGTTGAGTGATTTTGAACCTCAGTATGCCGAGGAAAGCTATGCGACGTATGAAAATTACCCTACACCCGAAGAGCCGACTGCAACCGAATATACCGGTGAGAACTACGAGGCATATGAAAATTATACCGCTCCCGAAGAATGTGTCGCTCCAGAGGCTCCTGCAAAACGCAAGGGTAAGGGAAAGTTTGTTTTGATCGGTCTCGGCGCGGTTGTTGCCGCTCTTGCGGTTTGTGCCGTTTTCCTTTGGGATTATGTCGAAAACTTTGCGGTAAAGACCTTCTCTTCTCCTCAAGGCTATTATCATTATGTTGAAAATAAGAACGTTGAGCAGCTTTCGACCTCTGTCGGAACAATTGTCGGTAATTTCAATAACACCTCGGATATCGGCTTTAAGTCCAACGTAAAGCTTCAGGTCGGTGATAAGCTCATCGATTACATAGTATCCGAAACTGGAATCGACCGCTCCGATATTTCGTGGGCATCCGACATCGGTATCAAATATAACGGTTCTCTGCAAGGCAAGAATACCGCTTTTAACGGCAACTTTATGCTTGCCGATAAGACCGCCTTCGATATGAATTTTGTTGTCGATTCCGAAAATATGTGCTGCTATATGTGCATACCTCAGCTCAACAGCAAGTTCATAAAGGTAGATCTTTCTTCGGCCGATTCCGATGATTTAGAGGAAATGACCGAGACCTTCGAAATTATCGAAACCGTTATGAAAAATATGCCCGATTCCGAGAAGACCGCCGATATACTTAACCGCTATCTTACCGTTGCGGTTGAAGCTATCGACGATGTTGAACAGGAATCCGTGACCGTTAAGGCAAACGGCGTTTCTCAAAGCTGCGTTGAGCTCACCGTGACACTTGACGACTCTGCCGTTCGCAGTATCTTGAAGGCCGTCCTCAAAGAATTCGAAAACGATAAAGAAATCGAAAAAATAATCAAGGATATTATCGAAAAAACCACCGATGAAGATGCCGATGATATGTATGATGACATACTTGACGGTGTCGATATGTTGCTTGATAATGTCAAATCCGTCGACTTTGACGAAAGCATTGACTATACCGTTTATGTTAACGGTAAGGGTGAGGTCATCGGTCGCGAGCTTAAGTCCAAGGACCTCGAATTCGAAATTTCTTATCTTGCAACCCACGACGGCAGTGACGTCGGCTTCGAATTTATTGCCGACATCGACGGTGAAAAGCTTGAAGTGCTGGGTTCGGGCGAGGTCAAGAGCGGTAAGCTCAATGCCGAGTATACCGCAAGCTTCTCGGGCGTTAAGCTTTTGAACTTCACTGTTAAGGATCACGATGTCGATTCGGCCGAGGAGGGCTATTATAACGGAACCTATGTGATTACTCTGCCTTCCGAGACCTGTTCGCTTATCGAAAAGAATCTGAATGTTAGCGGCGATATTGCAGATGTACTGAAGGAAGCTTCTATCGAATTGGTTCTTAACTCGTCCGAAAAATCAGTTTCTGCTTTAATTGCCGTAAATCATAAGGGTGAAATGCTTGCAAAAATCACGGTGGATTCAAAGACCGTCGATTCTTTCGATGTAAAGACCCCCGATAACTTCGTTTCGGTCGATGATATTACCGGACTTGAAGAATATGCTGAGTCAGCCGATGTCGACGGCTTTATCAACAGTATTATCGCCGCAGGTGTTCCCACCGATCTTATCGATTCGATAAAGAATGCTGTTAACGGCGGCAATAACGGTTATGATGATGATTTCGGCAATGGCTACGACAGCGATTTCGATTTTGATTATGACTATGATTCGGATTTCGATTTTGATTATGACTATGATTCGGATTTCGATTTCGGTTACGACTATGATTATGATTTCGATTTCGATGACGATTTCTCGGCCGATGCCTATTAAAATCACAATTTTCGGTTAATTTTAAGCGACAAAATATGTCATATTTTGACAATATATCTTGACATATTGTTGCACATATGTTAATATTTAATTAACAAAATAACTTTTCGGAGGTATTATTATGAGTAAATTTTGCGGAAATTGCGGCACCGAGCTTCAAGACGAAGCCGTGGTATGTTCCAACTGCGGATGCAATCTTTCTCCCGAGGCACAGCCGGCCGCTCAGCCCGATGCCAACGACACCGTTGCCGCCAAGACTTCTAACTTCTTCGACGTTTTGAAGGAAAAGCTCGACGGATTTTTGGCAAGGTTCAAAGCCGATTCCAAGTTCAGAAATATTTCCATCGGTATCGGTGCAGGTGCCGTTGTTGCGATAGTTCTTATCATTGTTCTTCTTTGCACTCTGCTCGGAAGCAGCTATAAGACCGCACTCGACAATTACTTCGATGCCACCTTCTCGGGTGATTTTGACTCATACCGTGCAAGCTATCCCGATAAGATATGGAAGAAAATGAGCGATGATGCTACCGACAAGAAGGAATTCAAATCCAACTTTAAGGATTTTGAAGAAGAGCTTGAAGAGGAATTCGGTAAGAATGTAAAGGTTGACTATAAGATAACCGAGGCTGAAGAGTACGACGAGGACGATCTTGATGATATTCGTACCGCACTCAAGCTGTTCGGTATTTCCAAGAAGACCGTTACCGAAGCTTATGAGCTCGAACTTGAGCTCACCATTGAAGGTGACGATGACGAAGACACCGAAGATGCTTCTTTCACCGTTGTAAAGATCGACGGTGATTGGTATGTTTTGGAGTGCATTGCAAAGGCCGATATTGATTATTCTGCTTCCAGCTTCGGCGATTTGTTCTGATTTAATTGATGTGTTGCAACTGCCCGTGGAAAGCTTTTCACGGGCTTTTTTGAAAGTATGAGTAAAATGGCAAAGTTCTGTGCAAAATGCGGTAGCTCTGTTATTCCCGGTGCGGCCTTCTGTTATGTCTGCGGTGCTCAAGTTGAAGCTTCGCCTGCCGATAATGTGCAGGATAGTGCCGCTGTTGCAACTGCTGAGCAGAGCTCTGTGATAAACCGGTGCGAATCCGATAAAACCGCCCCCGAAAAGGCAGGGGAGAGGCCTAAGAAAAAGCATCTCAAGAAGATATTGGCACTTGCTTTGGTTGCGGTGTTGATAGTTTCCGCGGTGTCCTTTTGCGTTATAAATTATTACACCTCTTTCAATAATATTGACAAGAGTATCGATCGCTTTGTCGATGCGATATACCTCGGCGATGAGGATGCTTTGGAAAAAACTGTTCCCGAAGAGCTTGAAGACGAATATTCAAGAATATCTTCAAGCGCACGTTCAACCTATAAAAAGCGCAGCCGCGCAATGGATAAGGCTTTTGGCGAAAATATTAAGATCAGCTATAACATCGAGGATATTGAGTTTGTTCCGTCCTTTAACCGTTATTATTATGCCGACAAATTAAATGATTTTTCCGACAATTTCAATAACGTCGAGGTCGAGAAGGTATACCGTGTTCTTTTCAGCGTTACCGTGAAGGGTGATGAGGATAAGGAAACGTATTATCATAGGTTAGCGGCAATAAAAACCGATAACGGCTGGTTTTTGTTCGATTTCAGTGAAGAACTGCCTGCTTTTTATTGCGCCGTCAGTACGATGATTTAGATATGCTTTGATGAAAATGCAGGTTTTGAGGAAAAAAGTGTTGACAAAGCCGATATTATCCGTTATAATATAATACGTTGCCGACGCAACTGTATATGGAGACGTATCGAAGTGGTCATAACGGACATGACTCGAAAATTTAAGACCGTTTGGCAGTTTCGTCCGCATAAAATCTTTGTTTT
>CAZWLH010000102.1:0-4579 GCA_964634675.1 uncultured Eubacteriales bacterium
TTATTATAAGATAAATTCCCAATAAAAGCAATGACGGATTTGAAACATTTTTCACAGCCACCGCGGTACCTATGACCGTTAATGCCGCCGCAGTAAAAAACGATACCGCTTTAAGCACAAGTGCCGAGTTGTATTTCGGAAAATGCGACAGTATTATTTTCAGCACACTTCCGCCGTCCAAACCCTTTATAGGAAGTATGTTTACAGCACCGACCAAAAGCTGAACCGCTGAAAATGCATAGGCGGTGTTAGTGTCACTGAGCTTTGCCGAGCAAAACAGAACGGCACAGCAAAGAAAATTGGCAAAGGGACCCGACAGTGCGATCATCACACTGTCCTTAGCAGTACATGCGGCATTTCCCGTGATCAAAATTCCACCTGCACAAAGCTCAACCGAGCCGGGAGCGCATTTCGCAAGATTCATCGCGGTCAAATGCCCCGATTCGTGAACAAGCACCGCAATCAGTGATGCCGACATCAGTCCTGTTTTATCGGTGACAAGCAAAAAAGCCGTAATAACCGCAAATATCACCGATATTTTAAATTTAACTCCGAATATTTCAAAGCTCATACTTCAACCACATCGCTCAAAAGCCATTCCGGATCAACTCGGTACGACCCTACCCTTACCTCAAAATGCACGTGCGGTCCGGTCGAGCGTCCCGTACTGCCGACCAATGCCAGCGTATCTCCTTTTTTGACACTGTCGCCCTCGGACAGCAAAAGCTTGCTGCAATGGGCATAAAGCGTTTTTACACTGTCACCGTGAGCAAGCATTATATAGTAACCGTAAGACTCACTGTACCCTGCTGCCGTGACCGTTCCGTCAAAAGCCGCCGCTATTTCGGTTCCCGTATCGGCCGCAATATCAAGTCCGTTATGCACGGTATATTTTCCCGTGATCGGGTGAATACGCCCTCCGTAGTGCGAGGTCACCCTGCCGTTCACCGGCCACATAAAGCAGTTGACCCTGCCGGCTACCGCAGAGCTTTGCGCGCCCTTATATTCGGCAGTCTCTTCGGTAATATTGCCCTCGATACCTTCATCAAGCTCGGTATCGTATTCTTCGTCGGACAAGACACCGTCATTTTCTTCAGCTTCTTCTGAAGCAGACTCCTCGCCCTTTCGGTCGGTCGGATCGATAACCTCGGACGTCAAGGTGATATCGTCGAACCTTTCGTGAAACATTCGGCTTAATTTTCCGTACACATCACCGCCGAAAATGCGTACTCCGACGGCAAAAAGCATTATTACCGCCACCGTTGCGGTCTGCAATATGAGTATATTAAGCTTTTGATCTTTGTACATTATCTTTTCGCTCACCTGCATTGTATCAGCTCCGTTTTGATTTATACAATACATATGCGAAAAGCTTTAAAATAATGCAATACCCGCTTTTAAAAAACGGCGGCCGATACTTTGCGGCCGCCGAAGCAATATCAAAGATGCAAAACTCTTTCTTTAATTTCCTGTGTTCTGCCCTGATTCCAATACTGAGTGCCGATATAACCGCAGGTGCGGCGCGCGACATTCATTTTATTCTGATCGCGGTTTCCGCATTTGGGACACTCCCAAATAAGCTTGCCGTCATCATCCTTAACGATCCTTATTTCGCCGTCAAAGCCGCATTCCTGACAATAGTCCGACTTGGTGTTCAGCTCGGCGTACATAATGTTGTCGTAAATGAACTTCATAACCTGCAAGACCGCCTCGATGTTGTCCTGCATATTGGGAACCTCAACATACGAGATCGCACCGCCGGGAGACAATGCCTGGAACTTGGATTCAAGCTCAAGCTTCTTAAAGGCATCGATATTCTCGGTAACGTGAACATGGTAGGAATTTGTAATATAGTTGCGGTCGGTAACACCCGGTATCATACCGAAGCGCTTCTGCAAATTCTTGGCGAATTTATAGGTAGTCGACTCAAGCGGAGTGCCGTAAAGAGAATAATGGATATTCTCGGCATCCTTCCAGCGAAGGCAGGCATCGTTGAGCTTCTGCATAACCTTTATGCCGAAGGCTTCGCCCTCGGGTTCGGTCAGCTTACGTCCCGTAACGTGATAAACACATTCCCAAAGTCCGGCGTATCCGAGCGAAATCGTGGAATAGCCTCCGTGGAGCAGCTTATCTATCGGCTCACCCTTTTTGAGTCTCGAAAGTGCACCGTACTGCCAAAGGATAGGCGCGGCATCGGAAAGCGTTCCTTCGAGGCGTTCGTGACGGCACTGCAAGGCCTTATGGCAAAGCTCAAGCCGCTCGTCCAATACCTCCCAGAATTTTTCCTCGTTTCTGCCCTCGACACAGGCGGTACAGGCAACGTCGACAAGGTTGAGTGTGACCACGCCCTGATTAAACCGTCCGTAATACTTGGGCTTACCGTTTTCATCAACATAAGGTGTCAAAAAGCTTCGGCAGCCCATACAGGTATAGCAGTTACCGTTGCCGTTTTGATCAACCTTAAGCTGAAGCATTATTTTTTCCGATATATAGTCGGGAACCATTCGCTTTGCGGTACATCTTGCCGCAAGCTCGGTCAGATACCAATAAGGCGAATTTTCGGTGATGTTATCGTCCTCAAGAACATAAATGAGCTTGGGAAATGCGGGAGTAACATAAACTCCGGCCTCGTTCTTGACACCCTGGAGACGCTGAGTAAGCACCTCTTCGATTATCAGTGCAAGATCCTTTTTTTCCTGCTCACTGCGTGCCTCACCGAGGTACATAAATATGGTAATAAAGGGAGCCTGGCCGTTTGTCGTGAGAAGCGTAACGACCTGATACTGTAAGGTCTGAACTCCCCTGTTGACCTCGGCTCTCAAGCGCTTTTCGACAATTTCCGAAACCTTTTCCTCGGGTACGTCGCACTCGGCATATTTCAGCTCCTCGGTGACCTCTCTGCGGATCTTTTCGCGTGATATTTGAACAAACGGTGCCAAATGAGTAAGGCTTATGCTCTGTCCGCCGTACTGATTGGAGGCGACCTGTGCGATTATCTGTGTCGAAATGTTGCAGGCGGTCGAAAAGCTGTGCGGCTTTTCAATCATAGTTCCGCTTATGACCGTGCCGTTCTGAAGCATATCCTCAAGATTGACAAGATCGCAGTTGTGCATATGCTGAGCATAATAGTCACTGTCATGGAAATGGATTATTCCCTCTCGGTGAGCCTTGACGATCTCCTCGGGCAAAAGTATGCGCTCGGTTATATCACGGCTGACCTCACCCGCCATATAGTCACGCTGAACACTGTTAACGGTGGGATTTTTATTGGAATTTTCCTGCTTTGCCTCTTCATTGTTGCACTCGATAAGCGAAAGGATCTTATCGTCGGTGGTATTCGAGGCACGCACCATATTTCGGGTATAACGGTAACGGATATAGCGCTTTGCGGTTTCATAAGCACCGTGCTTCATAAGCTGTGTCTCAACAAGCTCCTGAATTTCCTCAACCGAAAGTGCTCTGCCCATATCGGAACAATAATTTTCGATAATAGCCGCTATGGCGTGGATCTGCTCGGGAATAAGCTCAGGCTTTCCGTCTGCGGCAATGTTGGCTTTGGTAACGGCGTTCTCGATCTTTTTCGGCTCGAAAATAGCCTCTGAACCGTTACGCTTTATGATTTTCAATTCCCTTCCCCCTTAAATTTTCGTTTGACTTTGTCTATTGTAGCAAACTAATCATCATATGTCAATACCAATTTACATATTTTGTGCGTTATTATTTTTCCAAACACAATATATTGTGACGTTTTCATCACAGTGCTTGTGAGTTTTTATCGGCAACACCCGATTTTCTGCCAAATCAAGCCATAAAACCATACATTTTAAGGTATCGGCGATTTTTTGAAAACACAATATATAGTGTCCGCAAATTTAAAAAGAGCGACCGCCGAGATGGCGATCGCTCAAATGAATCAAGCCTTATGCTTATATCGAAAATTCATCAATACATTCCGCCGGCGGCACCTGCTGCTGCGGCTGCAGCTGCGGCATCGGCCTTGGGATCCTTCTTGTCGGCTACTATTGATTCGGTGGTAAGAACCATCGAAGCGACCGAAGCGGCGTTCTGCAATGCGGAACGGGTGACTTTGGTAGGATCGACTATACCTGCCTCGAGCATATCGGTGTAAACCTCGTTGTATGCATCAAAGCCGTAGTTTGCCTTGCCTGCCGAAACGATCTTATCGACAATGACCGAGCCCTCAAGACCGGCATTATATGCGATCTGACGTATAGGTGCTTCCAAAGCCACAAGGACAATAGCAATACCGGTCTTGATATCACCCTCGGCGGTAGCCATAAGCTCCTTGACCGAGTTGATCGAGTTAACAAGAGCAACACCGCCGCCTGCAACGATGCCCTCTTCAACAGCGGCCTTGGTTGCGGCAAGAGCATCCTCGATGCGGAGCTTCTTATCCTTCATCTCTATTTCGGTTGCGGCACCGACCTTAATGACGGCCACACCGCCCGAAAGCTTTGCAAGTCTTTCCTGAAGCTTCTCACGGTCGAAGTCGGAGGTAGTGGTCTCGATCTGATTTCTTATCTGACCGATACGGTTCTTAATCTCATCGGAATTGCCG
>CAZWLH010000103.1:0-4445 GCA_964634675.1 uncultured Eubacteriales bacterium
AGTACCTGTTTTAAGGAGTTAAAAATGACACATATAATGTTCGTTTGCCACGGCAATATTTGCCGTTCGCCGATGGCGGAGTTTATTTTTAAGAAGATATGCGAAGAAAACGGTGCCTCAGACCGATACCGTGTGGCCTCATCTGCCACAAGCACCGAGGAGATATTCGGCGGTGTCGGCAACCCCGTTTATCCGCCGGTTCGTGAAATACTCAAAAAAATGGGGATAGACTGCTCGCAAAAGCGTGCCGTAAAGCTTCAAGCCGAGGATTACGAAAAATACGACTATGTCGTCGCTATGGACGGCAACAACGTCCGCAACATTATGAGGATAATCGGAAGCGACCCGTGCCGTAAGGTGTCTAAGCTTTTGAGCTTTAAGGGTGATATGTCCGATGTTTCGGATCCTTGGTACACAAGGGATTTTGAGACCTGCCGCCGTGATATTTTGAGCGGCTGTACCGCACTTTTCAAGTTTTGCGAAGCCGAGAACCGAAAATCCGACAACGGTCGGCGGTTTTAATTGTTTTCCTAACAAAATAATTCTTTTACATACTTTACTTAAAATATTAGGCGTGTTATAATAACAAAAAAGTGCTTTCTAAGTGCTATGAAAGGAACCGATATTTATGATGAGAGCAGAACATCCGAAGCCGCAGTTTATGCGTGACTGTTGGCAGAATCTCAACGGCGAATGGCAGTTTGAGATCGATCACGGCAACAGTGGCGAAGCAAGAGGACTTCACAAGGACAGCACCACTCTGTCCGGCAAAATAAATGTGCCCTTCTGCCCGGAAAGCAAGCTTTCCGGCGTTGAATATAAAGATTTTATGAGCTCCGTTTGGTATAAGCGTGAGATCGACATTACCGAGGAACAGCTCGCTGGCCGTGTATTTTTGCATTTCGGTGCCGTCGATTACAGTTGCGACGTTTTTGTAAACGAGCAGAAGGTCGGAAGCCATAAGGGTGGCTTTATTTCGTTCAAATTCGACATTACCGAGGCTTTGAAAGCAGGAAAAAACACAGTTTGTGTTCACGCTGTAGACGACACCCGCTCGGGTGACATTCCGAGTGGAAAGCAGTGTACTTCCTATGCTTCCTTCGGTTGCCTTTACACCCGTACCACCGGCATTTGGCAAACCGTTTGGCTCGAGTTCACTCCGAAATCATACATAAAGAACTTTAAAATAGCCACCGACATCGATGCCGTCACCGCGACCGTCACCGTCGAAACCGTCGGTGTCGCTCCCTTAAAGGCCGAAGCCTTTTATGAGGGTGCTTCTATGGCAAGTGTTTCTATGGACTCGGTCGGCGGACACGTCACCGTGACACTGCCACTTGCGGAAAAGCACCTTTGGGAAGTCGGCCACGGCCGTCTTTACGACCTTAAGCTCACCTTCGGCGACGATACGGTCAACAGTTATTTCGGACTTCGCTCGCTCCGCCTCGACGGCTGCAAATTCCTGATAAACGAAAAATCGGTATTTCAGCGCTTGGTGCTTGACCAGGGCTTCTATCCCGACGGTATTTATACCGCTCCCGATGACAGTGAGCTTATCGCCGACATCGACCGCTCGCTCGCCATGGGCTTCAACGGCGCAAGGCTTCACGAGAAGGTCTTTGAGGAGCGTTTCCTCTATCACGCCGACCGCAAGGGATATATCGTTTGGGGCGAATTCCCCAACTGGGGACTCGATATCAACCATGCAGAGGGCATTTATCATATGCTTCCCGAGTGGCTCGAAATAATGGGCCGTGATATGAACCACCCGTCTATTGTAGGCTGGTGTCCTTATAACGAGACCTCGAAAAATCAGTACAGGGACATCATTTCGCTTGTATACCGCACAACAAAGGCGGTCGATCCGAGCCGTCCGTGTATTGATTCGAGCGGATATTTCCACGTTGAGACCGACATTGTCGATATCCACACCTACCGTCAGGATCCCGTAAAATTCAAGGAGCTTATAGACTCCATAACCGAAAAGGGCGATTTTTCCGATCTCGCTTGGGGCGGTGTCAATTACGGCCCCGATAAAGGTATCTTCAAGGTCGGTATGCCCTTCTTCGTCAGTGAATACGGCGGAATCGGCTGGAGCCTTGAAGAAAATGCTTGGGGCTACGGCGATGGGCCTAAAACCGAGGATGAATTCCTCCAAAGACTCAAAGGGCTCAACGATGTACAGCTCGACAACCCGAGAGTTTTCGGCTTCTGCTATACTCAGCTCACCGACGTTGAGCTGGAGCAGAACGGTCTTTACACCTATGACCGCAAGCCGAAATTCGACCCCGCAGTAGTACATCCTCTCTTCAGCCGCAAGGCCGCTATTGAGGATTAAGCTCAATAAGCTTTGACAGAGCTTCGATCCGCACCGCCGAAAAATCGTCAGTGCGGATTTTTAAGATTTACGATAAAGCCAAGTTATTCGAAAAAATACTTGCATTTGCGTGAAAACAGGTGTATAATATTCGGGCAACAGAATATTTTGACCCTAAAACGCTGTGATAAAGTAAAGTAACCGTTCGGAAAGTCCACAGAGAGGCGCACCTTGGCTGTAAGTGTGCCGACCGTAAGTACGGCGAAGTTCCCTTTTGAGCGGCAGTGCCGAAATCAAGTAAGCGCTGACGGACAGACACCGTTAAAAGTCTTATGAGTGTTTGCTCTAATGCAAAAATGCGGGTGGTACCGCGGAGTTTGTAAATTTCGAACTTCGTCCCTTAAAATTTAGGGGCGAAGTTTTTTGTTTTATGTAAATTCAAGGAGGAAGAAAAATGAAAGAACAGCTTGAAAAGCTTCAGTCCGAAGCTCTGTCAGCCATAGCTGCCGCATCGGACGAAAAGGCCATTGATGAGATACGCATTAAATATCTCGGCAAAAAAGGCGAGCTTACCGCCCTTTTAAAGCAGATGGGCGGCTTAAGCCCCGAGGAGCGTCCCATTATGGGACAGCTTGTCAATAAAGCCAAGGCGACCTTGGAGGAAGCACTGCAATCCGCCGCCGAGCAGTTTAAATCGGCCGCCGCAGAGGCAAAGCTCAAGGAGGAGACCCTTGACATCACAATGCCGTCGTCCCCTGCCGTCGAGGGCGGACTTCATCCGCTCAACACCGTGCTCAACGATATGATCGACATTTTCCAATCTATGGGCTTCGATGTCGTTGACGGCCCCGAGGTCGAGACCGACCACTATAATTTCGAGGCCTTGAACGTACCGAAGGATCACCCTGCACGTGATATGCAGGATACCTTCTATCTTGCCGAAAATCTTTTGCTCAGAACCCAGACCTCGGCCGCACAGATAAGAACTATGGAGACAAGAAAGCCTCCCATTAAAATAATCTGCCCTGGCCGTGTTTACCGTGCAGATGAGGTCGATGCGACCCATTCGCCCGTTTTCCACCAGATAGAGGGTCTTGTCGTTGACAAAAACATCACGATGTGTGACCTTAAAGGTGTTTTGGAGCAGTTTGCCCACGAAATTTACGGCAAGGAGACCGAGGTTAAGTTCCGCCCCTCCTTCTTCCCGTTCACCGAGCCGTCGGTCGAAGTCGACGTCACCTGCTCGGAATGCCGCGGCAAGGGCTGCCGTGTTTGCAAGGGCAGCGGTTGGATAGAGATACTCGGTGCCGGTATGGTTCATCCGAGGGTCTTGAAGGCTTGCGGAATCGATTCCGAGGAATATTCGGGCTTCGCTTTCGGAATCGGTCTTGACCGCCTCACCACCACACGCTATAAGATAAGCGATATCCGTCTGCTGTTCGAAAACGACCTTCGTTTTCTTAAGCAGTTTTAAGGAGGGACTTTAAATGAAAGTAAGTTTAAGCTGGCTCAAAAGATATGTTGATATAGACGTTCCCGTTACCGAGCTTTGCGACAAAATGGTTATGGCAGGCTTCGAGGTTGAGGAAATAATCGACCTCGGAAAGTCTATGCGCAACGTTGTTGTCGGTAAGGTCACCGCTATGGAGCGCCACCCCGACTCCGACCATATGTTCATTTGCCAAATCGACTGCGGCAAGGGTGAGGACGTTCAGATCGTCACCGGCGCACAGAACGTCAACGTCGGAGACCTCGTTCCTGCCGCACTCCACGATTCAGACCTTCCCAACGGTATGCACATAAAGAAGGGCAAGCTCAGAGGTGTTGCTTCGAACGGAATGCTCTGCTCGGGTGAAGAGCTTTGTGTTACCGAGGACGACTATGAGGGCGCAAGCGTTAACGGTATTATGATACTGCACGCCGATGCAGGTGCCCCCGGCACCGATATGCGTGATGTACTCGGACTCCACGATTATATAATCGACTTTAAAATAACCGCCAACCGTCCCGACTGCCAAAGCGTTTTGGGTATCGCACGTGAGGCCGCCGTCGTTTTGGGCAAGCCGTTTTGCGGCCCCGTTCCGACCTATAAGACCGTCGGCGGAGACATAAACGACTATATTTCGGT
>CAZWLH010000104.1:0-4385 GCA_964634675.1 uncultured Eubacteriales bacterium
TTTGATAATATTGTGACTATTTTATTTATATAAGGGGTGTTTTTCGCAGATTGCGGCAACGCGCTGCTTGATTTCGTCTTTCCTGTTGTCGAAATCCTTAACGCAAAGAGCGATAAGCTTGCCGACCTCGGTAAAGTCGTCCTCCTTAAGGCCTCTTGTTGTGGCAGCGGGAGTGCCGAGTCTTACACCGCTTGTTACAAACGGCTTTTCGGGATCGTCGGGAATGGCGTTCTTGTTGGCTGTGATGTTGACCTCGTCTAAGCGATGCTCAAGCTCCTTGCCGGTAACGCCTGTTCCGCGAAGGTCAAGAAGCATAAGGTGGTTGTCGGTTCCGCCCGAAACCAGATTTATGCCCTCGGCGACAAGGGACTTTGCCATAGCATCGGCATTCTTGACGATCTGCTGCTGATACTCCTTAAATTCGGGCTTGAGAGCCTCACCGAAGCAAACGGCCTTACCTGCGATGACGTGCATCAGCGGGCCGCCCTGATTGCCGGGGAATACCGCCTTGTTGATGGCCTTGAAGATCTCCTCATCGTTGCAGAGTATCATACCGCCTCTGGGACCTCTTAAGGTCTTGTGGGTGGTGGTGGTGACAACGTCGGCATAGAGGCAGGGATTGATATGAAGTCCTGCGGCAACAAGACCGGCAATGTGAGCCATATCGACCATAAACAAAGCGCCGACCGATTTTGCGATATCGGCAATAACGTCAAACTTTATTTCACGTGCATAAGCGGAAGCACCTGCAACAATAAGCTTCGGCTTGCACTCCTCGGCGATCTTTCTCATCTCGTCATAGTCGATGAAGCCGTCGCTTTTGACACCGTAAGGAACGAAGTTGTAAAGCTTGCCCGAGCTGTTGACGGGTGAGCCGTGGGTAAGATGTCCGCCGTGGGCGAGATTCATACCCATTACGGTATCACCGGGCTGAAGCAGTGCGAAATAAACGGCCTGATTTGCCTGTGCGCCCGAGTGAGGCTGAACGTTGGCAAATTTTGCACCGAAAAGACGGCAGGCGCGGTCTCTTGCGATATCCTCAACGATATCGACATACTGACATCCGCCGTAATAGCGCTTTCCGGGATATCCCTCGGCATACTTATTTGTCAAAACAGAGCCCATAGCCGCCATAACGGCAGGTGAAACGAAGTTCTCGGAAGCGATAAGCTCTATGTTCTGCTGCTGACGGTGAAGCTCTTTTTCCATAGCTTCGCCGACTTCGGGGTCATAGGAGCTTACAAATCCTACGGTATCCAAAATATCCGAATACATTTTTAAATCCTCCAAATATAATTTTTTGATAAAAGTATATACCACCGGGCGGAAAATTTCAACATTTATTGCCGAATATCTTCAAATTTTACTCAAATTTCGCCCTGCCGCCGACAAATCAAGGCGATTTTCAAAGGCTTTTATGCTTTTTGAAATATTTTACGATAAATATCAAAAGCACGGTGCCGAGTGCCGGAAAAACGGCACTGACAAGCATACCCGACTTTAAACCGATCTGCTCGGCCGAAAGTCCCAAAGCAGTGCCCATTCTTGCGGCGAAGCCGCTTGATGCAATCTTGTCGGTGACGATGCCCATAAGCTGAGGAGCGACCGATGCACCGAAATCTCCGCCTGCCGCCATAAGCGCATAGGCGGCAACACCCACATTGGGGATTTTATCCTCCATTAAAATAAGGGTTCCCGGCCAAAGCATCGACGTGAAAAGTCCCGTCATAACGCAGGCAAAAAACGCCGCGACCGTGCTTTGCGAAAGTCCGGCAACGAGATAGCACAAAAACGCACATAACATTCCGACCGTCAGAACGGGTTCGATTCTTTTGCCGAATTTCGCATAGGAAATACGTGCAATGCCGAGTAAAACCGCAAACATCGCAACGCCGAGTATATCGCCGACGGCCTTGTCGATGCCCAAAGCGGTCTCCATATAGCTCGAGATCCAGTTGGACATAACGTTTTCGGCACAGCTTCCGAAGAAAATACATCCGAAGCAAAGCGCCAAGCCTATTGTCTTATGCTTTGACGATGAGCTTTTTGCGGCGGCTTGGGTGTCCATGGGCGGAATCGGCGAAAGCATAAACATTGCCGAAGCGATTATCGGAAGTGCGGCAAGAAAAAGGGTCAGATACATCCAATTTTCACGGCCGAAAAGCTTCAAAAATAAGGTGCTGAAGGTGACTACCGAGAAAACTCCGAAGGCATAAAGCGAATGGAGCATGCTCATATCCCTTTGAGGTGTTTTTGAGGGAATGGCGGCGATAACCGGACTCAAAAGTACCTCGGACAGTCCCGATGCCACCGAGAATACCACCGTTCCGACCACAAGGCCGGGGAAGGCGAGCGACGGAAACAGGGTCGGCACAAGTGCGTATATGAGCAGTCCGGCCGAGGTGATGAGCGGCATTACTCTTACGACCTTGGCAACGTTGAAATATTTTGAAAAACAGGTGAATATTATGTCGATCGCAAACTGAGTGCAGAAGTTTACGAGAACGAGTGTGCCGAGCAGGGTGTAAGAAATGTCATACATATCGCGTAAAGTGACAAAAAGAAGCGGCGGCAGGCAGAATATCGACGACATGGTGAAGTATGCCGTGTAGCAGGCACGCTTGGTGCGATTATAGTTGGGTGCTTGAATTTTTCCCATTGTAAAAAGTCCTTCCTTAAGGCTATTGCTGTTGCTTTCGGTAAAGCATCGGAGTTTGGCCTTTGTATTTTTTGAATATCCTGCAAAAGTAGGAATGATCCTTGAAGCCTACCGCCGCCGAGCATTCGGAAACGCTCATAGAGGTATAGGTGAGCAGCTCTGCCGCACGCTCCATACGCACGTTGAGCTGATAACGGTAGGGCGAAAGGCCCGTGTATTCCTTAAACATATGCAAAAAACGGCTCTTGCTGACAAAGCACATTGCGGCATATTTTTCAAGGTCGATCGGACTGTAAAAGTTGATGTTGATATAGCTGATGACCTTTTCGAGTCCGCCGTTAGGGTGACCGCTTTTCGAACGGGCTCGCCCGTCCTTGTCACGCAGGATTATTCCCAGCACGGCAAGCAGAAAGCCGCGTCTGACGGTCTCATAATAGGGCTTCAGCTCATAGCTTGTGTTTATCATCATATGAAAAATCCGGTTGAATTCTTTTGTGTCCGAAATTTTCAGCAAAACCGTTCGGTCTTCTCTCAGCGGCTCGAGCATTTCGCAGGCGACACCCGAAAAATGCACCCAGCAAAGGTGGGTATTATCCTCTTTTTTGAAGGAGTAATGCTGACGCACTTTTGGAAAATGAAGCAAGAGGCTTCCGGCCTCGGCCACCCTTATTTCACCGTTGTCCTCAAAGGTACAGCGTCCCGTTTCGATATACTGGATTCCGAAATCTATGCGGCCGTCGGGTCTCAATGTGTCATAGTCACGGTTGTCCAAAACCTGTTCACCGCAGGTGTTAACGCATATGTATTCGTCGGAAACACGCTGAGTTGTGTATGTATCGGCCATTTTGCCCTCCTTATAAAGGCTTCGCATTTCGGTAAAATACATCTTAATAATTTTATCATAACCGTTCGGTTTGTCAATATAAAAATTCCGGGATTTACCGAATTTTCAAGTAAAATCGGCGCCCGAAGGATTTTACTGCAATTACAAAACAGCAATATTGTCATATTTTTCGGCATATCTGTCACTTTACCGCATTGGTTCACACGGGTATAATTAAAGCAAAAACCGAAAGGAGACATCTTATGTCAACTGTAAATGTCGCAGTGTTAAGCTCACTTTACAAGGCGTTTCCGGAGGTCGATCCTCGTGACTCGCAAAGGTCGGGCTTTTCAGCCTTAAAAAACGAACCGCTGTCTTTCCAACTCGGATTCAAGCTTGCCACTGAGGACGGAACACTGGCTGTGCCATTCAATCTCAAAATCGAAAGCGAGCTGCCGATATCGGTGTACTCCGAGGGCACAGTCCCCGTCAGTCAGCCGTTTGAAGTAAAGCTCAGCGAAAACTACCGCCTGGGACTTTTTTATGATATTTTGTATCCAAAGACCGTGAACTCCAAGGTAGAGACCAAGAATTATCCGTGGGAAAAGCTTTATTTCGATAGCGATAATTGCAAATTCAGCGCCTCCGCCGACTCGTGGAAGTTTGCGTGGCTCACCGTCAACGAGGACGAAAAGACCTTAAAGGCCGGAAGCTATAAAATAAAGCTTCGGCTGACATCACGAAAAAAGGATGAGGTCTTGGCCGAAGCCGAGGTGAATGTTGAGATAATCGACAAAAAGCTACCTCGCCAAAAGCTTATTTATACCCGCTGGTTCCATTGCGACTGTCTTTGCGATATCTACAAAGTACCGATGTTTTCGGAGCGCTTTTGGGTGATATTTC
>CAZWLH010000105.1:0-4365 GCA_964634675.1 uncultured Eubacteriales bacterium
CATTGCTTCCTTGCGTATATGATGACTTTATAGGAACTGCTAAAACTGTTCTTACACAAAAACATCGTGATGGACTTAGAAAACTGCTTGAATTTAAGTTTAAGAAAAATTCAAGATATAACTTGCCTGATAAACGCTTGAAAATGCTTGAAAAGCAGATACAAGCAAGGGCGAAAAAATTACTTGATAAATAGAATCTGTCCGTACAACTTACGGCATACTTGGACAACAATATTATGGAGGAACAAATATGTTCTATAAAATGATAGAAAACAAGAGAAATCAATGGTTATCTGCTCCTGATTGCACGATAACAACATTGATTGACTATATAATTAAAACGGGCGAAATGCGTGATGCACAGATAGAAGCAATAAAAACATATTTGTTTCTAAAGATTGCTTGCGAATGTAAACCGCTTGAAAAATTATTTTGTGATGGTTATTTTAATACATTAGATTTAGCTGAAATCGAAGTTTCGGAAAACACAAGGAATTATCTTGTATCACATCCCGAAGCTGCTGCCTTGTATGAATATGCTTGTATGAAAAATGACAAAGGCGAACCAGTTTCTGCTAAATTGGAAAAGGAAATCAAGAAAAATCCTGATAGCATAAATTATTATGATTTTTTCAAAGAAGCGTTTTATGGTGTTTCATATGCTGACTATCTTTTCAGTTTGCCTATGGGTGCTGGAAAAACATATTTGATGGCAGCTTTTATATATCTTGATTTATACTTTGCAAAGAACGAGCCACACAATACCGCATTTGCTCATAACTTTATTATATTTGCTCCTTCAGGCTTGAAATTATCTGTTGTTCCGAGCTTAAAAACAATACAAAATTTTAATCCGTCTTGGATTATTCCTGAGCCATCTGCAACAGAAATTAAAAGAGCTATATCGTTTGAAGTATTAGACCAAAGTAAAACTGCAAATAAATCAAATAAAACTAAAAATCCAAATGTTCAAAAAATTGCTAATCATCAACCATTATCAGAGCTTTTTGGTTTGGTGGCAGTTACAAATGCGGAGAAAGTAATTCTTGACCGTATTCAAGAAAAAAACGGACAAATTTCACTTTTTGAGGAAAGTGATGACGAGAAAGACAGACAAGCTAATGAATTAAGAAATTTAATCGGTAAGCTCCCGTCTTTATCAATATTCATTGATGAAGTACATCACGCAGTTAGTGATGAAATAAAACTTCGTGCCGTTGTTAATAAATGGGCAGAAAACAAAACAGTCAATTCTGTAATTGGCTTTTCAGGAACTCCATATTTGAAGAAAGCAGAGAAAATTAAAGCTACAGATGGTTTATCAGTAGGTACGGCAGAAATCACAAATATTGTGTATTACTATCCTCTTATTGAGGGTGTCGGTAATTTCTTAAAACGCCCTGTTGTTAAAATTGCAGAAATTGCAGATAGCTCTGTAATAATTGAAAAAGGTGTTAGAGAATTTCTTGATACATATAAAGACACCGTATATGACGATGGAACTGTGGCAAAGCTCGGTATTTACTGCGGAACAATCGAAAAACTTGAAGAAATGGTATATCCGTTGGTGTCAAGAGTTGTTGCAGAATATGGACTTTCAGCGGATGTTATTTTGAAATTTCACAAAGGTAATAAGCAGTATCCGCAAGTAGCTGATAGTCAAATGCAATTTGATATTTTAGATAAAGCAATTTCTAAGATAAGAATTGTTTTATTGGTGCAGATAGGTAAAGAAGGTTGGGACTGCAAAAGCCTTACGGGTATCATTCTATCGCAAGAGGGCGATTGTCCTAAAAACATGGTTTTGCAAACTTCGTGCCGTTGCTTGCGACAAGTGGTAAAAGGCAATCCTGAAACCGCACTTATTTACTTAAACAATACAAATGCAGAAAAACTTAATACTCAGCTTGAACAACAACATCATATTTCGCTTAAAGAATTTTTCGAAGCAAATAATGATAAAAAAACATTAAAAAGATATGACCGAACAGAATATCTTAAACTACCAAAAGTTGACTTTTATCA
Organism: uncultured Eubacteriales bacterium; assembly: GCA_964634675.1. GTDB lineage: Bacteria > Bacillota > Clostridia > Oscillospirales > Acutalibacteraceae > UMGS172. Next base: position 2,026 of record CAZWLH010000105.1, read on the forward strand.
ATTAAAAATCAATTATGAAACATTAGTTGTAGAACCTGCTGATGCAAAAAAAAGTATTGAAACTTCTGCTGACAAAGCAGAAAAAGCGGCATCTATTATAAGGACAACAGATTTTACAATGCAGACACAGGAAACTGTGGTTGATGATATTGAGCGTGGAGATAAGTCTGCAACATTTAATACTTGGCTATATAAAATAACAAAAAACAGTTTTGGTACGCTTACAATGCAAGAACTGTTACAGTATGAAAATGAGCTAAAAGTTATATTTGATAAAATCACATACGATAAAGATGATAGCCGATATTACAGCTCAAAATACAATCTTGATTTGATTGAAGCAAATATCCGTAAGGCTTTTTGTGATAAATGCGAGTTTTCAACTAAAGAAGAAATTATCCCTGAAGAAGCGAATTTGTTAAATATATCAAACTTCACAACAGAAATACAAACTGATACGCCGGAGCATTACTATCCTGATGCGGAAATGGTTGATAGAATTATTGCGGATGATAAAGGAAAGCTGAAGCCAAACAAAGAAACTCAAAAGATGTATGAAATGGCAAAGGCGATGAATAATACAGATATTTTGAATTTGCTGGATAAACAACTCTGTTCCCATCCTTGTAAAAATAATTCATTCCATTATCTGCCGTATCATACAGATAGCGATTTTGAAAAGTTATTTTTAGAGGAAGCTTTGGCACTTGAATCCACCAAAGCTCTTGACTTGGAAATGTACTACAACGGTGATAGAGGGCTAACCGAATTTAAGATTAAATGCTATAAAAAGGATAATAACAAGTGGAGATATATCGGACTATATACACCTGACTTTTTAATAATTAAGAGAAAATTCGGTAAAATTCACAAAGTTATTATTGTTGAAACAAAAGGTAAAATATATGCTAATAATCCTGATTTTAAGGATAGAAGAACTTTTGTTGAAACGGAATTTATGAAACAAAATAATTCTGCTTTCGGATATGACAGATTTGAATATCTGTATATCGAAGACTCTATGCCTATAAGTGAAATTCTTTCCTTAACACACAAAAAGATATGTGCATTTTTTAGATAAAATACGGAGGTAAATCATAATGCCGATTAAATATGTGCCGTTTATACCGGAGCCAATCGAAGGACAAGCGGTTTTATCAAATTTCAATAGAATATTAAAATATAAAGGTGCTGATGAAGTTTCTATGACAATTCAGCGTGGTATGCCTTTATACGAAATGGAGAAGCAGGAAACTGTCGGCAAAAATGCTGACGGAAATATGGTTATTCGTGGAGAATGTGTATCCGCTTGTGCTTATTTAAAAGAACAAGGAATACAAGTTGACCTTGTTTATATCGACCCTCCGTTTGCAAGTGGAGCAGATTACGCAAAGAAGGTATATATTCGCCGCAATCCTAAAGTTGCTGAAGCAATTGCACAAGCGGAACAAGAGCTTGACATTGAAGAACTGAAAGCCTTTGAAGAAAAGATGTACGGCGATGTATGGGATAAAGAAAAATATCTTAATTGGATGTACGAAAATTTAATGGCAATAAAATCTATAATGAGTGAAACGGCTTCAATTTATGTTCATCTTGATTGGCATATGATACATTATGTTAAAGTTTTATTGGATGAAGTCTTTGGGGAAGATAACTTTCAACGAGAGATTATATGGGATATATCTGTTCTTTCTGGATTCAAGACATTAGCACCTAATTGGGTAAGAGGACACGATACTATTTTATATTATTCAAAATCTGATGATAGAATTTTTAATAAACTCAGACAACCACATACTAAAGAGTATTTGGACTCTTTTAACCGAGTAGATGAAAATGGGCGGCATTATATGGTTGCACACGGAACTACAAGATACAGAGATGAAGTTGAAGCTAAAGGTAAGCCTTTTGGTGATGTGTGGAATGATATAATGTCATTCCAACAACAACCAACCTCAGACGAAAAGGTTGATTATGCTACTCAAAAGCCAACCTCTCTTCTTGATAGAATTATAAAATCATCATCTAACGAAAATATGGTAGTAGCTGATTTCTTTGGCGGAAGTGGCGTAACTGCTGCCGTTGCTAACAAGCTAAACAGAAAATTTATACATTGTGATATAGGTGTAAACTCTATACAGACAACTCGTGATAGATTAAAAGCCGATGGTGCGGAATTTGATGTACTTGAAATCAAAGACGGAGTGCAGCTTTACAGAAACCCAATACAAACGATGGATAAAATAAAATCTTTAATTCCCGGCCTTAAAAATGAGGATTCTTTGGATTCATTTTGGGAAGGTGCAATATCCGACAGTAAACTTGGGACTGTTCCCG
>CAZWLH010000106.1:0-4329 GCA_964634675.1 uncultured Eubacteriales bacterium
TCATAGGAAAGTCAGTCACTTTCATGCGTTAATTCAACAAGCTCTTTCCTATGAAATAAAAAAAGAGGCAACCACATCAATTTTTTGATATGCGGCAACCTCATTTAAACTCCCATTATGATACAAAATCCGAATTTTATCCGCGGAAATCAATAAACGTTCCAACAGCCTTCTCTGCATCGGTTTTTATAGTATCAGCCCTATATTGATAATTGTATTCCTCAATTTTCTTTGTAAGTTCTTCAATAGAATTAGCAGTTATTACAACGTCTTGCGCTTCTTTCTTCTCTGCCCGTTTCTCTTCCAGACGTTCTTCACGTTCTTTCTTCTCGGCTTTCTTCTCTGCAGCTTTCTTTTCTGCTTGTTTTTTCTCAAGTCGCTCTGCCTGACTGTCAAAAGACTTGTTCATCACTGCAAAGAAAGATGCTGCGCCATTATCATTTACCTGCATTCCGAAGCCTTTTACATTCGAAAGATTTCCGATAGACTGCTTCAATTCCGGCAATTTATTCTGCGCTGATGCAATAATTCCTTCATACTGCTTGCGGTACTGCTCATCTTCTGCCATCCGTTCAATCTTATCTTCGTCAATGAGAACGACCATGTTCTGCGCGTTCGCATAGCTTGCCGCATTTGCCTTAGCTGTTTCCTTCATGTCACGGCTCACGAGAATAAAGTCCATATTTTTATATTTTGACTTTAATTCCTCATAGTACTTCTTTGCTTTCTCGCTCAGCTTCGGCTGACCTATTGTTTTACCGGTCACACCATATTTCTTGGTCTCATCTGCCCGCTTTGCTTCATCTGTCCGTTTTGACTCTTTTGCAACATATGTATTCGCCGCTGCATTTGCGCTGTTTGTCATTGCTCCTACTTCCATGTAGATACCTCCAATCCCTGAATTAAGTCAACGTACTTTACTATTTTTTATATCGGCAGCTTGTCCATATATATTAATCGGTAAAATGCATATATTCCTCACGCCTTTCTTACCATCAGACCAATCCCGTGCCGCAGATGCTTTACGTCCACTGTGTCTATAATATATCTACTATCCGAAAAGCCTATTTTTAAATTGGAGGCAAAAGAAAACCCCCAAAACACAAGGCTTTGAGGGCTTTTGTTAAAATTTGTATTCTGTTTGGAATTATCTCTTAGATAAGTACGAACCCCCAAAAATCAAGACTTTTCTGTTAATTTGTAAGCAACAAGTAAGAAGTTCAGTTCTCATGCACATTGAACAAAAATGAACTTCTATTTTTCAGGAACAGTAAGCACCTGACCCACATGAATCGTTGTGGAACTGATGCCGGAAAGCTGCATAATTTCCTTGTAACGTGAACCGTCACCAAGTACATTCTGTGCAATCTTCCAAAGGGAATCACCACGCACCACCTTGTAGGACTGGGTTGCGGATGCAGCACTTTCAGCCTTTTTATTTGTTCCCGGAATCATCAGGACAAGACCTGTGTGAATGGTTGTACTGGTCAAACTGTTCAGGGTCATAATCTCTTTGTACTTAGCACCGTTACCAAGGTACTTTGTAGCAATACCCCAAAGTGTGTCACCCTTCTTCACTGTGTATGTATCATACCCGGAAGTTGGGCTTGACTGCTCTGTCACCACTTCAACACCATATTCAGGGCAACCATAACCAAGGATGTATTTGTTATCCAGTGCATAACTTCTTTCATGTACTGCATCAGACGTGTTTCCTTCAATCGTGTGTACTGTGTTCCCGGACACACCTGTTACAATACCCACGTGTGTACTGTCATTCTGATTGTACGTGCCGGAAAAGAAAATCACATCACCAACCTTTGGTGTGTAGTTACCACCCCAAGCCTTGGCATTTTTCCAAAGTCCTTTTTTCTTGAACCAGTTCATACCAACATCACATGATGCAAAGTATGGAACAATGGACTTTGCAACCCCGGCAGTATACATCACCCAAGTAACAAAGATTGCACACCACGCAACCGCCATATTGAACCCCGCACCTGAAAGTGCATTGTAAACCTTGATATACTTGTCATCACCTGTTGGTTCGCAAGTACCAATTTCAGCCTTTGCAATGCTGATGATTTTTTCAATGATGTTCATATTATTCACCTTCACTTTCATCTTTGTGTGCTGCATCAACGTATGCTTCACAAGCTGCATAGATTGCAGCACTTAACACACCACATACAACACCAATAGTTGTTACTGTTTCATTCCCGGTCTGAATACCTGAAACACTGACCGCAATCGAACCAAGAAATGCTGCGGTACTTAACCAAAATTTTCTGCTTGTCAACTTATTCTTCATGTTGTTATTCCTCACTTTCTTCACCGTCAGGTGCTATCAATGCACCCGCATCATCCTGTTCAGTCCCTTTGTTCAACTTTGAACCCGCAATCTTGAACACATTTTCAACACCCGCTTTGACGAAGTAACCAAATACGCACGTTTTCAAAATGTCACTTGCCTGTTCAATGAATGTGCCAAGGTATGTGAAATCAAAGAACTTCCACATAACAACGCACGAATAAAAGAAACTGAAAATGTATAGTGCTGAACAAATCAGCACCAGTTTCTTTGAAAACTCCCAAACCCAAACCATTGAATTACTGTGTTTCTTCTTTTGGGCTTTCAGTTCAATTTTTCGCATTTTCCTGTGGTGCAAGACCGCTTCAATGCGGTCTTTGCGTTCCAACTGCTTGACTTCCCTTTCACTCAACATGGGAATCAGCCCCTTCCTGTAATCGGTTGATTGCTTTCCATGCAGATTTCAGGCTTTCATCAAGTCTGATAATTTTTTCAGTGTTGTGCTTGACTTCATCCTTGACACTTTTCATATCATTTTTGATTTCCCCGGTGTCCTTGCTGATGTTCTCCAACTTCACAATCACTGTGGTCATTTCCGTTGCTTCCTTCTTGTCATCTGCGGTCTTGCTGCGTTTCATGCTGAAAATACCTGAACAAATCGCAAACCCTACTGAAATGACGGAAATGATTGTTGCTAACTCAACAGTCATGTTTTCACCTACTTTCTACACGCAAAACAACCGCCTATGACCTCATATAATCGTCATATAGCGGTTGTTTTAGTGTGCTTGATAATTTCCTTGTATTATTCAGTAACAAGGTCAGAACAGTCCAAATCATTCAGGATTTCTTTGACCTGTTCCTTGATTCTGTCAGGTACATCCTCATAGGATTTCTTACCCTTGACAATCAAAGTTGCATAAACTACTGCCATTTCACCCACATCCTTTCTGAATAGTATTTTTATGATAATCTGACTAAGCATCAGTTATCACTGTCCAAGATTGCCTGAACTTCATCTTTGAGTTTGTCCGGCACGTCATCAATCGTTTTCAATCCCTTGCGGATAAGGTCAGCATAAACTTTTGCCATGATTATTCACCCCTTCCTATGCCAACATTTCATAGACTTCACACAATGCAAGCTGCGTGTCAGTAACCTGTGTTTCCAAGGTTGCGTTCTTGTCATCAATCATCTTGATGTATTCATCCTTGGTGTACTGGGTAAGGTCATATTCATAACCTTCAAACCCTTCCTGTTCGTCAGTTCCCGGTTCACTTACCGGGGTGATGTTTTCTGCAACCCAAACACTGTGTTCATCAATGACCTGTGTTTCAGGCTGTTGCGTACTTCTCACTTTTCCGTACTGCTGCATGGTTCTTACCACCTTTCTTTTTCTTTTTTGCCTTGATATGGTTTTTATAATATTCATCAGCATGAGGCTGAATAGGCACAATATATTTTTCAGTCAATCGGTAACTGTCACAATGCTTCAACCAACCCTTATATGAATTGATTGAACACCATTCTGAATAGTTCATTTCCTGACCGCTTTCAATCTTCTTCCTGATTGCGGTCATCTTCTGTTTGAACTGCTGACAAGTGGACTTTCTAAGCAATGTATAATCTTTGAAAATCCTGTACCCAACAAAGTCAACACCTCTGATGAATGAAGGAAATATTTGATAGTTACCTTTCAGACGTAAGTTCAACTTCATGTTCAAATATTCTTCAATTTCTTGAAGTAAATGGTGTAGTTCTTCTTTGGATGATGCAAAAATACAAATATCATCCATGTACCTGTAATAGTGTTTGACGTGCTTGACCTCTTTCATCCAGTGGTCAAATTCCGTCAGATAGAAGTTCCCGGCATACTGTGAAAAGTAGTTCCCTATTGGTATACCGACACCTTCAATAAATTCCTGACCGTTGTTCCCGGTCACAATCCTGATTTCTTTTCCCTGTCCCGCATAGAAGTCAATGTTTTCTTCTGTTGCCGGGCAAGTGCTGATACTGTC
>CAZWLH010000107.1:0-4307 GCA_964634675.1 uncultured Eubacteriales bacterium
ACAGCTCTCGCTGTACCGCCACCTTACATAAATACTTCGTTATCGCACCTCGGCTTAAAAACAGTTTTCTCTTTTTGTACATAATCATTCTCCTTTATAAGTGAGAATAAATCTCCATCGTTGTGGTTGGACTTTCGTGCCCAAGCCGCTCACTGATGATTTGCGGCTGATATGATGAGGCGCCGTAACGAAGTTTGGTTTTTGAACCGAAAAATCCCCCGTATCTTGCCGAAAAGCCTTGAAATGCTACAGTATTCTCGCTTTTTTCTTCACAATACTCATCTTAATTTATTGACATTTTTAACTTCATCTGCTATATTGAATTCGTTAATGACTGCTTCGGGAAGAAAGGACGTGGTTTTATGCCCGGCTCGATCACTCACTTGAAAACTGCATACTACTATAATGTAAAGCACGGTTCAAAAAATGACGGAAAACTGTATCTCGGAAGCATCGTGCCCGATTGTGTCAATATAGACGGCCATGCACCCAAAGCCTTGCGTTGGCCGGCACACCTTCGTGAAAGCAGTCTTGATGCCTGGCAAGATAACGCCGCCGCATTTTACAATGCTCACAAATGCGACACCGATACCGACTATTTAAAGGGATATATCCTCCATATCCTGACCGATATTGTGTGGGATCGCTCCTTCGATATGTCTCTTTACGCGTTACTTTTGCGGTCGGGAGTTCCCGAAGACCGTTTGAAGGAGAGTCGGTGGGAGGAAATTTACGCTTATGAGCGAACGCAGTTCAAGGAAAAATGGTTGATTGAGGATTGCTTGCCGAGGCTCGGCTCGGCTGAGGCAGGGGAGATCGGGACGCTCGATAAAGCAGCGGTCGAGCGTTGGAAGCAGAAGGTCTGCTTATTGGAAAGTGAGTCAGAAAATCCTCCGAAATTTGTCGATGAGGAGTTTATGAAAGGCCTTTTTGACAGTGTGATTCTGCTCGCAGAAGAGATTTTTTGAGAAAAAACTCTATTTTGCCGCTTGCAAGAGTATAAATATTTGAATTTTTTGCCCTGAAAATGGGCTTTTTATGGGAATGGCTCCTTAAAAAGTGCATTTTCGGGATATTTTCGGTGTTATTTAAACCTAAAAGCGGAAATTTGTGATTAAAAATCTCAAAAAAACGTTGAGTTGCACAATTTTTTTTGAGTTTCGGGAGCTTGGAAACCGCCGAAAACCTGAAAAATTACAATCTTGTAATCACTTTTTGAACCCGATTTTGTTAACAATTTCGTCGAAGTGCACAAACGCAATCCACAGCGAGGGGTTGACTTATCGGCTTTTTTGCTTATAATATGTATTGTTGCAAAATTCTGAGCGTACAATTAAAACAAAAAGGTTACAAAATTGACTTGTGAAAATTCGATACATCTATTGACTTGTAACCGCACAAAGCCTTCATCAGCCGCCGATGAAGGAAAGTGAAAATAAGGCGGCGAACGGAGAATTGCATGTTAGCGAAAATAATTGGCTTTTTCAAGAGCCTCGGTTCTAAGAATGCCGTGCGTATCGGCTTTGCACTGTCTGCCGTTGTTGCGTTGACCGTCGGAACCGTATCGGTGGACGGTTCATTCACTGCCTATGGTGACACGGTTATCAGTACCGATGTCGCTTTCGGCGGTGCCGACGAGGAGTTCGGTGATGCCGATATCGAAAAGACCGAGACCGACGGTGTATTGACCGATGGCTCGGTTATCACCGAAGATACCGGTAATGCCGAAAGTACGGAAGGCGGCGACAACTCGGAGGAAAAGACAGAGCCCGCGAAGCTTGACAGAATCGGCGAGGGAAGCTATGAGCTTAATCCCATAGGACTCACGACGACCCGTGTCACGGTAACCGAAACCGTAAAATACAGCTATAAAAAGGTTTACAGTGACAAGCTTTACAGAGGAGAGACCGAAACCTCTGCCGGAAAGAACGGTGAAAAAGAGGTTATTTACACCGTTGTTATGCTTAACGGTGTTGAAGTGTACCGTGACAGCTTCAGCGAAGAAATAACCAAGGAGCCTGTGCCGCAGATCGAAACGATAGGTACCAAGCTCCACGCTTCGGCGGCGGTTATGACCAGCGAGGATGTTAAGAGCATCTCGACTTTGAAGCCCGACAGTCCGATTGAGCTTGACAAGAACGGGGTTCCCGTCAACTATAAAAAGGTGATTACCGGCAAGTCGTCGGCCTATTGCGGAAAATGCGATAACAATATGACCGCTATCGGGCTTCCCGCTCAGCCCGGTCTTGTTGCTGTCAACTTCGCACAGATACCCAAATACACCAAGATGTATATTGTTGCCAACGACGGCACTGTTTACGGCTATGCCATCGCCGCGGATACCGGCGGCTTTGCAAGCAACGGAAGCAAGCGTATTGTCGATGTGCGTATGCCTACCGGTTCAAAATGCACCTGCGGAAGCAATTGGGGCGTCAAAAACGTCAAGATATATATTCTTGAGTAACAGACTTTAAAAAGACGGAGATAATTTTATGTCCACTGACGGCAGAAAATCAATTGCTGAAAAGCTGATACTTTTTGCGGTGTTTATCGTTTTCGCCGTTATCGTCGTAATGTTCAGCCTTAAATGGAACAGTGTCGGTGAGGATGAAAGCAATGTGACTTCATTTCAGTATGTCACATCGAAAAAGTCACCGTCTGCTGCGGTGTCCGACACCGTAAGTACGGCAAGCGGTACCGAATCAAGTGCCGAAAGTGTCGTCACCGATTCGTCGCCTATAAATATCAATACCGCAACTGCGGCTCAGCTTGATACTTTACCCGGCATCGGTGCCAAAAAGGCTGAGGCAATAATCGAATACCGCGAAAACAACGGACCGTTTTTGAAAATCGATGACATAAAGAATGTCAGCGGAATAGGCGATAAGATCTTCGAGCAGCTTCGTGAGCTTATTACCGTAGGATAAATTAAAGTTTAAAAAATAACACGGCTTGATCGGGTGAGATCAAGCCGTGCTTTTTTGTGTTTGTATTTTTAAACATTGAAAAGGAAGTGGACAACGTCGCCGTCCTGCATAACATATTCCTTGCCTTCGCTTCTGACCAAGCCCTTTTCCTTTGCGGCGATAAGCGCTTTTTCGTCGTTTCCGCAAGTGATAAGGTCTTTGTAAGCAACGACCTCGGCGCGAATAAAGCCCTTCTCAAAGTCGCTGTGGATCTTACTGGCGGCTCCGGGAGCCTTGGTGCCCTTCTTTATGGTCCAAGCTCTGACCTCGGGCTGACCGGCGGTGAGGTAGGAAATAAGTCCCAGGAGGGAATAGCAGGTCTGAATAAGTCGGTCGAGACCGGATTTTTCAAGTCCGAGCTCCTCAAGGAACATTTTCTTTTCGTCCTCGCTCATCTCGGCCATATCGGCTTCGAGCGAAGCGCATATCGGTAAGGTCTCGGCGCCCTCTGCGGCGGCAATTGCCTTGACGGCGTTGTAGCGTTCGTTGGAGTCGATACCGTTTTGGAAATCTTCCTCACTCATATTGCAGGCATAAATTACCGGCTTTGAAGTGAGCAGCTCGATGGTCGAAAGTATTGCGGCCTCGTTTTCGTCGACCTCGACGGCTCTTGCGGTTTTGCCGGACTCAAGCTCGCTTATGAGACGCTTTATGAAATCTACCTCGGTTTGATACGATTTGTCACCCTTTAAGGCCTTGTTGGCTTTGTCAAGGCGACGCTCCAAAATTTCAAGGTCGGAAAGTATAAGCTCCAAATTTATAGTTTCGATGTCACGCATTGGGTCGACCGAGCCTTCGACGTGTATAATATCGTCGTTGTCAAAGCAACGGACAACGTGAACTATCGCATCGACCTCACGGATGTGGGACAAAAACTTGTTTCCGAGTCCCTCACCCTTGGATGCACCCTTGACAAGGCCGGCGATATCGACGAATTCGATAACGGCAGGTGTGAATTTAACGGGATGATACATCTCGGCAAGCTTGTCGAGGCGTTCGTCGGGAACGCTGACCATACCGACATTCGGTTCGATCGTGCAGAAGGGATAGTTGGCCGACTGTGCGCCGGCGTTGGTGATTGCATTGAAAAGTGTGGACTTTCCGACATTCGGCAGTCCGACGATACCTAATTTCATCTTTATAATTCTCCTTTGAGATTTATTTTCGCTGAAAGCCCCGTCAGAAGGCAAAAAGAGCCATCCTCGGCATTACAACAGGAAATTTTATTAAATATACCATATTAAAAGCGGTTTTACAAGTGATTTGATGCCGAAAAAGCAAATTTGTGTGTAGATAAATCAATGATAGGTAACACTTTTCTCAAAAAAATAAGATGAAAGT
>CAZWLH010000108.1:0-3926 GCA_964634675.1 uncultured Eubacteriales bacterium
CTCTTTGGTGAGACCGCTTTCGTCAAAAATGGTGCATTGGTTAACAATAGACATATTGCCACGGATTATTTTGTTCTCAATAACTTCTCCGTTATTGACGGCAATTTCAACCGTTGCGGTATTTTGGCCTGCATACTTGAATGTTACGGAATAGATGTTATCCGAGAGAAGATAGTGGCTGTCGGTTGCGATTTCCTTGACATACACCTTTGCACCTACGGGGATATCCGTATTAAATACGATTTTACCGTTTTTATCGCACGAAGCAATTTCAAGCAAGGCATCTTTTGGGATAATCTTTCCGTCAGCGGCAGTTATATCCTCGGTGGCATACAAGCCGAACTGAACAGCGAGAATTTCATCATTATTTCCAATATCGAATTTACTGTCGGTTTCAAGAGTCTTTGAAAGTGAAATAATTGCTTTCTGTCTTTCGTTAAACATTTCGATCGAAGTGCTTGTAACGGCAATGTTTTGTCCGGCATAGATGAGTTCTACGGTTTTGGTTTCACCGTTTAAGACCATACCGTAAGGGGCGGTTATTTCTTTAATATCGTACTTTCCGAGATAAAGCTCTTTTGTCTTTGCATTGCCGTCTGTATCTGTGGTAACGGTATCTGCAACAGTACCTTTGGCATAACGGAGTGTACCGTCAAGAGCATAAATATCCTCGGCGGAAATTACTTCAAACACCGCACCGGCAAGGCTTTTATTTTCATAAATAGGCTGATAAATCCCATTCGTTTTTTTGACGGTAGAAAACACTTCGCCGGTCTTTAAAACGGTAATAATACCTTTCTGTGCGATATTGGATTTTACAACCGTAACAGTAGTTTTGCTGCCGTCAACCTTAAAGGTTACGGGAGTGTTGTCAAGAACATAACCGTATGCGGTGCATTGCTCTATAACTTCATAATTACCGAAAGGCAATTTTTCGGGAAGCATAAGTTTACCAGTGGTATCTGTGTAATAGATTTCAATATCCGTAGGTGTTGGGTAGTTGATATGCTGAACTACATATTCGCCTGTATCGGTATTTCGCACCTTAAAGCCTATATTCGCCGCAGGGATAACTTTGCCTGTTTCAGTATCCTTTTTTACGATTTCAACAAGTGATTCAAAGGTTGCGTTATTGATTAAATATCTATATACTTCACCGTTTTCGGAAATAAAGACATCAAAGGGCGGCATAAGCTCTTTACCGTCAAGACCTTTGGTTTGTTTCACCGTATATACACCGTATGGCAAAGACTTTGTTTCGGCATATCCGTATTTGTCGGTCACGAGGACATCTCTTTCGGTATCCTTAGCATTTTCATAACTGCCCGAATTTTTAAGATAAACCTTAAATTCCGCATTTACTTCGGGAGTTTCAATCTGCGTTGATCCGTTATCGGCGTGCTTAATTAAAGCAATTTTGCCTTTCTTTACGATTTCGGTAACATCAAGCACAGCTGCATTATATTCCACAGTGTAATTCTTCGCCTCAACGCCTATATGCTCTTTGACGGTGTTCACGAGATAACCCTCACTTGCAGTTATCTCACGAAGTGTCCAATCGTCACCGCAAACATAATATTTTGTTGTGAACTGACCGTTTTTGTCCGTTGTATAACTGTCGATTAACTGTTCGCCTTTATACACACCGTAAACAGCACCCGAAAGTGTGGCATCGCCTTGTGGGGTACCGCTTTGAGTGTCACTTTTGGTGACGGTCAATTTCCACTTTTTAAGAACATTATTAAATGTTTTATTCGTAACGGTATTCCATTCAATATTTGCAGTCTGACTGTCGGGAACAACATAGCGAACGGCGGTATCTGTTTCTTCAAGGGTATATCCCGTACCGATTAAAACATCCTTGAAATACGCTTTACCCGAACTGTCTGTTACGGCGTATTCATCAACATTTAGTCCCGAAAGTGAAGTGCCGTACAAGTGAAATTTAATGCCACTGTTCAGACCGTCTTCACTTGTTTTGGTGACAGTGAGCGTTCCTCTTTTCAAAACATTGTTAAAGGTTACGGTTGCAGTCTGTCCAGATACAACGGTTACACGGCGAGTTTCTTGCGGAGTATATTTATCCGCAACAGTTTCGGCAACGGTATATACACCGGGCTTTAGGTCGTTTACCGTTATCTGACCGCCGTTTGCGGTTTTTACGGTTTTATCTACACCGTTACCCGTAATTCTGAAAGACACACCGTCAACCTTGCCGTCCTCACTTGTCTTAACAATCTTTGCACTGCCGGGGATAAGCTCGTTTACGGCATTGATTGTTACCGTACCGTTAGGTGTGCTGCTGTTGAGCGTTACTGTCCAAGATAAAGTTCCATAAAAACGATAGTTTTCGGGGAACTTTGTTTCTGTTACGGTATAAGTTCCGTATGGCAACTGAATTTTAGCATAACCGCTTGAATTTGTGGGGCCGAGAACATACTTTTCATTTGTTACCGTATTTTTGGCGGTAAACACAGCACCCGAAAGATTTTTGCCGTTTGTATCCTTTTTATATACTTCAATAAATCCGTCCGACTCAAAAAATGTTTCGGGCAAATGAAAGTATGCGTTGGGAGATGAAGATTTATCTCCGGCTTGACTCATCCAAGCAACGGGCATAATTTCGGGGCCTCTGTCGTTACCGACATGGATTAGAAAATCCTGTCCTTTATATGTGCCTGAATATACCGCAATGTGAACATTAGAATTTTCGGAATTTCCGAAAATAATTAAATCGCCCGGCGAGAGTTTACTGCGGTCAACATTGCTTGAACTTGTACCGATTTTCTCGATTTTGCCCTCATTTGCAAGTTTGTTGAGTGCCGTCTGCCATGTAACAACCGCCTGCGAGTTCATTCCCGTAGCGTTTATGGCATCGGTAATAAACTGTGTATTCGCACCTTCAATGTTAGGCAGATAGTTGCAGACGAAATATGTTACAAACGCCGCACAACAAAGACCTTTCTTTTCAAAGGTTGCAATATTCGGAGCTTTACCTGTAACAGTTGAGCTGTCGACAACGGTTTCTTTACCCGAAGTGCTTGTGCCGTAGGAAATGTCCGACAAAATATCCGTAGGGGTTCTTGATCCGTAACTGCCCGACTGATAAAGAGTACCGTTATCTTTCTGCTTTTGAACATTATATCCTGTGTATTCCAACGCTCTCAAAATTGCGTGATCGGCCATATTGTCGGGCAGATCGGATGCAACGGCGGCGAATGCACTGAAAGGCATTGCCATAATGCACATTACAATAGCAAGAAACATTGCAAAACTCTTTTTCCAATTATTCTTGATAAAATTCATTAATTTTTCTTCCTTTCTTCCAAATAAAAATACCGCCTGATAATTAAATCAAGCGGTATATAAATTATATTTAAGTTTAGCCACCATAGTTTTCCATACCCACACATATACAGCAGTACCATGTTTGGTTTGCTTCGTTGTATACGATACCGACTGCCATATATCCATAGGCGGAATCTCCGACATAGTTCCAGTGTTGACTACTGTTTTTAAAGCCTGTTGCGATATTGTTTGCGATCTGTTCGGCAGTACCACTCCAATCTCCTTTGCATATAGCTTCTCGGTCATAGCCCTCGTAGTAGTTATCTGATTCCGGCAAACCGTATTCGCTGAGATCGACATATCTGCCATATTTGAGTTCTCCGCACACAGACCTATTGCTGACATGAGCAAAGTTTGTAATTAACTGCTTTGCTCGGTATCTCGCCACCTGTGTTAGTCCCGAAAGCACTGTTGCACTTGTGTCGCCTTGTGCCTGTCGGTATTTATTTATATATTCAGCTACCCGTTGCTCGACTTCACTTGTGCTTGGTATTTTAGGTTTCACAGGTTCGGGTTGCTTTTCTAAGCCAAGGCGGTACGCTTTCCATTACAGTGAGCCTGTCTAATTCATCACCACT
>CAZWLH010000109.1:0-3910 GCA_964634675.1 uncultured Eubacteriales bacterium
TGAGTTGTTTTTTCTATTATTTTTGTTACCTATCTATTGTATCATAACATTTTTGGCGTTTTTGTACTGTTTTGTTGCAATTTGAGTCGGGTAATAAGCGAAAAATAAAAAATCACCGTGTGCAGTCGATCGCGATTTTTTGAACTCCGTCGCATTTTTCTTCAAAGATGTGATATGCTTCATCGATTTTCGAAAGCGGAAAGAAATGGGTGATCAGCGGCTCGGTATTGATTTTGCCCTCGGATATCAGCCGAAGCGTTTCATCACAATCGCAGCCGTCGACTCCGCCGGTTTTGAAGGTGAGGTTTTTGCCGTACATATCGGGAAGCGGCAGTGTCTGTGCGTTGTCATAAAGAGCCACCACGGTGACCGTGGCATTGGGTCGGGCACATCTCCAGGCAAGCTCAAAGGAGTCGGCCGAGCCTGCAACCTCAAGCACGGCATCGGCTCCGCCGTGTTCGCTTTGGTTTAAAACAAGCTTTAAGCATTCCTCTGGAGTGACGGTCAAAACATCGGGATAATGCTTATTCACAAAGGCGATGCGGCTTTTATCCTTTTCGCAGACTATTACTTTTCGGGGATTTTTAAGCATTACGCAAAGTAATGTGCATATTCCCGTGGGCCCTGCACCGATTATGAGCACCGTATCGTTTTCGGTTATTTCGGTTATCCTTGCCGCCCAAAATCCGGTGGCGAGAACATCACCGACAAGGAGTGCCTGCTTGTCGGAAACACTGTCGGGGATCTTATTAAGTCCGCAATCGGCGAACGGCACACGGACGTATTCGGCCTGTCCGCCGTCGATTCTGCACCCAAGTGACCAACCGCCGTTTTTGTCAGTGCAGTTGTTTACAAAGCCTTGCTTGCAGAAAAAGCATTCACCGCAAAAGGTCTCAACATTAACGGTCACACGGTCGCCGGGCTTGAAATTCTTTACGCCCGAGTCGACTTGCTCGACAGTTCCGACCATTTCGTGACCCACAGTTATTCCCTCAACGGCCTTCGGAACACTGCCGTTCTTTATGTGAAGGTCGCTTGAGCAGATACTTGCAAGCGTGATCTTGACTATGGCATCACGGTCGTTTTTCAGTGTCGGCTTCGGTTTTTCCTTAAACTCGAATTTTCCTTTTGATACATATGTATATGTCAGCATAGAATTCTCCAAACATCTAAAATTAAAGACAGAGCCGCCCGAAAAAGTAATACTTATGATGAGGTGCCATAATGAAGTCTTGCTTTAAAATGTGAAATTTCGGCGGTATTCTTTGTTAAAAACGCACAGTATGCGTCAGCATTACTGTGCGTTTTTGCCGTGACTCCCATCCGGATTTTTCGGTTCAAAAATCAAGCTTCGTTACGGCACCGCATCATACTCGGACGGTGCTTTCGGTTTAAAGCGACGGTGCGAATATGCTCCGTACCGAATTTACTTTTCTTTTTAATATGAAGCTCAGCACAGTGAGCAGACATCCGACAGCCAAAAAGCCGATTCCGCAATATAAAATGCAATAGAGCAGGGTGGTACTGTATCCTACCGCAAAGTTGTAAAGCGATCTTACGGCAATGTTGAGGCATTGGATCTTGCCCGATCCGAGAAGCGCTGCGGGAGCTAAGGTGAGCATAAAGCCGACGGTGTTAAAGGCAACGGCAAGTATCGCGACCGCCTTTTCGCGCCACGCCTTTGAAACGAGCAAAAGTGCTGCGAAGAACAGGAAGAAGGCACCTCCGGCGATGGCGGCAATGCTGAAATAGCGGTTAAACTCAACGGCATAGCTGCCGATCGTGTCGATAAACGGAAGCGTGACATAGGTACTGTATGTGTCGGCACACAGCGACGCGACATTTTCAAGTGCCGGAATCAAATCATCGTTTATTTTGAAGCCGCTTTCTATCGCAACCTCGGTAAGGCAGGTGTAAAATTTATCATACACCGCATCGAGGTCAACGGCAGCACCGGCATAGTCGTTGCTTTCGGAATAAGCCGCTGTTACGGTGGCCTTTATATCCCTTATCAGATCATCCTTTGAAACGACGGCGGTAAATCTGCCCTCGGGTACACCTGAGGGAACGGCGAGATCTTCAACGCTTTCGGAATACTCCGAAAAAATATGGTCGTAATACTCGTGTGTGTCGAGAATGCCGAGCATAAACTCGGGATCCGAAAAGGTGTTGCCGAGTATAAGCGAAATTGCCGAGATGAAGGCAAAAAGCGCAATTAAAACAGCGAGGATAACCGCGGTGATTTTATTCAAATGTTTCATAAGTCACCGCCTTAATCGTCGTAGATCTGCACTTCGGGGCCCGATATTTTTTCGGCAAGGACAAAATATCTTTGCGAGCGGAAGGCAACCGAGCTGAACGGATAACAGGTGTAAAGCACAAGGTTGTCATGGTCGGCTCTTAAATCGTAAAGTGTGCTTGCTTTGTCGGCGTCAACTATCTGTATGTCGTTGACCTTGTATTCAAACGCACCGTATGTTGTCGTGTAATATATTATGTCACCGATTTCAACATACTGTAGCCCCTTAAAGTGGGTGGTTACGTGAGCGGCAACGATTGTGGTGCTGCCGAAGCCGGGCATTTTGCTTGCTTCGTACTGACCTGGACCCTTTCTCAGTATCTTTTTGTCGTCACCGTAGTAAACATCGCAATCAACACCGGTATCGGGAATGGTAATGTGGGCGTATTTATCACCGACATTCGGAAAAACGATCCGGTCGGGCTTGATTATTTCCTTTTGTTCCTCGGTGAAGTCGACAAATTCAACATCATTGCTTCCGATTTGAAGCTCACCGAAGGTCGGCGGCTCATCACCTACCAACATCGAAAGCAGGGAAGCGGCAGGTGTTATAACAGGATTTGCGATAAGATAAACCAAAAAATAGGCTAAAAAAGCAAAGATTAACGGTAATCCGAAGAAAACCGTTAATCCTTTAGCTGATTTACCTATTATCAAGGTAAGTCTTTTCATAAATTATGAATTACTCTGCGATCTTCTTGCGAGAGAAGACAACAACGAAAGCAGCAGCGGCAAGAACAACAACGGCTGCAACAACGGTCATAGCCATATTGCCTTCTGCACCGGTCTGAACGATCTCGTCGTTATTGAGGGTTACGCCGATCTCGGTGTTGGTGGTGTAGCCTGCAACGTCGGAATCAACGAAAACGAGTATTACGCTGAAATCGGCAGTACCGTCAACGACGCGTGCCTCGGCACCGATAACGTTAGCGGCAACATTAGCCTGGTTCAAAACTTCTTTCTTAATAGCGACATCGGTCTTGGAAAGATCCTTGACGGTCGATTTTGCAAGAGAATCTGCTGCTTTATTGATAGCGGTAACGATGGTATTAACCTCGTCAGCGGTGAGATCGGCCTTGGTGAGGTAGTCTTCAGCCTGGTTGATGAACTTGTCGGGAAGAGAGAAGGTTGCGCCGCTTGCCATTTTCACTTCTTTGGAAAGGGCGGTGATGATCTTCTTCTCATCTGCGGAGATGCCTGCGGCACTTGCAGAGAAAACCAACATAACCAACATAGATACTGCTAAGAGTAATGCAAAAATCTTTTTCATTGTTTAAACCTCCGATAAAATAGTTTTTATACTGTGATTATACCCCTTAAAATATTAAATGTCAAGAATTATTACAATTCTTGACGATGATTTTTTCGACATTTTATGAATAAGCAGTGTAACGTGAAATTTTGACTTTTTCAAATTGTGTATCGGCTGTATTTCGAAATTTATTTTTTTGTCAAAAACAAATTTTCGATAGCTTTGTGACAAAACATTACCAAATGTTACCATTTTCGCTATTGCACATTATTCCAAAATGTGGTAAAATATGGCATACCAAATAAAAAACAGACCTGCTAATAAAAGTCAAGTCTAAATTTCTTAAAGGTCAAAAAATT
>CAZWLH010000110.1:0-3842 GCA_964634675.1 uncultured Eubacteriales bacterium
ACCTGCAGGGTACCATGCCATGCCGACCTCAAAATCGCACTTGCTGACGTAGTTGTCATACAGCGAGGAGGTATGCATCACAGAGAAGGTCTCGCCGGAGTAGAACTTCTGACGCATGGTGGAGGAAGCGTCCGGGCCGCCTGCAAAGTAAGCGTTCTCGCCGTTGCACCAGTCACGCAGCAGCTCGGTCACCCACATGCCAGTCTCGGTGCCCAGGTCGGTGGTGTTCTCATCGGTAATGATCTTCAGGCCCTCGTTCTTGTACAGGGTCTCATAATACCAGTGATCCCAGCCCGGAATGATGGTGCCGTAGATGCCGGCCTCATCGTGGACTTTCTGCAGGAAGGGGCCAAAATCGGTCACGTTGTCGGGCACGGTCCAGCCGTACTTTTCTGCCATGGTCTTGTTGTAGACCACAACCTGCGTAGAGTGCAGGAAGGGCAGCGCGATCTGCTTATCCTGATACTTACCAGCCTTCAGCAGACCCTTGGAGAAGTCGGCGGTGTCGTAGTTGGTAGCCTCGATATAAGGATCCAGCACCTCCAGCACGTCGCCCTCACCGTAAGCGGTGATGTACTTACTGCTGGAAACGGTGACAGCGGGCAGGCCCACGCCTGCGGCATTGCCAGCCACCATCATCTCGTTGATATCGCCTGCGCCGCCAACGTACAGAGGCTCGACCGTGATCTTGTCCTGCGTTGCGTTGAACTTGGCCACGACATCCTGGATCAGACCGTCGTACTGGCTCTCCAGCGAGTGCCACCAGGTAATGGTGATCGGCTCGGTCACTTCATACAGGCTTGCATCAGACGCTGCGGAAGCAGAGGCTGCTGCGCTGGAAGCGGTAGAGCTGGAGGCAGCTGCACTGGAAGCCGAAGCGGGCTTGGTGCTGCCGCCGGAGCAGGCGCTCATGGCAGCAGAGGCTGCCAGGATACCTGCGACCGTCAGGAAATTACGGCGCGAGATCTTCTTCATCATGATTCCTTCTTTCTCTACAATGGTTTCTGTATCACACAAGGTCCCCCGCAAGTTCGGGTCCACTTGTTTCCATTAGAATGCCGCTGTTTTTTACAGCTGATTCAGACGCTGGCCCATCTCACCCAGCGAGTCGAAAATGGCGTTGGGCTGCACCTCGGAGGCCGCAAGATCCTCCATGTGGGTCTCACCCGTCAGCACCAGAATGCCGGTAGCGCCGTTCTTCACGCCGGTCGCTACGTCGGTATACAGGCGGTCGCCCACAAAAGCGACTTCGTCTGCGGCAAAGCCGGTCTTGTCCAGCACCATCTCCACCGTCTCCTTGAAGGGCTTGCCCAGATAACGGGGCTGCTTACCAGTGGACAGGCTGATGGCAGCGCAGAATGCGCCGCAGTCGGGGATGAAGCCGGTCTCGGTGGGGCAGTTGATATCCAGGTGAGTAGCCAGGAACAGCGCGCCCTCACGGATAAAGGTGCAGGCGTTGGACAGCTTCTCGTAGGTCAGGGTGGTGTCAAAGCCGATCACCACGATGTCGGGCTTGTCGTCCACCAGCTTGATGCCAGCTTCCTTGAAGCACTCCACCAGCGGGGGCGTGCCCACCAGATAAACCGTCTTGTCGGCGTAGTGGGTCTGGAGGTAGCGGATGGTGACATCGCCGCTGGTCATGATCTGATCGCGGGTGATGGGGCAGCCCATGCGCTCCAGCTTTGCCATGTAATCCCGGGGGGAGCGGGAGGAGTTGTTGGTGAAGAACAGGTACTTCTTGCCTGCTGCCTCAACAGCCTTCAGGAAATCTGCCGCACCGGGCAGGATCTGGTCGCCCAGATAAAAGGTGCCGTCCATATCCAGGACAAACAGCTTGGTATCGGCCAGGATCTGATTCTTATCGGTCATGATTGACCCCTTTCCGCTGCTCATGCAGCGCTCATAGCACGTTTATAAATCGTTTATGTTTACTCGTTGACTTCCAGGATCCAGGGCAGCTTCTCCAGCTCGGCCAGGATCGCGACCTGATCCGCATTCTTGGTGGGCTTGACGCGCATCTCCACGCGGATGATGTCGTTCTTCTTCTGAGCGACCGACATATCCACCAGCTCTGCGCCCAGCGCCTGGATCTGCTGCACCGTCTCGCTCACGCTGCCGTTGCGGCCGTCGATGCGCAGCACCAGGAACATCATACCGTTGCCCACAACGTGGTCGTTGTGCAGCAGGCTCTGCGTCAGGATCAGGATCACAGTGCCTGCCAGACCAACTGCATACATACCGGCACCCACGGCCATGCCGATGCCAGCCGTTGCCCAGATGCCTGCGGCGGTGGTCAGACCCGTAACACTGCGGTTACGCACGAAGATGATGCCTGCGCCCAGGAAACCGACGCCCGACACCACGCTGGAAGCGATCCGGGAAACGTCCGCCTTGAAGAACTCGCCCAGAAGGCAAATATCAAAGAAGCCGTACTTGGAGATCAGCATCACGAGCGCCGCGCCCATGCAGACGATCAAATGGGTACGCATACCCGCATCCTTCAGGCGGTTGGTGCGCTCAATACCAATGCAGAAGCCACATGCCGAGGCCAGCACCAGTCGCACGATGCAGATCACCTGAAAATGAATTGAAGTCAGTTCTTGCAGCTGTGCTACAGCATCCATAACGATTCCTCCTCTTTACAACAAGCGTTTTTTCGTCCTCCCCATTCCTTCGATCTCGCGCGCGCATAAAAGAAAAAGCAGCACAAACAAACGAAAAAGAGGATACCTTTCCCGTCGTCTGCCGCTGCTCATTACTCTATCAGGCACGATATTCTTTGGTCTGGGCTCTTTTTGCACACAGAAACCTCCATATGCACAGTGTCTGTTGAGAGGATAGCATGGCTCTCGTCTCTTTGTCAAGTAAAAACAAACGCGCCATAAAAACTTTGTTCAAAGTGTCACAACAAGCACAGTTGCATTTGGTGATTTTGACCACCGTTTGTATACTTCGCTTATGAAATAAAAAATTTTAGTCAAATTCCCACGAAAAGGATTGATTTTATAGGGAAGTTTGGTAATAATAAAAACAGATAGGTACACCCGCACGCATTTATCTCCGCTCTATACCTTATAAATGCGCAGCGGGAAGGAGAATCAAGAGAGAAAGAAGTATGGAATGAAACAGGAATTATTGGAAGCCATCCAGGAAAACCCCGTCATTGCCGCAGTCAAGGATGACGATGGCATGGCCGAAGCGCTGCGCAACGAGGAGATCCGCGTCGTATTCGTCCTATACGGTGATATCTGCAACATCGGCGATATCGTCAAGCGCATCCACGCCGCAGGCAAATTCGCACTGGTCCATGTAGACCTCATCACCGGCCTTGCCAGCAAGGAAGTCGCTGTTGACTTCATCCACAACGTCACCGACGCGGACGGCATCATCTCCACCCGCCAGTCCTTTATCCGCCGCGCAAAGGATCTGGGGCTTGCCGCCATCCTGCGGGTCTTTCTGCTGGACTCCATCTCGCTGGAAAGTCTGGGCAAGATTCCCCAGAACCTGCCGGACTGTCTGGACATCCTGCCCGGCACCATGCCCAAGATCCTGCGCCGCGTGTGCGCCGACGCCAAGGTGCCCGTGCTCACGGGCGGCCTGATCGCCGACAAGGAAGATGTGCTCTCTGCACTGGAGGCGGGCGCAACTGCGATTTCGACCACCAACCAGAAAGTTTGGAATATGTGAGGCGAATCGCTCGCAAAATGCGCAAAAGTAATTGTCAATTTTTGTGATTTCCTACAAATTCCACAAAAGGGCTTGCAATTTGCGCGCCGACACGGTATGATAGAGCCATCAAGAGTTGTTTGTTTCAAAGAGCTTAGAGCGAAACGAACGAGGGC
>CAZWLH010000111.1:0-3825 GCA_964634675.1 uncultured Eubacteriales bacterium
CCGCGTTCCGAAGCGGACGGTAATAAAATATCGACCGGGTGTAAATAAAGCATTGCACAAGGCTGGGATAACGTTGTGAGCGAAAATGCTGCAGATAGCGGCAACATTTGGAAATAGATGGGAATAAAGGTGAAAAACAAGGTGTAAAAATTTGCATTTACTATCAAAATGTATAAGATGCAAGTTTTTACACTTTCTTTATCCGTGAAAATGTCGGTATAATAAGCGTAACAAAAGACGAAAGGATGAAAAAATGAAAGCTCAAGTAAATGAAAAGAAAAAAGAAAAGCTTAGTGCTCGTATATGGAAGCATCGTTATATCTATCTGATGCTTTTGCCTGCGACTGTGTATGTGTTGATTTTTAACTATGCACCGATGTTTGGTTTGCAGATTGCATTCAAGGACTACAGAATGTCTCTTGGAATATTAGGAAGCCGCTGGGTTGGATTTCGGCATTTTAAAGATTTCTTTAGTAGCTACAGTTTTTGGATGTTGCTGAGAAATACGTTGGTGCTCTCCCTGTATTCTATGTCCGTAGGTTTCCCAATTCCG
The DNA here is from genome assembly GCA_964634675.1 of uncultured Eubacteriales bacterium. Taxonomy (GTDB): domain Bacteria; phylum Bacillota; class Clostridia; order Oscillospirales; family Acutalibacteraceae; genus UMGS172. The sequence continues at coordinate 554 of CAZWLH010000111.1, forward strand.
ATTATTTTGGCCTTGATCTTAAATGAAGTAAAGGGAAAGACCAAAAACGTAGCTCAGACAATCTTGTATGCACCGCATTTTATTTCTACGGTTGTATTGGTTGGTATGATCAGTATCATGTTTTCCATGTCAGGAGGCGTTGTAAACAATGTACTGAGTGAGCTGGGACTGGAGAAAATCTACTTCATGGGTTCCACGAAATACTTCAGACATATCTATGTATGGAGTGGTGTATGGCAGCAGATGGGTTGGAGTGCCATTATCTATCTGGCAGCTCTTTCCGGTGTAGACCCGAGTCTTCATGAAGCAGCTTCCATTGACGGTGCAACGAGAATACAGCGTATCATACATATCAACTTGCCGTGTATCTTACCTACGATCATCATTATGTTCATCATGAGAATGGGCTCTATCATATCTGTAGGTTATGAGAAGGCATATTTGCTCCAGACGGATTTGAATATCGATGTATCCGAGGTTATTTCTACTTATGTATACAAGCGTGGTATTCAGAATACAAGCTACAGTTTCTCTACGGCAGTAGATTTATTTAACAACGTCGTAAATGTTACGATGTTACTGATTTCTAATAAGATATCAAAGAAGGTCAGCGGAACCGGTCTGTTCTAGGCGGAAATTCGGGAAGGAGTATAAGAAAGATGAAAAAAAGAAGAAAAAAGTTAGAAGCTTTTGACATATTTGTATATACCGTAACCGTCTTTTTGGTATTGATCGTGCTGTATCCGTTAATCCTGGTAGTATCCAATTCTGTCAGTGACCCGGGTATGGTGGCGAGCGGTAAGGTATTGCTCTTGCCAAAGGGTTTTAATCTTGAGGGGTATAAGGCAGTATTTCAGGACAAAAATATCATGACCGGCTATGCTAATACGATTTTTTATACCGTAGTCGGAACGATAATCAACCTGCTCGTAACAGTGCCGGCAGGCTATGCATTGACAAAGACAACTTTGCCTGGTGGTAAGATATTTACGACGATGTTTATGATTACAATGTATTTTTCCGGTGGTATGATTCCGGGATTTTTGGTGGCAAGTAAACTGGGGCTGTACAACAGCAGATGGGCACTTTTGCTTTTGGGTGCTTTCAGTATGTATAACTGTATCATCTGTCGTTCCTTCTTCGCAGCATTCCCACAGGAGCTGGAGGAGGCTGCAGAGATTGACGGCTGTAACGCTATGGGGACTTTCATTAAGATCGTGCTCCCACTTTCCAAGGCACTGCTCGGTGTTATGGTGCTTTATTTTGCAGTAGGACACTGGAACAGCTTCTTCAATGCTTTGATTTACATCAGAGATGATGCAAAACAGCCGCTTCAGGTATTCCTGCGCAGAATCTTGATTTTGTCTCAGATGTCTCAAGAAATGGAAATATCTGCAGAAATGGCAGAGAGTTTGGCAGCCAGAGAAGCGCTGCTGCGTTATTCAACAATCGTTGTTTCTTCCTTACCGTTGTTGATCGTATATCCGTTCTTACAGAAATATTTTGACAAGGGTGTTATGATTGGCTCCGTAAAGGGTTGATACATAAAAAAACAAAAGTCCACTATGTGGCAGAAAGGAAAGTTCTTTATGAGAAAGAAACTATTAACAATTTTGCTGGCAGCAAGTATGGTTTGTTCTGTGTGTGCGTGCGGAAAGAGCGATACACAGGAAAGCGAAAAGAGCAGCCAGCCGACAGAGGTGTCCAGCGAGGTGGCTTCTGAATCACAGGAAGAAGCAGATGCTTCTTTGTACCCAATCGTAGATGAGCCTATTACAGTAAAGGCACTTATGATTGGTGCAGCAAATACTGACTCTACCGAAAGAAAGGTATGGGAAAAGGTGTCTGAGATTACAGGCATCAATATTGAATGGGAGTTTATCGACGGTGAAGCACTTGCTACTTATTTAGCAGGTAATGATTGGCCGGATTTCTTCCACACAAATTTATCAGCTAACTTAGTATATGACTACGGTGTACTGGGCAGAAGATTTGTAAACTATCTTGACCACTTAGATGTAATGCCGAACCTTGTACAGACATTTGAGGATTATCCTGCAGCAAAGAAGGGATTTACAGAGACAAACGGCGAAATGTATAAGCTTCCAAACATTGATAAGTCTGTAACAGCTCTTTACACAAAGTATCATGCATTATCTAACGTAATGGAAGAGGCTGGTGTAGAGGTTCCTACTACAACAGAAGAGTTCAGACAGGCTTTACGTGACCTGAAGGAATACTACGGCACACCAAGCTGGATTCCGAACTTAACAGCAGAGCATTCTGCATGGGGTCCGTTCATTTACACTGCATTCGGTACAGACACAGACTTTGTATGGAACGCTGATGAGAACGGCAATGTTGTATTTGCAGGTTCTACAGACCAGATGAAGAATTACTATGAATATATGAACAGCTTATATGAAGAAGGCTTGATTCATCCGGAATGTGCAACTATGGACGGCACAATGAAGAAGGAGCTTGAATTGTCCGGTAAGGTTGCATTCCTTGAAACAGCAGCAAACAGTGTTCAGGCTGATGAAAATGGTGATTTCCACATTACTTGTATCCCGGCATTAACCTCTGAGTATGATGACACACAGGAAACAATGGGCAGATTACCAGTTGTTAATAACTTCAGCTACTACATTAACAGTGATTCTGAATATGTAGAAGAACTTTGCAAAATGATTGATATCGCTTATGCTACAGAAGAAGTAGTAGAAGGCAGTGGTTTATACGGCGCAAGCTTCCAGTATGGTATTGAAGGCGAAGACTGGAACCTTGACGGTGAAGGCACAGGTACATACTCTCTGAATGCTCCTGCAGAATACAATGGTTCTTTCGGTAACTATCAGTTCGCTGAACTTATCTTCCAGAACTCAGGCAGATGTGATGTATTCGACGGTTTAGTAACAAGTACACCGGGTAACAGCCAGGCTAGACAGATTGCATACGCAGAAGGCATCCTTCCATATGTTGAAGCGGATGAAGATGTATTCCCAAGATTCTTCTTGAAGTTTACAGATGACCAGCAGTATGTACTGGATACTAAGTGGACAGAAATCCAGACTTATGTAAGGAAGATGCGTGTAGAGTTCATCACAGGTGTAACTGATATCGAGACAGGCTGGGATACATATGTATCAACCTTAGACAGCATGGGTATCGCTGATGTTGTAAAGGTATATCAGGAAGCCTACGATGTATGGTGCAATAACTAATCATAAAGAAATACAGCTATAGGGCTGTCGGAAGGATAGCCTAGAAAC
>CAZWLH010000112.1:0-3782 GCA_964634675.1 uncultured Eubacteriales bacterium
TTCCAATCCTCTTCCTGCTCCAAAATTTCAGCATCATAGGAAAAGCCCGGCATATCCTTATACGCCTCTACAACACCGTCTTTCTTCAAAAGTGCTGTATTTTCTTCTATGAGGCTTCGGTACTCTGCGTCTGCATGCACGCCCTGTGTCTGTCCTGACCACGCACTTGCAAAACCCATTCCCATGCTGTGTCCAAACACACCGCCCGTTGCAGCCGCTGCGAGCAGTACCCCTGTCAAAACCAATCCCTTGTACATCTTAAATGCCCCTTATATCTTCTTTGTCATCCATTTTCCCGACTGAAATCTTACACCAGTAAGCAGCAGCCTTACTACCTGATCTGCTAAGATGCCAATCCAGATTCCTACGATTCCAAGCTGCAGCACGTAAGCAGCAATATACGAAACTCCCGGTCTGATCAGTGCCACACTAAGCATGGACGTAATCGTCGTATAACGCACATCGCCTGCGCCACGCAAACTCCCCATAAATACAACCTGTGATACCTGACAGAGCACGATCAATACCATAAACTGCATGATCATCACACCAATTTCAACGATATCCGGATCCTTTGGAAAATAAAGTGCAAAAAACCACTTTCCAAGCAGCAGATACAGTGCTGACAATGCGACGGAAATTGCAAGTCCCACACCCTGACATATATTTCCATACTTCTTCGCAAGCTTTGGCTTACCCTGACCGAGACTCTGTCCAATTAGGGTTACTGCTGCCACCTGAAGACCATCACCAAAAGAAAAACTCAGTGACATCACATTCATGCCGACCTGGTGCGCCGCCATGGCGCGTGTTCCCAAATTAGCCGCCAACATTGCAGAAACCATGAAACCAAAGCGCAGCATCAACTGCTCCACACAGACATTAGAAGCAAAAGATGCAATATCCTTCAAAGACTTTCCCGTTGCAAAAAGATGCTTTTCCAACATAAACGGAATACTCACAAAGCTGTCCCTCCGAAACAGGGATGCGATACTCATACCACACGCTACAACCGTGCCAAGCACCGTTGCAATCGCTGCACCTCGTACACCAAGCGCAGGAAAGCCCAAATTGCCGTGAATGAGCAGATAATTGAATACAACATTTACCAAATTTGATGTTACATTCGTGCTCATAGCAATCTTTGTATTACCGCTGCCGCGCTGTGCTGCATTGATGACCAGAGAAATACAGTTAAAGAGCATAAAGCCTGTGATTATCCTGAAATATGCAACCGCACTCTCATGCGTATCCGCTTCGCTTCCCATAAGATAAATAATCTCATTTGCGTATACCACAGCTAATGCACTAATGATCACTACACCGACTAAAACACAGAGGAGTGCCGTAATCAGGATTCGATTGGCACTCTCCCTGTCCTCCTGCCCTTTTCTTCGTGCAACCAAAGCCGATACAGACGTATTGATTGCAATAAAAAATGCAAGACAGATAAATTTGGGCTGTGTAGTCAGCCCCACCGCAGCTACCGCATATGCACCGACGATACTTACCATAAAGGAATCCACCATCCCGACCAATGCCACAAAAAAAGACTCTAAAATAGCAGGCCACGCTACCTTTGCAGCCCTTGCTACCAGTTGTCTGTTATTTTTCATTTCCGTCAAAACAAAACTCATTTTTTAACCTCTATAACGTGTCAAAACGGAAGTGCACATTTCCATGCACTCCCGTAAGATTAATTGATAATACGGCGCACCGCCAACACCGTTGGACCGGCACCACCCCAGCCATAATAAACCGGGTCTGTAACGATACCATATTTAGAATTCTTAGCATGTACGATTCTGCCATTTCCAATATATAAAGCAACATGCCCCTGATAGCAGATAATATCTCCGGCCTTAGCCTCCGCCAGACTGACACCCACACCGCTGCTTCTCAAGGAAAGAGAGGAGTGCGGCAGGGAATAACCAAACTGTGCATAAATTGACATAATAAATCCGGAGCAGTCAGCACCACCTGTAAGTGAAGTACCTCCATATACGTATGGATTGCCGACAAACTGCAGCGCATATTCAGCAACTTGTGCTCCCGTTCCTGTGCCTACTACCTTATCAGAGCTGCCTGACGGCTTATTGCCGGCAGCAGCAGCTGCTGCCTGCTGTTCTTTAATCTTTTGAATCTGAGCTTCGCCAGAAGCAATCTGCTTTTTGTATTCCTTTGCCTTTGCCTCCGCATTTGCTACGAGCACTTCGTAATCGGCAACCTTATCCTCCAAATCGGCCATAATGACCTCAAGCTCCGCACGATGCTCGTTTAATACGCGCTGTTCTTCCTCATAGCCATGCTTTTCTACTTCCAAATTCTCGCGCATTTCCGTGATATCGGAAACAAGCTGCTCATAATCGCTCAGCATCGCTTTGTCATATGCATACAGACTGTCTACATACTCGGCTCGATTCAGTAAGTCTGCAAAATCCTGGCTGGTAAGCAGCATCAACAGATAACTGTCATTGTTGCCGCTTTCATACATATACTGCAGACGGACAACCATTGCTGCATACTGCGCCTCACGCTGCGCATTTGCTTCTACTAATTCCTGCGTGGCAGTCTCAATAGAAGCAGCTTTCTCTTCTATCACAGCCTCATAATATGCGATATCCTTCATCAGATTGATCATCTCAGATTTCTGGTCATCCAAATAGCTCAGATACTCGTCCATTTTGGCCTCATACTCATCAATCTGCTGGTTGACCTGATTTAAGGCATTTTGATTTTTATTGATTTGCTGCTGAATACTGCTGATGCTGGACGCTTCCAGCGGCATTACCTGCGAACAAGTAAGCTCTATCGCCATAAAACACGCCACTGCACACGCTGCAAAACGCTTGGTTAGCTTCATAGTTGTCCTTTCTGTTAACGAAAATTATAAATCACAATTATTTACTGTTCTTGGGAACGGAATTACATCACGGATATTACCCATACCGGTAATGTACATTACACAGCGCTCAAAGCCGAGACCAAAGCCCGCATGACGTGCTGAACCATACTTACGCAGGTCAAGATAGAAGCCATAGTCCTCTTTCTTTAAGCCAAGCTCATCCATACGTGCTTCCAGTACATCCAGTCTGTCCTCTCTCTGAGAACCGCCAATAATCTCACCGATTCCCGGAACCAAACAGTCCATAGCCGCTACTGTCTTACCGTCCTCATTCAACTTCATGTAAAAAGCCTTGATTTCCTTTGGATAATCCGTTACGAAAACAGGACGTTTGAAGATTTCCTCTGTCAGGTAACGTTCATGCTCCGTCTGTAAATCACAGCCCCAAAATACTTTATAATCAAATTTGTCATTATTCTGCTCAAGAAGCGCTACTGCTTCCGTATATGTTACGTGACCAAATTCGGAATTTACCACATGGTTCAGTCTCTCAATCAGCCCCTTATCCACAAACTGGTTGAAGAAGTTCATTTCTTCCGGTGCATGCTCCAGTACATAACGAATCACAAACTTCAGCATATCCTCTGCAAGCTGCATATCGTCTGTCAGATCAGCAAAGCACATTTCCGGTTCAATCATCCAAAACTCTGCTGCATGTCTTGTCGTGTTGGAATTTTCCGCACGGAAGGTAGGGCCGAAGGTATACACATTCTTAAACGCAAAAGCATATGTTTCTGCATTCAGCTGGCCACTTACCGTCAGGTTAGTCTCTTTTCCAAAGAAATCCTGTGCAAAATCAACGCTGTCATCTTCCTTGCGAGGCGGATTTGCTGCATCCATTGTAGTAACACGGAACATCTCTCCCGCACCTTCACAA
>CAZWLH010000113.1:0-3681 GCA_964634675.1 uncultured Eubacteriales bacterium
TGAGTTGTTTTTTCTATTATTTTTGTTACCTATCTATTGTATCATAACAAATTTAATAAAAATTTGATTTTTTATGATTTACCGCCGTTTGCGATACATTCGACGTATTCCTCAAAGCACATACCGAGTTCATTCATTGCCTTTGCGTGCTCAACACCGACATAGCGATAGTGCCAAGGCTCGTATATTATCTTGGTAATGCTCTGCTTGTCCTTCGGATAACGAAGAATAAAGCCGAAGTTTTCGGCATTTTCGCTGAGCCACTTAAACTCCTTCGTTTTTTCAAACGATTCCTCGACCGATATAATATCGACCGCAAGACCCAAATGGTGCTCACTTGTGCCCGGAAGAGCGACTATGGTTGCCGCCTTTTTCTTGGCGGCCTCAAGAGAAAGTCCCTCATTTTGGCATCGCTCGACACGTCGGTTATAAAGTCCCTGCTGATAGGAATATGTCCTGTATGCCGACACCGCCCAAAGCTTGATATTATCCTTTTCGGCTGCTCTGCACATATCCTCAAACGCATCGACGATGCGGCTGTCGAGATATTTGCTCGACTGTGCTCCGCTTGTATAGGAAGAGGTAATTTCGGCCAACTGCACACTGTCGATAAAATCGGAAGTGACCGAATTGTCGGGATTGACAAGCTTCATATACCATTTGTCCAACTCGGATTTATCGATCAACGAAGCAGACGGAGAGCTTTGAGTACTCGAAGCGGAAGGACTCTGCGAAGCGGTAAGACCGCTATTGCCCTGCACCGATGACACCGGAGTGCCACCGGGTGCAGAAGCCGTACCCTCGGATTTCAATGAGGCATATTTAACACTTACAACTATAAGTGAAGCGGCAAGTATTATAATTATCAGCGTTTCGGCATAGATCAGCATATTTTTGCGCTTGGCGCGCTTTATACGTTCCTGCTTTTTACGCTCGGCCTGCGGCTTTCTGTAATCGTCCATTATCCGATTACTCTGACACGGACAACCTCGTCCATATCGTTAACGGTATCCGCAATGGCCTTGACCTTCTCAATGTCCTTTTCATCAAGGTCAAGCATGGTGTATGCAAAATCCTTTTTGGATTTGTTCAGCATATTGGAAATATTGATATTGTTCTCGGAAATAATGCCGGTGATCTTATTGATAACAGCGGGAACGTTTTTATGGATCACGCAGATTCTTTCGGCACCCGATCTCGGCATAGAAATATTGGGCATATTGACCGAGTTGGTGATATTACCGTTTTCGATATAGTCAATAAGCTCAACCGCTGCCATTCTTGCACAGTTATCCTCTGATTCGGGAGTCGAAGCGCCGAGGTGAGGAATAGCTATGACGCCGTCGGCACCGATAACATCGTCGGACGGGAAATCGGTAACATATGCGGCTACCTTGCCGTTATCGAGAGCAGCCAATAGATCGGCAGAGTTGACCAAATCACCGCGTGCAAAGTTAAGAATACGGACACCGTCCTTACACTTTGCGATATTCTCGGCATTGATAAGTCCCTTTGTATCGGGAGTGAGCGGCACATGAAGTGTGATATAATCGCACTTTTCGAATATTTCATCAAGCTCGATTGCGTGGATGGCGTTCTGAGTGAGGTTCCATGCGGCGTCGACCGAAAGATAAGGGTCATAGCCGTATACCTTCATACCGAGTGCGTTTGCGGCGTTGGCAACCAAAACACCGATAGCACCGAGTCCGATAACACCGATGCTCTTGCCCTTGATTTCGGGACCTACGAAGGCACCCTTTCCCTTTTCGACCATCTTGCCGACCTCGGCACCGTTACCCTTTAATGTCTCAGCCCACTTTATGGCAGGGATAACACGGCGAGAGCAGATGAGAAGACCTGCGATAACAAGCTCTTTAACAGCATTGGCGTTGGCACCGGGAGTATTGAAAACAACTATGCCCTCTTCGGCACAACGGTCAACGGGGATGTTATTGGTCCCTGCACCGGCACGTGCGATAGCCAAGAGAGTTTTCGGGAACTCGGTGTCGTGCAAGGCGGCGGAACGGACAATGGCACCGACAGGATCGGCCACTTCGTCTCCGCAGGTATAAGCGGTCTTGTCAAACTCGTCAAGACCGACGGCAGATATTTTATTGTAGGTTTTAATGTTGAACATTTCAAACTCCTCCTAAATAGTTTTGAAGCATAAATATATTATATAATATGCTCGGAATTTGTCAAGTACTTTGTTAAAAATTCTACTAAATATTTTATAAACATTAAAACTGGAAGCAAATCTTTGTTAATTTATTAACTATTTCATTGTATTTGATGCAAAAGCAGGTCAAAATATTCATATACCGCCGCCTCACGGGATTTCAACTCGGCTGAAAATCTTTGCTCGGTCATATTTTCCGATATCAGCGACAGAACCTCCGATTTGAACACCTCGGTCTGTCCGAGAGCAAGGTTGATGAGATCCTTTGAATTGACATCACCCACAGCCGCAAATTTGTTGCAAACCGTCGCAGAGCGCATAACCACCCTGCCGATAGCCTCCGACGATATCTTTATCGCATCATTATGCGATATCGAAGTAAGGTCGCACTCGGTATCGACATTCAAGAAGTCTTCGGATTCGGTCACCGACGATGAAGCTTTTATAAAATCCACCGACTGCTCAGCAACCGTTTCTGAGCTCGGTACCGAATCGTCAGCTACATCAACAAGGGTCGGCTCCTCAAAAGCTTCGGCTTCCCCGGTCGGCTCCGATGTTTTATTGTCAATAACAGGCGCGTCACATACAGTAAGTGCCTCAGCCGCCAAGCACCGTGCCTCAAGCTCCGATATTCTGCTTTCAAGCTCGGCTATACTTTTATTCTTGGCCGCAAGCTGCTCTTCAAGCTCACGGCAGCGCAAATATAGCTTATCATTTTTTGCAATGATTATTTCGATTTCGTTAAGCAATCTCTTTTTTTTCATAAAAATCACCTAAAATGTAATGTTTCTTGAATAATTATCTTGAAAAATGTGAAAACAGGTGTATAATATTAAGGTAGGAGGTGCAAATATGTTTTCAGATGCCATTAGTGCCGGAGTGAATCCCGGCGGATTACGCAGCAGAACCGAAATCAGGGTTTTGATATGCTATATTCTCGCAAACATAAACGAAGCGGTTCCGCTCGAGCGTGTTAAAGAACGCTTGCATTTTGACGGCATTGCCAACTTTTTCGAGACGGCTTATGCCATAACCGAGCTTGAAGAAAACGGCAACATCGGTGTTAAGCGCGAAGAAAACGGCTTGAAATACTATGCTCCGTCCGGCGAGTGCAAAGCAATAGTCGAGGCGTTGGGCAACAGTGTGCCCTTCACTGTCCGTGAGCGTGCGATCGAGATAGCCGAGGACATCCTCAACCGCCGCCGCAGTGAACGTGACAATAAGGTTATCAAGGAAAAGTGCCAAGACGGATATTATGTCACCTGTTCGGTTATGGAGCTTGACCGTGAGCTTGTTTCGGTCAAATTACTTGTTCCCGATGAACAGACGGCTGATCAGGTCAAGGAACGCTTCTATGAAAATCCAATGCAGGTTCTTGTGAATGCCACTAACGGCTTGACCGGCACAAAAATATAAAAAACCCGAACGGCAATGCATCCGGGTTTAGTATGGAGCTGAAGATGGGACTCGAACCCACGATCTGCTGATTACGAATCAGCTGC
>CAZWLH010000114.1:0-3651 GCA_964634675.1 uncultured Eubacteriales bacterium
TACCTGGTTGGCAAGGATTGCAACATGCGCATGGCTCGCGGCACCGGCTACATCCCCACCCGTAACTCCGTGCTGCAGACTCAGGAAGGTATCGACTTCCTGGCTGAGAAGCCCGCTTACAAGTGCATCTTCGACAACCTGAACCTGATCAACCCCCGTATCCAGAACCCCGCTTGGAGCGAGCTGGCTACCACCTGGAAGAACTACATGGACACCATCCTGAACCAGAATGGCGACCTCGAGACCAACCTGGTGGATATGACTGCTGAGATCACCGAGCTGCTGAACGACTGATCTTTGGTTCCGATAACTCTTTGAAAACAAACAAACAACTCTATTAACGCTTTCCGAAAGGACGTGACATCATGAAGCAAGCCGCCGTCAGTGCAGCTTCCGATGCGAAGGCAAAGAAGGACTCGATCCTCTCCCCGCGTACCCGCTCGAAGATCATCGATTTCCTGTTTACTCTGCCCGCAATGATCCTGCTGATGATTTTCACCTATTATCCCATCGTCAAGGTTGTCCAGCTGTCGTTCACCGACTGGAACCTGCTGAGCGATACCTGGCAGTATGTCGGCCTTAAGAACTGGAAATGGCTGTTCCAGGGCACCGGCGCAAAATACCTGTGGAACTCTCTGGTCGTTACCTTCAAGTACTCGGTCGGTGAGATCGCCATCACTCTGGTGGGCGGTATCCTGTTTGCACTGCTGTTCAACCGTATGACCCGCGGCTTTGGCATCATGCGCGCCATCGTCTTTGTTCCTCACTACGTCGCAATGTCCTCTGCAGCCGTTATCTTCATCTGGATCCTGAACACCGACTACGGCGTTCTGAACTACCTGCTGAAGAGCATCGGCCTGCAGCCTGTTGACTGGCTGGGCCAGGCGACTACCGCACTTCCCTCGGTCCTGTTGCTGACAGGCTGGCGAGCCATCGGCTACGGCATGATGATCTATCTGTCCGCTATGCAGGGCATCTCGCAGGAATACTACGAGGCAGCTTCTCTGGACGGCGCAAGCGGTGCGCAGAAGTTCTTCCGCATCACCCTGCCTCTGCTGTCTCCCACCACCCTGTTCCTGCTGATCACCACCTTCCTGTCCTCCATGAAGGTCTACCAGTCGGTCGACGTTCTGACCGGCGGCGGCCCGTCTCGTTCGACGGAAGTGTTCGTCTACCTGATCTACCGCTACGCAATGGTGGACTTCCGCATGGATCGTGCTTCGACCGCAGCAGTGGTGTTCTTCATCATCCTGCTGGCAATCACCATCCTCACCATGCGTGGTTCCAACAAGTCCGTCAACTACGACTCTTGATCGCTTGAAAGGAGAAACGCAAAATGGCTACTGAATTCAAGCCCGTAGATAATGCGACTCTTTTGAAAGAGGTCAATGAGGCGCATCGCAAAAAGAAGCATCCCCTGGGTTACCACATCCAGACCATCGTGGCCCTGCTGGTCATCGTGGTCATGATCTTCCCCCTGTACTGGATGATCGCAACTTCGCTGAAGTCCGCAGAGGAAGTTCAGCTGGTGATTCCCACCCTGTTCCCGCATGAGCTGCACCCGGAGAACTACATCAACGCATTCCGTAAGGCAAACTTTGCTAAGTACTACTACAACACCATCGTGATGACCCTGGGTCAGATGGGCCTGCAGATCGGTACCGGCATCCTGGCTGCGTATGGCTTCTCCATCGGTCGGTTCAAGGGCCGCGAGCTGCTGTTCTACGTCGTTCTGGGCGCTATGATGATCCCTGTTCAGGTTACCTTTATCCCGACCTACATCATGTGCGCAAACTGGAACATGTGCGACACCTTCGCAGGTCTGATCCTGCCCAACTCGGTTTCCGCCTACTACATCTTCATGCTGCGCAACAGCTTCCTGTCGGTTGACCAGAGCTATATCGACGCAGGTAAGATCGACGGCTTGAGCCGTATGGGCACCATCTGGCATGTTCTGGTCCCGATGAACAAGGCAACCATCTACACTGTTACGCTGGTTACCTTCACGGGCGGCTGGAACGCATACTTCTGGCCCAAGATCATTGCCAAGAACGAGGTTCGTCGCGTGATCACCCTCGGTCTGGCAGCGCTGAAGACCACCTTCTCCGGCGAGGCTGTTTCCAACTATCACGAAATTATGGCAGGTGCAGTTCTGGCGATCATCCCGGTCGTTGTCCTGTTCTTCATCTTCCAGAAATACATGATGACCGGTTACTCCAAGGCCGCGATGAAGTAATCAAACTCACACAACCGGAAAAGGGCAGCCCACGCGGCTGCCCTTTTGCCGTATTCGGGAAAGGAGAAATTGAAGATGATCTCGTTTGTTACCCCTGAAATGAAACAGTACCGCGCAAACCTCCACTCGCACACTGTGCTGTCGGACGGCAAGCTGACCCCCGAGGAAATGGTGGCTGCCTACAAGGAGCAGGGTTATTCCATCCTTGCTATCACCGACCACGAGGCACCGTATGACCACACTAGCCTGACCACTGACGATTTCCTGATGATCACCGGCTATGAGGCCTACATCCGTCCGTCCCCGGTCTGTGCATACGACCCCTACAACGCCGAGATCCACCTGAATCTGCTGGCAAAAGACCCCCACAACACAGCTTTTATTGGCTACGACCCTAATTTCTGCAAGTATATGACCCCTGACGTGGCCGAGCAGCGCAAGCATCTGGGTGACCTTGGCCCCCGCAAGTATGAGCACGACTATATCCAGAAGTTTATCGACACAGCCCGCGAGAACGGCTATCTGGTGTCCTACAACCACCCCGTCTGGTCGATGGAGTTTGAGCAGGACATCCTGAGCTACGACGGCTATTTCAGCATGGAGGTGTTCAACACCGGCTCGCAGCTCATCAACGGCTACGAGAACAACATGGCTCTGTACGACAAGGTGCTGCGCACCGGCAAGACCCCCTATGTCCACGGTGCAGATGACAACCACAATAAGGCTCCCTTTGGCGACCTGCTGTGCGACTCGTTTGGCGCATGGACGCAGGTGCTGGCCGACGATCTGAGCTACGACTCGGTGATCCGTGCGCTGGAGGAAGGCCGTTTCTATGCAACCACCGGCCCCACCATCACCAACCTGACCATCGACGAGAACGGCCACGTTGTGCTGGATTGCAGCCCGGCACAGCGCATCATTGCTCACCACAGCCCCAAGCGTGCCCAGAACGTCTACAACCCGGATGGCTCTCCCGTGACCCATGCGGAGTTTGACGTGCCCGAGCGCGCCTCCTATGTCTATTTCTCGGTTCTGACGGCAGATGGCAAGGCTGCCCACACCCACGCGTTCCGCAGAAAAGACTTTATGAAAAGGTGATTGGAAAGGGAAACTGAAATGGTTTATCGTAAAAAAGCTGCACTTGCTGGCGTTGCGGCTGTTTTGTCTGCTGCGCTGCTGCTGGCGTCTTGTGGTGCTTCTTCGTCTGTGCCTGCGTCGTCTGCTGCGGCCAGCTCGGAGCCTGCGGCGGTGTCCTCGGAGGCAGCAAGCTCTGAACCGGCAACCGAAGAAACGGGTCTGACCTACACCCAGAACGTGATGGTCGTGGCAGAAAAGTATAAGGAAGAGGCTGCCTTTGTTGATTTCCTGTCCAAAGCAGAGCCTACCTTCCTGATTCCCGGCCTCAACCAGTACAC
>CAZWLH010000115.1:0-3587 GCA_964634675.1 uncultured Eubacteriales bacterium
GCATTTTATCGCAGGTCTCTTTGTTACCCGTGAAATAGTTCCAATATACCGGCTCAACGTTATCCGGAACCATTGCAGCTATTTCGGGAGTTATCTCGACCGGCTTTTCCAAAACATAGACACCATTTGTCGCAATACTGCAAAACATATCGCTCCATATCATCGGGCGGAAACCGTATTTCTTGGCGATATCGGCAACCCTGTAAAGGTGCTGCTTCAGTATTTCAATGCCCTTCTTCTCACCGTATTTTTCGCGGTATCTTCCCTTTCCGAGCTTAAATGCCTCGTCCATACCGAGATGGATCCTGTCGGTTTTATAGCACTCGCGAAGTGTCTTGAACATATCCTCTATAAAGGCATAGGTACGGTCATCCTCGGCAAGCAATATATCATCGCAGTCCCAAATCTCTCTGTATTCCTTCCAACGGAAAATCTGATTCAGATGTGCAAGGGTCTGAACACAGGGTATCATTTCAATGCCCTTCGACTCGGCATAAGCGACGGCCTCCTTAATCTCATCCTTAGTATAGCGTCCTCTCAAGTAGCCGAACATCGGATGTCCGTCGACCTCATAGGTATCCTCGGTATAGAGCATAAGCATATTGTAACCCATTTTTTGCATAACGTCGACCAAACGCTTTATGCCGTTCATATTGAGCACTGCGTTTCTCGAACAGTCTACCATAATTCCCAAATATCCGTTATTCATAAAAACAACCTCACATAAATTAAATGAGCATAAGCCGAAACCCGGCCTATGCTCATAGTACCAAATTTAATTTGTAAAATCAAGACAAATAGCGAAAATAACAAGACAAATATTGCCATTTTATTTATTGATGTTTTCAACAAATCTCAAGAAGGCCGCCTTACCGTTTTCGTCACGCTTGTAGACACCGGCGTGCTCCAAAACCTTGGCAAACACCTTGCCGACCTCGGCCTTGATTATACCGTCGATATTTTCGGCGTTGATATCGGAATAATTCTTTTTCCATTCGTTGACCCAATCGGCGTGCTTTGCGGTCATCTCATCGGCATAAAGATCCTCACCATTAACGGTCTTTTCGCCCAAAATACGCATTTCTTCCTTAAGTCTCGACGGCAAAACAGCCAAGCCCATAACCTCAATAAGACCGATGTTTTCCTTCTTGATATGGTGAAGCTCTGCGTGAGGATGATATACACCTAAAGGATGCTCCTCGGTCGTGATGTTGTTGCGAAGTACAAGGTCAAGCTCAAACTTTTCGCCGTTTTTGCGTGCGATGGGAGTTATGGTGTTATGCGGCTGACCGTCGGTCTCGGCAAAAATGAAGGCATCGGCATCGGTGTAGCCTCTCCACTTCAAAAGTATCTTATCGGCCAATTCGATAAGTCTGTCGCTGTTTTCGGAGCGCAGGCGAAGCACCGACATCGGCCATTTAACGATACCGGCCTCAACGTCGTCAAAGCCGTCAAACGAAACAACGGTCTCAACAGGAGCCTTTGCCATAGCAAAGGTATAGTTGCCGCCCTGGAAGTGGTCGTGGGTCAAAATAGATCCGCCGACGATGGGAAGATCGGCATTTGAGCCGACAAAGTAATGCGGAAAAAGCTTTACAAAGTCGAGCAGCTTGCGGAAGGTGGCACGGTTTATCGCCATCGGAGTATGCTCGGAATTGAAAACTATGCAGTGCTCGTTATAGTAAACATAGGGCGAATATTGCATCATCCACGGAGTACCGTTTATCATCATCGGAATGATTCGGTGATTCTGTCTTGCCGGGTGGTTCATTCTGCCCGAATAACCCTCGTTTTCCTTGCAAAGGAGACACTTGGGGTAACCGCTTTGTTTGGCAAGCTTGGCGGCGGCAATCGCCTTGGGGTCCTTTTCGGGCTTGGAAAGATTGATCGTGATATCAAGATCGCCGTACTCGGTCGGAGTCACCCACTTGACATCCTTTTTTATACGGTAGCGACGAATGTAATCGCTGTCACAGCTCAGCTTGTAATAAAAATCGGTTGCCTCTTTCGGCGAGTTCTCATACTTCGACCAAAACTCTTTGATCACTTCGGACGGACGTGTCACCAAAAGTCCCATTATTTTGGCATCGAAAAGGTCTCTTTCCGTGATATTATCGTCGATAAGTCCGCTTTCGACGGCGAAATCGAGGATAACTTTCAAAATCGACTCAAGCTCCGTATCGGTAACGTTTGCTGGCTCATCATATTCGTCAAGCCCCAAAGTCTCCAAAATGCGGTTGGTGGTATACACCCTGTCCTCGGTCGTGATAAGTCCGGTCGAGACACCGTACTCAACAAGATTTTTTACTGCATTATTTATCATTTTTATCACCCTTGTGTTTTATTACAAATACTATATCGCCCAAAAGCCCTCTGAAATGGACGGTTGCCACGTTTTTTATTCTCGGATAAAGAAAAAAATTGCAAAAGCACGGCAACAACCGTTTTTCAAACAAAATCTTCTCCCTGTTTTCGCAAAAGTGCTTTAAAGCCGAAACGAACCTACGCTGAGACCGGTCGTTTTCATCACAGCTTGCGGCGGCAACCTCACACTGTGCCGATTGCAGCCTTGCAACCGAAAATCTGACATCCTCTCCCCCGCGCATCTTCAACGGTCCGAAGGAATTGCCGACCGAAAGTCCTATTGCGTTTCCGCCGTGCTGACGGTAGCCGATAAGCGGCAAATTGAGAAACCTGAGGCCGCCTCGTTTTGCGGCAATGATATTAAGCTCCCAATCGTGCGGCAAAATGCACCTTGAGCTTTTAAGATATTCCTCAACGACCTCACGCTTAAAGGCACAGGTACATCCGGGGGATATATTATACTCTATTATTTCTGAAAGTTCAACCGAAACCGTCTTGAATTTGTCAATTCTTCTCGGAATAAGACCGTGATTCGACCGTTTTCCGCCACACGAAAACGGCACGGTTATTTTTCCGTCGGCATCGGTCATATCGAATGAGGTGTTGACGGCAAGTGCTTCGGAGTCGCTTTCGAATACCGACATTATCCGCTCGCACTTGTCCTTATACCAAACGTCGTCCTGATCGCACAGGAAGATAACATCACCCGTGCATTTTTCAAGGCAGTTATAGAAATTTTTTATGTAGCCCGAATTGCTTTCGACCTTAAAAAAGAACCAATCAAGTCGGTTTTCCTTTATAAACGAAGCAACCGTATCGGCGGTTTTATCGGTGGACATATCGTCGATAATAACGACCTCATCGATTTTTCGTGTCTGCGAAAGCAAGGAACGAAGCTGTTCCTCAACGAAGCGCTCACCGTTGTATGTTGCAAGTGCAACGGATATTTTCATTCAATCACCGCCTGACCGGTTTATTATCTCATATCGGTCAATTATTGTCAAGGCTTGGAGCCGAAAAACCTCGGGTATAAAGTGTAAAAAGCATTGATAAATAATAGCCGACATTCAAAGCAGGTCAAGCATTTAACATAAAATAGACTTGACAAATAATCGATTAAAAAAACAGACCTCGCATTTCTGCAAGGTCTGTAAATATCGGATAAACAAATTATCTCTTTGAGAACTGGGGTGCGCGACGGGCGCCTTTAAGACCGTATTTCT
>CAZWLH010000116.1:0-3567 GCA_964634675.1 uncultured Eubacteriales bacterium
AAGTTCGTTCACATCGGTGAGTTCTCTAAGGGTTTTCAGCAGAAGTCTTAAATCCGTCACCATTTGATTGGCATTTTCCAAAGTCTGCTGACTTTCTGCAACTTCTTTCAAAAGGTCTTTTTGCTCCTTTTCGTAATTCCGAAGCATTTTTGTGAAGCGTTCATCCGAAAGAAGTCCGGTTGCATTCTGTTCAAATACCTTTTCAATCAACCTGTCAATCTCGGATATTCTGCGATTATCTTGTTCTACCGTCTGCTGAAGTTTCCTGTATTCTTTCTGTCGCATAGCATTATTCTTTTTCGCCAGCATATATAAGAATACGGTCTTGTGACATTTTACAAATTCGGCTAAACCGCATATGGCTTCAAATACAATCCTTTCAAGTACGACATCTCGAATATAGTGTACCACGCAAAGCTCATCCAATTTGTTATTGAAGGAGAAGAACACTTCGGGCAGAACTGCTCTCGGCATATATCCCAAAGCACGCTGACGGAGATATTCCGATACGGAAAGTCCGCACTTTTTAGCGTTACGCTCAATGAGATTTTTCTCGTTTTCGCTTACACGGATAAAAACATTTTTGTTCTTAATTTCATTCATAACATCAATCCTTTCTTTGATTTCTTCAACGGGTTTTAGGGTGTCCCTAAAAATTCATTTCATTGTTCCACCTTTCTGCACTCCGCATAGGTCAGCGGAAAGCTTGCATTCAGTACTTCACTTTTCTGTACATTCCAACCCTGTTCTCGCAGGAAATCCAAATAGCCTTCGCTTGACCATTTGCTGTACTGTCGAAAGCCCACCACTTTCATCAGAAACGCTTTGATATTACTGAAAAAGTTGTTTCCGGCATGGGTAAATGTTGGTGCGATCAACACACCATCACTTTTAAGCACCCGCTTGATTTCTGCCAACGCTTTTTCCGGCTTCGGAACAATATGCAAGGCATTGGAAACAATTATTACATCAAAGGAACTGTCGGCATAAGGCAGATGAAACATATCCTGTACGGAGAAATGCAACTTGGAGGATTGCACACCCCGTTTTGCCTGTTCGATCATCTCTGATGAAGCATCGGTGACTTCAATACGGTCAGCAGAACGGACAATGTGCTTGGTAATCAATCCCGTTCCGGTGGCCAGCTCCAGCACCTGCTTATGTTCTACTATGGGACAAATCAGTGCATATATTCGCTCGTACGCCTTACGGTTTTTTTGCATAAAACGGTCATAGATTTTTGCCGTGCGATCCCAAAACGTTTTGTTCATAACATCACTCCTTTTAAGCGGTTAGCCTCCGCTAACTGATATATTATTATATACCGCATATTCAAAAAAGTCAATTATTCTAAATCAAGAATAGTTGTTATTCCTACATAAAATTCATCAAGAGTGAGCAAGCCTTCACTCTGTATTTCAAATAATATTTAATTAGGGCTTGACGATACAGCATTGTTTGTGTTACGATTTTCACGACGAACGGTTAATCCTCCTATCTGTTTTGTCTCAGCAACTTAACTGTAACACGGGATTTCCCTTTCATCACTTCTTTTATTCACTGCTGTAACACTTCTATTATAAACCTACACCGAGTCTCGGTTTTTTTGCTTCCCGAGGTTGATATTTTGCTTCGAATGGTGTATAATCATACTTGATGTGCGGTGTCAGCGATAACCGCAAAGGAGGATAATCCGTGATTCGCAGTTTAACGGTCTGCAACTCAATAAATATACTTTCCGTGACCGAGTTTATATGGCGCTCGGTCTCAAGGTGTATATTTTTCAAAAATATGCGTTGTTAATGTATATTTTGCTTGAAATATTATAAGGGTTATTGTAAAATAAGTTGTTGCTTACGAAGCATAAAGCTTCGCAATGGGAAGGAAAGTGTTAATAATGGATAAGAAAGAACGCAGAGTCGGTACCGTTTCAAGAGGTATTCGTTGCCCTATCATCCGTGAGGGCGACGACCTTGCGGCAATAGTTGCCGACAGTGTCATAGAAGCCGCAGAATATGAGGGCTTTGAACTCCGTGATCGCGATGTAATTTCCGTCACAGAGTCCATCGTCGCACGCGCTCAGGGCAACTATGCATCGGTCGACGATATAGCCGCAGATGTCAAGGCAAAGCTCGGCGGAGAGACCGTCGGTGTTATGTTCCCGATACTGTCACGTAACCGTTTTGCTATTTGCTTAAGAGGTATCGCAAAGGGCTGCAAGAAAATAGTCCTTATGCTCAGCTATCCGTCCGATGAGGTCGGTAATGAGCTTGTAAGCCTCGATAAGATCGATGCCGCAGGTGTCAATCCTTATTCCGACATTCTCACCTTAGAGCGTTACAGAGAACTGTTCGGCGAGAACAAGCATGAGTTCACCGGCGTTGACTATGTCGCTTATTACAGCGATCTTATAAAGGAAATGGGCGCCGAGGTCGAGATCATCTTCGCAAATCAGCCGAAGGCTATCCTCGATTATACAGATTGCGTCATAAACTGCGATATTCATACACGTGCCCGTACCAAGAGAATACTTAAGGCCGCAGGTGCTAAGGTCGTTTGCGGACTTGACGATATTATGACCGCACCGATATCTGGCAGCGGTTACAACGATAAATACGGCTTGCTCGGCTCGAATAAGTCGACCGAGGACAAGGTAAAGCTTTTCCCGAGAGACTGTAAGGATCTTGTACTTGATATTCAGGCACGTGTCCTTAAGGCCACCGGCAAGCACGTTGAAGTAATGGTTTACGGCGACGGTGCGTTCAAGGATCCCCAAGGTAAGATTTGGGAGCTTGCCGATCCGGTCGTTTCTCCTGCCTTTACCGACGGACTTGTCGGTACTCCGAACGAGCTTAAGCTGAAATATCTTGCCGATAACGACTTTAAGGATCTTTCGGGCGAAGAGCTTAAGAAGGCTATTTCCGACTCGATCCGTGCAAAGGACGGAAGCAGTCTTGTCGGAAATATGGCCGCTCAGGGTACAACTCCCCGTCAGTTGACCGACCTCATAGGTTCGCTTTGCGACCTTACCTCCGGCTCGGGCGACAAGGGAACCCCCGTTGTCCTTGTACAGGGATATTTCGATAACTACACCAACTGATAGGAGACGGCAATGTTTTCCGACAGCGAGTGGATATGGGGCGGAGACGGAAATCCCGACGAGTATATTGACTTTAAGATAGACGTTAATATTTCCGCCGGCAAGGATTACCGCCTTGATTTGAGCTGTGATACAGATTACGCTTTGTATGACGGTGATAAGCTTTTGGCTTTCGGACAGTATCCCGACTATATCGATTACAAGGTTTACGACTCCTTAAAGCTTGACCTTGAGAGCGGTGAGCATTCACTGCTGCTTAAGGTTTGGTACCAGGGAGCAAATACGCAGACTGCGATAAAAAAGCCGGCCGGTGTGATCTTTTGTGTCTTTGAGGACGGCAACCCGACGGTATGCTCGAATAAAGACATCGAAAGCCGCCGCTCGGCCGGATATCTGCCATATGAATGCAAGCTTATAACGGGTCAGCTCGGATATTCCTTCGCATACGACAAATCGGCAAAGCCCGG
>CAZWLH010000117.1:0-3557 GCA_964634675.1 uncultured Eubacteriales bacterium
GCAATGCCACAGATGTAATAAGTTTCTATACTGCCTTATCAACCCGTAGCAATGGGCGGCTTTGATTTTTATTAAATTTACTTTTCGCCTTCCAGTTTTTCTTTTCTGCGGCGAACGGATTTTTTTAACGGTATATCGGAGCGGAAGATCTCTTCCCCGTTATAATCGTTGCAGACAGCTTCAAACTCCTCTGCGCCGATGCTGATCTCACCGTTCTTGGTATAAGAGGAATAAAGCTGAGCTATAAGTCGGTCGTATTCCTTGGGGATTCTCAAACGGTATGTCACGAACAGTAAAACTCCGAGTGCTATCGCCAGGACGGCAGTCAGCACGGACGGTATCGCCATAACCCAAAAGGCAGTCATACCGCCGTTTGCCACATCATTTGCGACACTGACCGAATAAAGTGTCGTAAAAACGATAATGCAGTCGACACTGCCGACAAGCAGGAACGGTATACCGAGCTTAAAGTGCAAAAGGAAATAGCTCGCAACCAACGCAAACAAAGAAACGCACATAGTGATAAACTGTGTCAGCTGCTCGTTATACTTTGCGACCTCGGACGTGTTTGCCTTGGTGGAATATTCGCTCATTGTAACGAGATTTCCGATTATAAGGGTAAGCACCGTCACGCTGGCCCCCGCCGCGGCCAGCCAATATGCGACCCTAAGTATTTTGATCGCCAACGCCGACTTCGTGTTCTTACCGTTTTCGCATACCGCACGCTCGGCATATTTTCTGATATTGATGTTTTTCATTCTGCTCAAATAAATCACCTTTAATTTCGACTTTCAAACAAAAAGCATTGCCAAATCAACACTTTAATGTTATACTTATTAAATAGTAACCTTTATTTTAATTTTTGTCAAGACATTTTGGGAGCTGATACTATGTATATTATGAAATTAGAGCCTGCCTTTAAGGATTATCTTTGGGGCGGCACACGCTTGAGAGACGAATTCGGTCTTAAAAGCGACCTTGACGTTTTGGCTGAGGGCTGGATGCTCTCCTGCCACAAGGACGGCAATTCGACCGTTTCAAACGGCGCTCTTGCCGGCAAGACCTTGCGTGAGGTAATCGAAAGCAGTGATGAGGATATCTGCGGCACCGACTGTGCCGATTTCCGTGATTTTCCCGTTCTCATCAAGCTTATCGATGCAAATCAGAATCTTTCCATTCAGGTTCATCCGAGTGACGACTATGCTTTGGAGCATGAGCACGAATTCGGCAAAACCGAAATGTGGTATGTTGTCGATGCCGATGAAGGTGCCTATCTTTACTACGGCTTCAAGGAAAAGCTCTCTGAAGAAGACTTTAAAAAGGCTGTCGAGACCAACACCCTGATCGATGTTCTCAATAAGGTATCGGTCAAGAAGGGCGATTGCTTCTTTATCGAAGCAGGTACCGTTCACGCCATCGGTGCAGGACTTCTCATAGCCGAGATCCAGCAAAACAGCAACACCACCTACCGTGTGTATGACTACGGCCGTGTGGGTGCCGACGGAAAGCCACGTGAGCTTCACACCGAAAAGGCACTTGCCGTCACCGTTACCGCGCCCCCTACCGCCGAGGTGCTCCACGACTCCGACGAAAAGGAGTTAACCTTGGCAGAGTGCAAATATTTCACCGTTAAAAAGCATAAGCTCTCGGGCAATATCGAGCTTGATGTCGATAACCGCTCCTTTGCTTCTCTTCTTTGCGTAGACGGAACCGCAACGGTCGGCGATGTCGAAATAAAGGCCGGCGAATGTGTGTTTATACCGGCAGGCTACGGAAGCGTTGTCGTATCGGGTAATGCCGCACTGCTTGAAACGAGGGTTTAAGTATGGCAACACTGAATGTGGTTTTGGTTGAGCCTGAGATACCGCAGAACGCCGGAAACATCGCAAGAACCTGCGCCGCAACCGGTGCAAGGCTTCATATAATACGACCTATGGGCTTTACCATAGACGATAAAAAACTTAAGCGAGCAGGTCTCGACTATTGGTATCTCCTCGACATCACATATTATGACGGACTTGACGACTTTTTCTCGAAAAACAGCGGTCAGTTCGTGTTCTTCACCACCAAGGGCAGAACGACCCACTCCGATATAGCATACAGTGACAACTGCTATCTCTTTTTCGGCAAGGAGACCAAGGGTCTGCCCGAGGAGCTTCTTTTGAAGCACCCCGACGAGTGCTTAAGACTTCCGATGATCGGCGAAGCAAGAAGCCTTAATCTGTCGAACACCGTTTGTGTCGGTGTTTATGAGGTCTTGAGGCAGTGGAACTATCCCGAGCTTCAAAACAAAGGTCAGCTCCACAATTATAAGTGGGATAAGACTTAAAATGCCCGAATCACGCTTAATTTTCGGAATTTTTCGGAAATTTCAAAAAAGATAGCTATTTATCCAAATAACATCTTGAAAATTTGAGCGATATGAGGTAAAATAAGCTTGTTCAAAATTTGACAATATATCTGAAAGGATGTTAAACTTATGTCAGTATTAAACAAAAAGACTGTCGACGACATCAATGTAAAGGGTAAGCGCGTTCTTGTCCGCTGCGACTTCAACGTTCCCTTGAAGAACGGTGTCATCACCGACGAAAACCGTATCGTTGCGGCTCTTCCCACCGTTAAGAAGCTCATCGCCGACGGCGGCAAGGTCATCCTCTGCTCTCACCTCGGCAAGCCGAAGGGTGAGCCCAAGCCCGAGCTGAGCCTTGCTCCCGTTGCAAAGCGCCTTTCCGAGCATCTCGGTAAAGAGGTCGTTTTTGCTGCCGATGACTGTGTTGTCGGTGAAAACGCAAAGGCCGCCGTTGCAGCTATGAAGGACGGCGACGTTGTTCTCCTCCAGAACACCCGTTACAGAGCCGAAGAGACCAAGAACGGCGAAGCCTTCTCCAAGGAGCTTGCTTCTCTTTGCGATATCTATGTTAACGATGCTTTCGGTGCCGCACACAGAGCTCACTGCTCTACCGTCGGTGTCACCGCTTATGTTGAAGAGGCCGCTGTCGGCTATCTTATGCAAAAGGAGCTTAAGTTCCTCGGCGGTGCCGTTGAGAACCCGGTTCGCCCCTTCGTCACCATCCTCGGCGGTGCAAAGGTTGCCGATAAGCTTCCCGTTATCGAAAATCTTCTTACCAAGGCCGATACCGTTATCGTCGGCGGCGGTATGTCCTATACCTTCCTTGCCGCTAAGGGTTACGGCGTAGGCACCTCGCTTCTCGACTCCGAGAAGGTTGAGTTCTGCAAGGAAATGATGGCTAAGGCCGAAGCTAACGGCGTTAAGCTTCTTCTCCCCATCGACTGCACCGTAGGTAAGGTATTCCCCGATCCTATCGACGGCCCTGTTGAGATACAGGTCGTAGATGCCGACAAGATCCCCGACGATTGCATGGGTCTTGATATCGGACCCAAGACTGCCGAGATGTTTGCAGAGGCAGTTAAGAGCGCAAAGACCGTTGTTTGGAACGGACCTATGGGCGTATTCGAGAACCCGACTCTTGCAAAGGGCACCATCGCCGTTGCAAAGAGCCTTGCCGAGACCGACGCTACCACCATTATCGGCGGCG
>CAZWLH010000118.1:0-3515 GCA_964634675.1 uncultured Eubacteriales bacterium
TTTTAAGTGCTTCGGAGTGGCTTTTTACCCTTTGCACATATTATAAAACTCTTTTAAATTTTTAAATTTTAAAAATAACAGTTGACAAAACGGAACAATATTGGTATAATATCATAGTCGCATAAATCCGTGAGTTATTAGCTCAGTTGGCAGAGCACTTGACTTTTAATCAAGGTGTCCGGGGTTCGAATCCCCGATAGCTCACCAAAACAAAACCTGTCGATCTTTATCGGCAGGTTTTTGTGTTTTAAAGAATCAATATACTGCTTTTCGGCGCCCTAAAGCTATGTGCTTTGGGGCGCTTTTTGTTTTAAGAAAAAACTCTCGCTTATATATGTGACTTATGTTACAATTGATGACATTGAACACTAAAGACAAAAGAACAGGTGCTTTTCCGGCACCTGTTCTTTTCACAGAGTTATGCACTCTGCGTATCAATAATATAGCATATTTCAGACGTTTTTTCAAGTATATTTTGCTAAAAATTCTTACATTTTATGATTTTAATGTTCGGTGACTTAAAGTTTTGCACCGATATATATTAAAATTGTGCAAACCGCATAACCGCGAATTTTTAAAGCCGTCAAAATCATCGTCAACAACGCTTTTGGCGTTTTGAAATAGAACATTCAATTAACAGGAGGTCAAATTTATGAGTAAAAAAGGAGAGAATATTTACAAAAGAAAGGACGGTCGGTGGGAGGCTCGCTATATAAAGTCCTACTCTCCCGACGGTAAGGCACGCTATCAACGCAAATATTGATGATCAGGCAGGTGAAGTTGTCGGTTTCAAGAACATAGAACATGGTTTTGTTGAAAGCGGAAATACCGCTACCGGTACTTCAATTAACTGATAGTAAATTAACTTAATCAGCAAAAGTTCTCTTGACCCTCGGGTCAAGGGGCGATCAAAGGGTATAAAGCGATTTATGCCTTTTGATCGCTCGACAACAATCGAAAGGAGTAAGACCGAATGAAAAACGAAGCCGTTACGTTCGCCGTTTTGGCTTTACTGCTCGCACTCACGGCCGCGGCACTGATACTCAAGGTCGCCTACTTTTTTACAAGGTTTAACAGATGTACCCGCCGCATTGCCGAGAAGATCGAACGTGCCGACGACGGTGCGGAATATCTGCGACTGCGAAAAGAGCTTTACTGTCATTATCTCGGCCTTATTCCTTTTATCAAGGACCGAAATGTCGGACGTATATATAACCGCCTGTTCCGCAAATCAAGCCTAAGGCAAACAGCCCCTCGCAAGGATGCTTTGGGACATTTGCTCACTCCGTCACTTATCGGCACTGTTGCCTGTGCATTTTGCCTTTGCGGAGTTTCGTGGGCGTGGTTCACTTCGACTCAGTCACACGAGATTGCCGTTGTTCAGATGGCAAAATTCACCGTTGAGGTAGCGGTTGATGAAATTACTTTAACGCCCGAGCAGTATGCCGCATATACTTTGAGCGACGGCGCACATACGGTGAAAATAAAGTCAAACGGCACTGCACAAACCGGCTATTGCAACGTAAAAATCGGTGAAACCGAGTATTATACCGAGCAAATTTCGAATGGAGCAGCTCTTGAATTTGAAATTACCGTCAGTGAAAGCACCGCTATAAAAATAACACCGCAATGGGGCACCTGTACAAGAAGCGATGTGGAGAATAAGCTTCCGCCGAGCAGCACACCTTAAGCTTTCGGTATCGACAAAATTTATAATCTTTAAAGGCTTTAAAACGCAAAAATCCTACCGTGCTTGGCAGGATTTTTTGTTTCAAATATTTCTTCGGTTAGCTGCGTGACATAGCTCTGAAGCGGCCGGGTGAGGTGCCGGTAAGCTCTCTGAAAACCTCTCCGAAGCGTTTATAGTCGCTGTATCCGACCGCCTCGGCGATCTTATCGATATTTTGCTCGGTCGAATTCAGCATCATACAAGCCCATTGAATTCGCACCTGCTTCAAGTAATCGCCGAAGCAAACCCCGGTTTCCTCCTTGAATTTTGTGCTGAGATAGGGGACACTCATAAATAGCTCGGCGGCGATATCCGAAAGCTTGAGCTTTTTAAAATAGTTTTCCTCGATTTCGGTAACAACACGGAGCACGGGTGCCGAATAGCTTTCACCGACCTCGGTCGATACCGAACGCACGGTCTCGATTATGATTTGAATGAGCAGTGAACGCATATAGTCAACATAGCCGGTCTTCCGCGCGGTTCTTTCTTCGCACATTCTGTGCAGAATACGTCCGATGTCGCCGCTTTCATCACGGAAAAATCTGTTGATCGGCGCATCGTATAAAACGACCTTGTTGAGCCGCAGATGATAGCTCTTGAGAAGCTGGTTGAAGTCGGTGCAGTCGTTCAGCGACTTGTCGATGCACTTCGAAAGAAAAAGGCAGTTGATGACAGCAAAGTCATCGGTCACGGCCTTGTATTCGTGAAATGTGCTGTAATCCATAAACATATAATCGCCGACAGTTATCTCTCTTACGTCGGTGTCGGTTTTATGCACAGCGGTGCCCGACACAACATAGACAAGCTCGAAAAATCGGTGATTGTGATATTTAGCTACCTTGAGAGGACAGTAAAATGCGTGTATAAAGTCCTTTGTGAAAAAAGCCTGTCTGTCGAATTTGCTGAATTCATCCCACATAAATACCGCCTCGCTTTAAATACTTCAATAATTATAGCGGCATATTTGTTTAAAGTCAACAGCGAAGTGCGACTCCGACTGTACCGCAGAGTGTGGCGAATAATGTCGAATCGGTAATTGTTGGAGTCAAAACCACCTAAAAAAACAAGTAATTTTTGTAACATCTGATGATTTATTCTATTTAAACAAATAAACCTTGACTTTAAAACAAAAATCTGTTAAAATTTTAAAAAAGATTAAAATGCTTTGATATATACGTTTAAGGAAGATGTCTTTTGAAGAACCGTGAGAACAACGTGAGCGACGGCTGTTTCAGCCTGTCGGAGGCTTCGGCCGTATCTTTGCTTGCAGAGTTTTCTCCTCTTGTCAAATCAAGAGCCAAGAGCTTTCTTTCCAACGAGTCCGAGCTTGACGATTTGATCCAAGAGGGGAATATAGGCCTTTTGTCGGCCTATTTCGGCTATAAATCAGGGCTTTCAAGCTTCAACACCTTCGCACGTAGATGTGTTGATGCTTCGATCATCGATTATCTTCGCAGAAACAATAAGGCTTCCAAGATACCCGACGGGCTCATTGTCGGACTTGACAGTAACGAGGTTGCCGACCGTGTTTGGGATCCCGAGCATTCGCTTGATGTTAAGGACGAATACTGCAAGGTCGTCGATAAGGCTTACTCCGTTTTGTCGGAGCTTGAGTTCACGGTGTTTTCCGATATAATTTTGGGCTATTCCAATTCCGAAATAGCCGAGAGACATTCTCTTAAATTGAAATCGGTCAACAATGCTGTTAACCGCATACGTGCGAAGTTGAAATAGCTTATATGCCCTTTGTAGCTTAAAACAGGCAGAGCGTTGTATACAAAGATGT
>CAZWLH010000119.1:0-3464 GCA_964634675.1 uncultured Eubacteriales bacterium
TCGCTTACACTTTGCAGATTTCCGACCTCGCCGTTAAGCGCCTCGGCCATATCCATACACGAAAAATAAGAAGTGAACTCGACACCGAGCGCAATGTCGGTAATAAGGTGGCGGAGCAGATATTTGGCTTGCTTGGTCTCGTCCCAAGCACCGCCAGCCATAGCGCCGCAACCATCGGAGCGCGACTGAGTTCCGCTTTCACCCTGAATGATTTTAAGCTTGGGATTGTAATTCTTTCTTATTCTGTCAAAACGATTGAAAAATGCCGTATACAATTCATCCTCGGGACGATAGCAGTGATAAGAAATTGCATCCAAATGCTCGCAAGCACTCGTTCTGCAGAAATCCTCATAAAACTTTTCATCTGTACCGCAGGTAACAAGTCCTACCGTCTCGCAGGTGCCGTCGGCCTCTTTACAAGCATCGGCGGTGGCTATCGTAAATTCACCAAGCTCTTGTGCGTTGACGCCGTGCTTCCAGCACCACTGACCGTCCGGCTCGTTCCATATCTCATAATAGTGTATTCTGCCCTTGAAATGGGTAACGGTCGCTTTAACATAGTTTTTCCAAGCGGTGCGTTCCCTTTCCGTCTTTATCGGAGGGCAACCGACGGCACCGAAAACGTTCTCTGCCGCCTTTGTGTAATGCTTGTTACCGTAGCAAAGACAAAGCCACGGCTCAACGCCCATAGAAAGCATTTTGTCGACAATTTTGTCGAGCCACTCGAAATCGTAAACGCCCTCTTCCCTTTCGGTCTTTTGCCAGCCCGACTGAAGTCTTGCCCATTTTATTCCCGATTTCGCAACAAAATCGTATGAATCTTCGGGCTCGAAAATATCACGGTCAAGCTTTTCGAAGCCGAGACCGATTTTCGATTTCTTAATATCTATTGATTTTTTCGGCCTGATTTTTCCCAAAGCCTTAAGATTTTGCATTTTCTGTCACTCCTTATTGACTTTTATCTGATTTTATTTTATTATAATAACTAAGGTATTTATATAAAAATATTAGTAAAATTATTAGATTTCTTACTTTGGTGATAATATGAAGGCATTTGAAACCGAAAGTGCGGGGATCTTCAGCTCACAGGTTTTCCGCCCAAACATCGGAATATCGGATAAGCGGAGCACCCGAATGTTTGAATTCGACCTTCCGATGGAGGAAGGCGGTATATCTTACGTCGATGACCGAAACGAGCATATCACTCCGAGCATTATGATATGTGCCAAGCCCGGTCAAACCCGACACACGAAATTTCCTTTTAAGTGTTACTATATACATATAAATATTTACGACTCCGAAGCCTATGAAGCGGCGATGAAGCTGCCGGATTTCGTCAAGCTCGACAACAGTGAGGAATATTTCAGACTGTTCAAAAGGATAATAAAATATCAGAATTCGAGCCGTGAATATGACAAATATATGACCTACAGCTATTTTTTGCGGCTTCTTCATATGCTGATCGCCGAATCCGACATAGAAAGACCCGAAAGCCGAGCACGCTGCTCAAACGACCGTGTCAACACTGCGATAGGCTATATTTCCGAACATTTGACCGACAAGCTTACACTTGAAAGCGTTGCCTATGCCGTCCATTCGAGTCCGATATATTTTCACAACTGCTTTAAAGAGGCCACCGGCAAGACCTTGCACACATATATAGAGGAAAAGCGTATAGAAAAATCTGTTTTTCTTATGCAGACCACCGATATGACCCTTGCCGAGATCGCATATGCCTGCGGATTTTCGTCGCAAAGCTATTACAGCTATGCCTTTAAGCGACATATGAAGACAACTCCCCGAAAGCACCTTGCAGAGCTCAACAACAATTATGAGATTTGATTTTTTGACACATAACAAAACCGCCGCCTTAGGACTTAAGCTAAGACGGCGGTTTCCGCATTTCAACATATATGACCAAACGATAATAAGATTGCAATTTCCTGTGTTCGGTTTCAATAAGCTCTGTTCTGTCTGTCAGTTTTCGAAGTAACGGTACTATCGAAAATTGCCGCATTTATCATAAAATCACCATCTTGAAATTATACCGGCATTTTTTGCAAGTTTGCTATCTTCTCCTGCCACATTTTCACATCATCTACTTCGTCGTTAAACAGAATTTCAAAGATTTGTTTAGCCTGACTCAAATGTGCTTCGCATTTAAGCAGATCGTAATTTCCCGAAGCGTTATAATCGGTTAAATCATTTATGCTTTTCGGCAATTGCGGAATCCAAACGTGATTAAGCGACCAGCCTTTAAAATACTGTTTCAACTCGAGAGAATTTTTTGCTGTTTCGGATAAACCGTCGATATACTTAACCATTTCCTGCTTATCCTTACCCTCAAAAACGGTTATTTTCGTGCACGACATATCAAATTTATACTGAATTATATCAAAAGACACATTTGATTGATTTATTTACACAAGTATGGTGAAATATCCGTAATACCATGAATCCCTGTGGTCGGTTCTATTTGAATTACCGAAAAGGAAATTACCCATACTGTATATAATAGGTTTACCGTTGTATGTTTCGTATCCTTGAGGACAATGGGTATGTCCTGCAATAACGGCATCGGCACCCATATCGCAAATGAACTCGTAACGGTCTTTTGTATCGGGTGACGGTAACGGATTAAATTCGTTTCCGCCGTGAAATACAACGATAACAAAGTCGGAGGTTTCTTTTTCGGCTTTGATTTTATTCATCAAAAGTCTCGGGTTATATCCTGCCGAGCCGGCTTTATTTTCTTCGGCAATTCCGAATTCGTTTTCACATACCGATAGCACCGAAACGGTAATGCCGTCATTGAATATTTTTACAGCCGAATACGCCTCGGAAACGTCCGCACCTGCGCCTGCATATTTTATATTGTTTTCGGTAAGTAGCTTTAACGTGTTATTTAGCGCTCCTTCACCGTAATCGCCTATATGATTGTTTGCAAGCGTTACCGCGTATGTATTCATAGCTTTCAAAAACGAAATACCGCTTTCGGGACAAATCAAATTCGGCCCTGCCTATTTTATCGGCGTAAACTTTTTCTCGTCACCCAAAGGACATTCCAAATTCGGTATCACAAAATCAACACTTTCGGTGTAAGGTCTGATATCTTTTAAAATTTCAAGAGATTTATTGTAATCAAGCTCTTTTATTCCTCTGAAATTTATATCTCCCGTGAACAGTAACTTCATAGTGTATGTTCCTCCGCTTTATCGCACTTGATTATCATTTGAAGTGTAAGCTCCAAAGCCTGTATAAAGCCCTCAAGATTTATACATTCGTCGCTTTGATGCGCTCCGCCGTGACCTTGAGGCGTATTTGCGGGAGTTTCCCATTTTAATGTTGTTCCGATCTCGGCAGCGCACGGAAGCTTTCGGGCATAAGTTCCGCCGGCATTTATATAAAAAGACCTGCTAATAAAAGTCAAGTCTAAATTTCTTAAAGGTCAAAAAATTATATGA
>CAZWLH010000120.1:0-3462 GCA_964634675.1 uncultured Eubacteriales bacterium
TTGCATCTTCGACCATAAAATCGGCAAGAGTTTCCGATGACATACAGTTTAAAATTGGTTCGTCATTATAGTAAAAACCCGTTGAGCAAACTATGTCTACTCCCGACAGCTCGGATATGACTTTAAGAAGCTTAATATCTCTTCCGATGTTTAACGCAGTACAGTCGAGAAACAGTCCCACACCGTATTTTTCCTTCATATTTTTCAGAATTTCCACTGATCTTTTTATGAGGCTGTTTTTATCCAAATAGCCCTTTGACATCATATTGAGATATTCCGAATAGCAGCATATGTGTTCGTGAGAAAGGACTTTTGTATCTTTTGCGATTTTCTTTTTGCCCAAAACGGTTTTAATTTCAACCATTATGTGATGTCCTTTCTATGATATCGTTTTGAATACTGTCTTGAAGCTTTACGAAATAATCGGAAAAGCCGGTAACACGCACGCGTAGATTCCTATATTTTTCGGGGTCTTGCTTTGCGGCAATAAGATCTTCTTTGGAAACATAAGTCAGCTGAAAATGGATACCGCCGTTTTTGAAATAGGCTTCAAACATATCCACCGTTTTTTCGAAATAATCATCGTTTTTTATAAG
This sequence comes from uncultured Eubacteriales bacterium, assembly GCA_964634675.1. Taxonomy (GTDB): domain Bacteria; phylum Bacillota; class Clostridia; order Oscillospirales; family Acutalibacteraceae; genus UMGS172. Next base: position 597 of record CAZWLH010000120.1, read on the forward strand.
CTGCTCGTCAAGCGATATATTTGTAACGGTGCTTCCGCAGGAAATTCCGTAAGGGTCAAGCTTTGCTATGGAATTTAAAAGTGCCGTTAAACCGTTACGGTCTTTGCCCTCGCTTTGTCCGATACCGAATTTTACCAAATCACCGTCAAAGCGGCCGTCGGGAGTCGCTTTTGTTTTCTGTCCGAACCATTTTTGATGCTCGTTATAGCCCAAAAGGTCACCAATAAGCCACTGATAGCCGAACACGTTTTTCCTGTTCTTCAGGTGCTCATAAAAACTTTTGTAAAGCTTTTGTGCAACATAGTTTGAGGTATCGTCATCATTCCCGAAGAATTTGCCGGTTTTCAGAATCACGGTTCTCAATTCTTCAAATCCGTTCCAATTGGCTTTGACGGCGTTTATAAGCTCGGCCATTGTGACGGTATTTGTATCAAAAACAAACTGTTTTACAACTATAAGTGAATCAATAACATTGGTTATTCCCAAAAGCATCGGAGATGCTATTACAACATTACCGCCGCCTTGGGTAAGACTTTTTGCGTTTTCTATGCAATCGTTGAATATAAGGCTCGAAACGTAATTGACATCTCTTGCACGGGCAAGATTGTATTTGTTGTCATACTCATATATTTTATCAATATCGGAAAACAACTCTTTTTCAAATATCCTATAAAATTCATCAAAGCTTTCGACACTTTTGATTTCGTCATATTTTTTGTGAAAAAGTGTTTCGATACAGCGAACAAGATTGCCTTTTGAGTTACTGCCCGTGATCGCTCCCAAAAACGCAGGCTCATTACAACCGACCATTGTATAATTTACGGCACGTTCAAACGGAAAACCGCAAATTTCGGTATAGCACTTAATACGCTTTTCGTCATTGGTAAACGCAAACCGCTTGAATTTGTCCTTTCGTTCGCAATCCATTACGTATCTGAGCACTTTTCGAGGTGTTTTTTCAGTCCACCTTAAGGTTATCTCCGGACAATAGATCGGAAGTTCAAGCAAACTTTCCACTATAAGCTCGGATACTTCGTTAAAGCCATCCTCACCGTTCGGTAAATATCCGCCTATGCAAAAATGCGACTCACCGCCGCGTGTGAAATTGCCTGTGAGCGGCGATTTTGCTTGAAGCATTAAAACCAGTTCCTGCAAATATTCTTTAGCTTCGTCTCTCGTTATCACTCCCGATTTTATGTCGTTTTCATAAAACGGAGTCAAATATCGGTCAAGAGTTCCCACACTGTCGGGGTCAAGGCTGAAGCATACGTAAATTGAAAGCACTGCTTCGTAAAAACTATTCGGTCGATTTTTCGGCACGTTTAAAAGTGCCGCCGACAGCCTTTGCAAATTCGATTTGTATTCCGCTTCTTCAACTGTTTCGGAAAATTTTAAAACATCTTCCGAGCATTTTTCAGCCCAAGCGATCACGGCATTTGCGATTTTCTTCAAGCCGTTCAAAAATTCAATTTCTTCAGCCTTTTTATGTATGGTTAAGGATTTTTCGATTCCGTCGATTATCCCTGTAAATCCGCCTTTCAGCACCTTACTGTAATCGCCGGTTGCGTGCTGCCACTCCATTGTGGAAAGATTATCCGTCGGTTTAAGATAAAAGAGGTTCATAACCTCTGCGGTCGCTTTGTGTCCGCTTCTGCCGAAGGCATCTCCGACAACACTTCCGTCAAACTTGAAAAAGCCCGTTAATTTTGAGTATTTTGTGATTTTGGGTTTTTGATTTACTATATATTCGCAGATTTTTTTTACCTGCATTTCGCTTTTAGGCAGCAGTAAATCCTCGCGGTCGAATTCCGTTTTTACCGAACCGACATACATTTTTCCGTCTAAAGTCAGCTCGGTCAGTTTTTCTATTCTTTCGGTCATTTCCATTTCCCCTCTCTGCTTTTGTTTATTATATCGGTTTTGCAAAAGCGGGTAAATGTACTATACAACTTTTTTGTATTTTTCATCACTTTTTATCGACGGATTTAAAATTTTGATATACAATAAAATCGGTGATAAAAATGTTTGAAAACAAAATTTTTAATATTAAAGAGATTTTTTCGGCTGATTTGATAAGACCTAAAGCAACCGAAGGAAAAACACTGCATTACGGCGATAAAGTTCCGAGATACGAGCTGATTTACAAGCTTTCGGGTGAAGTTACAACACATTTCAATAAAAAGGTTTATCAAATTAATCCGGGAAATGTTTATATCATTCCAAAATCCGACAATGCCGATTATTATATAGAACGAACCAATCCGGGCGATTGTATAGATATATTTTTTGATACAGATATATCGCTCGGTAACGACCTGATCATATTGAATTTTAAGGAAGACGAAAAAATACTGAGTCTGTTTCAAAAAGTATATAAGCTATGGTTGACAAAGCCGAACGGTTATTATTTCAAATGTATGTCGGCAACGTATGAGATCTTTTATGAGATCATCTCGAAAAGAGAGCAATATTCGCCGAAAAGCAAATATAAAATACTGGAAAAAGGCGTAGAATATCTGCACGAAAATCTATATAATGATATCGATTACAATCATCCATCCGAGCTATGCGGAATAAGCTATACATACTTTAAAAAGCTTTTCATTGAAAAATTCGGACTTCCGCCCGTGCAGTATGTGAATAAGCTTCGGCTTGAAAGAAGCTGTGAATTGCTTTTGACCAATAAGTATTCGGTTGGAGAAATTGCCGAGATATGCGAATTTAAAAACGCATATTATTTTTCGAAAAGGTTCAAAGAGGCGTATCAACTCTCACCGACAGATTATAAAAACAGAAACGAATAAAATATGATACAGTAGTGTATTTACTTATCTTATCGCAGAGGAAAAAGGCAAAAACAATTTAC
>CAZWLH010000121.1:0-3344 GCA_964634675.1 uncultured Eubacteriales bacterium
GTGTACCGGGTTCACCGATGGACTGTGCGGCAATGATACCGACGGCTTCACCGACCGTTACCGGAGAACCGGTAGCAAGGTTCATACCGTAGCACTTCTTGCAGACACCGTGCTTGGAACGGCAACAGAGGATAGAACGGATATTGACCGACTCGTAGCCTGCGGCGACAATGCGTTTTGCATCGGCATCGGTCATCATATGGTCGTTATCGACTATGACCTCTCCGGTCGTGGGATCGGTAACGGGATCAAGCAGATATCTGCCTTGCAAGCGCTCCTCGAAAGCTTCGATAAGCTGATTTCCATCCATAATGGAAGCAACTTTGAGTCCTTCGTGCGTTCCGCAATCGTCCTCGCGGATGATAACATCTTGCGAAACATCAACCATTCGACGGGTAAGATAACCGGAGTCGGCGGTACGGAGAGCCGTATCGGCAAGGCCCTTTCGGGCACCACGCGCCGAGATAAAGTATTCGAGTACGTTAAGGCCTTCACGGTAGTTGGCACGGATAGGAATTTCGATAACGGCACCGGAGGTGTTGGATATAAGTCCGCGCATACCGGCAAGCTGTTTGATCTGGCTCATGGAGCCTCGGGCACCGGAATCGGCCATCATGAATATCGGGTTGAATTCATCGAGGTTGCCTTTAAGGGCGTCGGCTATATCGTCTGTGGCCTCGTTCCAAGTCTTTATGACCATGGAAAGGCGCTCGGTATTGGTGAGGAAGCCTCTTCTGTAAAGCTTCTTGACCTCGTCGATTTTGCCCTCGGCCTTTTCGATTATTTCCTTCTTCTGAGGCGGAATGATAGCATCCGAAACGGAAACGGTTATAGCACCCTTAGTCGAATACTTAAAGCCGGTAGACTTGATGTTATCGAGTACGATAGCGGTCTCGGAGGTGCCGTGGTGCTTAATGCAACGGTCGATTATCTGTCCGAGCTGTTTCTTACCGACCTTGAAATTGTTGATTTCTTCACCGGAGGTGATGCGAAGTGTTGTGGGATCCTTCGGAGTAAAGCAAACTTCAAGTCTGAACTTGTTTTCGGGCAAGCTGCGGTCGGTGAAACCGAGGTCTTGCGGAATGGATTCGTTGAAAATGATAAATCCTACGGTACACCATGTGAGACCTTGCTCTCCGTCCTTTTCCATACGGACACGGATAGGAGCGTGAAGTCCGACAACACCGTCTTGATAAGCCATAATGGCCTCGTCCTTATTGCGGAATACCTTGTTGGCACCTTGCTCATCGGGCTTTACAACCGTGAGGTAGTAGGAACCGAGAACCATATCCTGTGTCGGAACGGCAACAGGTTTACCGTCGGACGGTTTAAGCAAGTTGTTGGCCGCAAGCATAAGGAACCGGGCTTCGGCCTGTGCCTCGGCGGAAAGCGGTACGTGTACAGCCATCTGGTCGCCGTCGAAGTCGGCGTTGTAAGCGGTACAAACAAGCGGATGGAGCTTAAGTGCGCGACCCTCTACAAGAACCGGCTCGAAAGCTTGGATGCCGAGTCTATGAAGTGTAGGTGCGCGGTTAAGAAGCACAGGATGATCCTTAATGACGGTATCGAGTGCATCCCAAACCTCGGTTCCGGCACGCTCGACCATCTTTCTTGCGGTCTTGACATTGGAAACGACACCTGTCTCGGCAAGTCTCTTCATAATGAAGGGCTTGAACAGCTCAATGGCCATTTCCTTAGGCAATCCGCACTGGTACATCTTAAGTTCGGGGCCGACAACGATAACCGAACGTCCGGAGTAATCAACACGCTTACCGAGAAGGTTCTGCCGGAAACGGCCTTGCTTGCCCTTAAGCATATCGGAAAGCGACTTCAGTGCGCGGTTGTTGGGGCCGGTGACGGCCTTGCCGCGACGGCCGTTATCGATCAATGCATCGACGGCCTCTTGGAGCATACGCTTTTCGTTGCGGACAATGATATCGGGGGCACCAAGTTCAAGAAGTCTCTTGAGTCGGTTATTACGGTTAATTACACGACGGTAGAGGTCGTTAAGGTCACTTGTGGCGAAACGGCCGCCGTCAAGCTGAACCATAGGACGGAGATCGGGCGGTATAACGGGGATGACATCAAGTATCATCCACTCGGGACGGTTGCCCGACTGTCTGAAGGCCTCCATTACCTCAAGTCTCTTGAGGAGTCTGACACGCTTCTGTCCGGTTGCATCCTCAAGCTCGGCGTTGAGCTCGTTGCAGACCTCTTCGACATCTATTTCGCAGAGAAGCTTTTTGATAGCCTCGGCGCCCATTCCGGCCTCGAAGTCATCCTCATACTTCTCACGCATATCATTGTACTGAGCCTCGTTGAGGAGCTGCTTTTTCTGGAGCGGAGTCGAACCCGGATCGGTTACGATATACTGCGAAAAATAAAGCACCTGCTCAAGCAATCTCGGTGAAACATCGAGTACAAGACCCATTCTCGAGGGAATGGTCTTGTAGTACCAAATGTGGGATACGGGAGCGGCAAGCTCGATAGAGCCCATACGCTCACGTCTGACCTTTGCACGTGTTACTTCAACACCGCAACGGTCGCATATTTTACCCTTATAGCGTATTCTTTTGTACTTTCCGCAATGGCATTCCCAGTCCTTCTGGGGTCCGAAAATGCGCTCGCAGAAAAGACCGTCACGCTCGGGCTTTAAGGTACGGTAGTTAATAGTCTCGGGCTTCTTGACCTCGCCGTAAGACCAGCTTCTTATCTGTTCGGGAGAAGCAAGACCAATTTTTATTGATTCAAAATCGATATTTTCCATTTGCTTTCTCTCCTTTATCAGTCGTTATCTTCGTCATCGAAGAACATTTCGTCGGTATCGGCCTCGTCGATGATGGCATCGCCGTTTTCGTCCTCAAGACCGAAGCCTTCAAGGCTGTCGGCAACGGTTTCCTCGGCAAAGTCACGGTCGCCTGCCGCAGGAGCGAAGCCCATTTCCTCATCCTCTTCGAAGGTCTGTCTCAAGTCGATCTCGTCGTTGTTTTTATCGAGAACCTTAATATCAAGTCCCAAGGACTGAAGCTCTTTGATAAGAACCTTGAACGATTCGGGAACGCCTGCCTTGGGAACGTTCTGACCCTTTACGATAGCCTCATAGGTCTTGACACGTCCTACGATATCGTCGGACTTGACGGTGAGTATCTCCTGCAAGGTGTAAGCGGCACCGTAAGCCTCGAGTGCCCAAACTTCCATTTCACCGAAACGCTGTCCGCCGAACTGAGCTTTACCGCCCAAAGGCTGCTGTGTAACCAGTGAGTAAGGACCTGTGGAACGTGCGTGAATCTTATCGTCAACAAGGTGATGAAGCTTGAGGTAGTACATGATACCCACCGTTACGG
>CAZWLH010000122.1:0-3310 GCA_964634675.1 uncultured Eubacteriales bacterium
AGTGTCGGCATTACCTATCTTCCCGGGCCGTCGCCAGCCAAGTATTTTCGGCGCAGGTGAGCTTAACTTCCGTGTTCGGGATGGGAACGGGTGGACCCTCACCGCAATCAACACCGACTATTTTGTCGCTCTCGTTGAGTGCCTTAGTATAATACCACAACAGGTCTCAAATGTCAAGCACTTTTTTGAAAAAAGTTAAAATATTTTTTGAAATGCAAATTTTCGGGAGAGAACAGTGTAAAACCGCCTCTCCCAAAGGAATTACTTTTGAGCTTTTCTTGCAAACGCCGTTTTAATGATAAATAGCGTAACTATCATCAAAGCAATGGCTATCGGAAGGGCGATAAGCCAATTTTGGATGAAGCCTGCCAAAATATAAGAAACGAATGAAACCGCGGCAACGGTCAGAGCATAAGGGAGCTGTGTCGAAACGTGGTTGATGTGGTTGCACTGAGCACCTGCCGAGGCCATTATCGTGGTATCCGAAATGGGCGAGCAGTGGTCACCGCAAACCGCACCTGCCATACAGGCCGAAATGGCGACTACCGCGATCTCTCCGCCGTCAACAAAAACGCTGAGAACGATGGGAATGAGGATACCGAAGGTTCCCCAAGAGGTTCCGGTCGCAAAGGAAAGTCCCACCGCAATCAGGAATATAATAGCCGGCAAAAGGTTCTGCAATGCGGCGGCCGAGCCCTGAATAAGGTCGGCGATGAAGACCTTTGCGCCGATCGAATCGGTCATAGTCTTAAGTGTCCAAGCGCAAATGAGTATCATAATGGCCGGAACCATTGCCTTGAAGCCCTCGGGAATGGAGTCCATACAGTCCTTGAACGAAAGGACACGGCGGCAAAGGAAGAATATGACGGTGAAAATAATCGCGATGAAGGAGCCGTACATAAGTCCGACCGAGGCATCGCTGTTGGAGAAGGCGGTGATGAAATCCTCTCCGTCGAAGAAGCCGCCGGAATAGATCATACCGATAACACAGGCAACGACAAGGAAGAGCACGGGAACGATAAGGTCACAAACACGGCCTCTCGGATTTTCGGGAAGTTCCTCGATGCTTTCTCTGACACCCTCGGAGAAAATGTCGCCGTTTTTGGCATTGTCCTCGTGCTTTTTCATCGGGCCGTAATCCATACCGGTCACGGTGAGGAAAATAAGCATCGTGATGGTGAGCAGGGCATAGAAGTTATAGGGAATGGCGTGAATGAAAAGCGACATTCCGCCGTCGGCACCTGCATCGGTGGCAAAGCCCGAAACCGCCGCCGCCCACGAGGATATGGGAGCGATGATACATACGGGAGCCGCAGTCGAGTCGATTATGTAAGCAAGCTTTGCACGTGAAATGTTTTCCTTGTCGGTGACGGGGCGCATTACCGAGCCGACGGTAAGGCAGTTGAAATAGTCGTCGATGAAGATGAGCACGCCGAGTGCCACTGTGGCAAGCTGTGCACCTACACGGCTCTTAATGTGCTTGGTTGCCCAACGGCCGAACGCCGCAGAGCCGCCGGCTTTGTTCATCATAGCGACCATTGCGCCGAGCATAACAAGGAATATCAGTATACCGACATTGTATGAGTCGGCTACCGAGCCTACAAAGCCGTCGGAGAACACGTGGGTCACGGTACCCTCAAAGCCGAAGCCGGAGTAGAACAGACCACCCGTGAGTATTCCTATAAAGAGCGAGGAGTATACCTCCTTGGTTATAAGTGCCAGCACAATGGCTATAACAGGGGGCAGGAGCGACCAGATCGTCGCATAAAACGGAATACTCTCGCGCACCTTGGCAAGTGCGGTTTTGAAGTTGGACTTAAAGCCCGGGTCGCTGTTTACGTTTTCGTCATAGCGGTCGACATAGTCCAAAGCGGTGTCGGCAGTTTTGTCTTCTGCGAAGATATCCTGCGAAAAATCATACTGAGTGTCACCGACCGTTGCCGTGACGGGAGTGATGACGGTGACAGGCTCGTCGCTCGGTGCTTCGTTAGCAGAAGCGGTCATACAAAGTGATGTGACGATAAATACTATCATACACATCAGCGCAACGGTGACCCATCTTTTACGTCTTGGCTGATACATTTTCATAAGGTTGCCTCCGTTTTCAAAATACTGCCGACAAAAATCGGCAAAATGCAAAAAAAGCTGCGGCGTACCACAGCTTTCGCAAAAACCGAAACGTGATAGCTCTCCACAACAGTGACAGTATACAGCATATTCTGCGGTACACCAACCGAAGCATATAACGGGTATGCTCCGATTTCGGCGGCAGTTCCTTTCGCGTGACGTGTCCGTTCACGTCGCTTCACGTTACTTTTAAATGCCGCACCTCTATCTTGCAAGATGATTATATAATTTTTCTCTTATGAAATCAATAGAAATAACACGATTTATCACAAAATCACAACAATTTTGTTAAATTTTGACAAACGAGCAGAAAACCGAGGCCAAACGGTTTCGGTTAAAAATTTTAAAAGTATTATTTTATAGGCTCGAAATCGGAAGCCGGATGCTTGCAAAGCGGACATATAAAATCCTCGGGCAGGGTATCTTCCTCATAAACATAGCCGCATATCTTGCAGACAAAGCCTTTTTCAGCCTTTGCCGACGGCTTGATATTCTTAAGATAGTAATCATAGGTGACCGAGGGTACATCGCTTATGCTTTCGGCGGCGGTGACCTCGGCAATGAAGGCATAGTGTGTGCCGCAGTCGACGGTATCGGTGACACGGCAGGAAATTACGGCATTACAGTGCTCGGTGAGGTATGCGGTGCCGTTTTCAGCGAGCTTTGCACCCGTGAAGCCTGAAAATTTGTCCTTTCCACGTCCGCTTTCAAAGCCGAAGCGCTCGATCAGCGAAAAGGGAACATCTTCAGTCAAAACCGAAATATTGAAGACCGAGGTCGACTTTATCATTTCGGCGGTGTAGTTGGATTTGTCGACCGCAATGCAAAGCTTGAGCGGTGACGACGTGAGCTGATTGACTGTGTTTATTATGCAGCCGTTTTGACGGCCGCCGTCGTTTGCGGTGACAAGGTAAAGTCCGTAGCTTATTTTAAACATAACCGATGAATCTATGTTGCTCATTCTTTGGGCGCTCCTTTTGTGTTTTTATGATTTTATTATATCTTAAAACCGACGAATTATCAATCTTTGGACGAATGTTATTTGCATATTCGGCAAAATTTAAAATCGGATAAAAGAAATATCAAATCAGGTAACATTTTTATGTTGTATAATCATTTGCGGTATGGTATGGTTGAGGTACAATAGGGACAAGTTAGGAAAACCTTATAATTAGAGGGTTTG
>CAZWLH010000123.1:0-3245 GCA_964634675.1 uncultured Eubacteriales bacterium
GCTACTCATGAGGGCGACACCGGTTCTCCGGAGGTTCAGATCGCTGTTCTGACCCGTCGCATCAACGAGCTTACCGAACATCTTAAGGTTAACAACCACGACCATCATTCGCGTCGCGGCTTGCTTAAAATGGTCGGTCACAGACGTAATCTTTTGGCATACCTTCAGAAGAAGGACATCGAAAGATACCGTTCTATCGTAGCTCGTCTCGGACTGCGTAAGTAATCAAAAACTGAGCCGGCCGGGTTTTCCGGTCGGCTTGCTTTACACATTGCGGTAAAGCGTGAAGTGTCATTTGCGGGGAGTGTGCTGTTTTAGCAGTTGCTCGGGTGCCGGAGCCGTCCGACATCGGAGCTATTGCTAAATAAAGCACCCCCGTGAAAAATAAATACAGGAAGGTGCAAAAAATGAGTCAGATTACCAAGTTAGAATTCACCGGCTTTAAATCCTATGAAACCGTTTTGGCCGGCAGACCCCTTAAGATCGAGACCGGTATGATGTGCGGTCTCTCCAACGCCTCGGTTATGGCATCCTACGGCGAAACCTGCGTTCTTTGTAACGTTACCGCCTCGGCCAAGCCGCGTGAGGGCGTTGACTTCTTCCCTCTTTCGGTCGATTACGAAGAAAAAATGTATTCGGTCGGCAAGATCCCCGGTTCTTTCCAGCGCCGTGAGTCGAGACCGAGCGAAAAGGCTATCCTTACCTCACGTTGTATCGACCGCCCGATTCGTCCCCTCTTCCCCAAGGATATGAGAAACGATTGCTCGGTTGTCGCTACCGTTATGTCGGTCGACCCCGATTGCAGCCCCGAGATCACCGCTATGATCGGTGTTTCCGCCGCTATCGCCATTTCCGACATTCCGTGGGACGGCCCTATCAGCGGTGTTAAGGTCGGACTTTGCGACGGCGAGATCGTCATCAACCCGACCCTTGAGCAGCGCGCAAAGAGCGAAATGGACGTCACCGTTGCCTCCACCGGCGAGCTTGTTGCCATGATTGAGGCCGGCGGTAACGAAATTCCCGACAACGTTATGTTCGATGCCATTATGAAGGCACATGAGGTCAACAAGGAAGTCGTCAAGTTCATTGACGGCATTGTTGCCGAGATAGGTAAGCCCAAATTCGAGTTCATTTCCAACGATCCCGATCCCGCAATTATGGCCGAGATCGAGGCTTTCTGCATCGAGGATGTCAAGAAGGCTCTCGACACCGACGATAAGAATGTTCGCGATGCGGCTCTTCTTCCCATTTACGATGCCGTTCACGAAAAGTTCGACGAGCGCTTTGAAGGCAATGAGGCCAAGCTCGACGAAATTATGTATCTTGTTCAGAAGCACGTTGTCCGTGCATGGCTCAAGGACGAGCACAAGCGTGTCGACGGACGCGGTATCGACGATATCCGTCCCCTTAACGCAAAAATCGACCTTCTTCCGAGAGCACACGGCTCGGGTATGTTCACCCGCGGTCAGACTCAGGTTTTGAGCGTTACCACCTTGGCTCCCGTAAGCGAGGCTCAGAAGCTTGACGGTCTCGATGAGGACACCGAAAAGAGATATATCCACCACTATAACTTCCCGTCCTACTCGGTCGGTGAGACCAAACCTTCGAGAGGCCCCGGTCGCCGCGAGATAGGCCACGGTGCTTTGGCCGAGCGTGCATTGCTTCCGGTCATTCCGTCGGTCGACGAGTTCCCCTATACCATCCGTGTCGTTTCCGAGGTTCTTTCCTCCAACGGTTCAACCTCTCAGGGCTCTGTTTGCGGTTCGACTCTGTCCCTTATGGCGGCAGGCGTTCCCATTAAGGCTCCCGTTGCCGGTATCTCCTGCGGACTTATCACAGGTGACAACGGCGTTAAGGGCGACTTTATGACCATGGTCGATATCCAGGGACTTGAAGACTTCTACGGCGATATGGACTTTAAGGTAGCCGGTACCAAGAGCGGTATCACCGCCATTCAGATGGACCTTAAGGTTCACGGACTTACCCCCGAGATCATCAAGGAAGCCTTCCAAAAGACCCACGATGCAAGAATCCGTATTCTTGACGAAATTATGCTTCCCGTTATCTCCGAGCCGAGAAAGGAGCTTTCCAAGTTCGCTCCCAAGATGCTCACCATGAGCATCAATCCCGAGAAGATCGGCGATGTTATCGGCAAGCAGGGCAAGGTCATTCAGAAGCTCCAGGAGCTTTATGAGTGTGTCATCAACATCGAAGAGGACGGCAGAGTCTTTATTTCGACTCTCGACACCGATAAGGGTCAGGCCGTTATGGATGTTATCGACATTATCGCACGCGGACCCGAGGTCGGAGCCTTCTATCAGGGCACCGTTACAAGACTTATGGACTTCGGTGCATTCGTCGAGATCGCTCCCGGCGTTGAGGGACTTGTTCACGTCAGCAAGCTCGACGTCAAGCGTGTCGAAAAGGTCGAGGATGTTGTTTCGGTCGGCGACATCATTAAGGTCAAGGTCACCGAGATCGACGACAGAGACCGTATCAACCTTTCACGCCGCGATGCTCTTGTAGAGCTTGACGGTATGACTGTTGAAGAGGGTGCCGATGAGGGCGAACGCCGTCCGAGAAGAGACAGCGGCCGTCAGGGCTTTAGAAACAGAAGATAATTTAAGTAAAGCAAAACCGCTTCCGAAGCTTCGGAAGCGGTTTTTTGATGCAAATCACAATTTGACAGTCTCGCCGGGTGCAACGCTGTATAACGTTCCGTCGGCATCAAGCCAGACGGTATAGAGCGACGGATTGTATATCATTCTGCCGTCGGCGCTGTATTTAAGGCTCTTATAAGCCTCGACATAATCGACGATTTCAATATTCGTGGCAAACCATAGCTCACTGTTTCCCGAGAATTTTTTGCATATCTCTTCTATGCGATCCCAGTTGTTGTCATTGTCAAACTCATAGCTGTGCCCCCAAATGTAAAAGAGTCTCGGCACGCGCTGTGCGTGATAGGCCTTGACGGAGATGTCGAAATTCAAAAATTTATCGATATATTCGAATATTGCGGAATTGTTGTGATGTGCCGTCGGCATCCATGCGTGAAAATCCGAGGGGAGCAGAAATGAATCGTTGTCACCTCCGAGTGTTCGTGCATACGCGATATCAAGCTCTTTTAAATAGCACTTTATCTGCTCATAGCTTCCGAAGCTGCCCATAAGAGTTATTCCGGTGTCGGGATAGGCCATTCCGCGGATTATTCGGCCGCACTTTTCTTCAAGCTCCAAGCGGCAGTC
>CAZWLH010000124.1:0-3215 GCA_964634675.1 uncultured Eubacteriales bacterium
ACCAACGACAAATCGGGTATGAACCGAGTGCTCTAGCCAACTGAGCTATACCGCCGTTTATTTAGCTTGCCGCTTGTGCGACTACAACATTATAATACGTGATTTGCGTTTTGTCAAGTACTTTTTCGAATTTTTTTGAAATTTTCGCAAAAAGCACCTCTTTCACTGAGGTTTTCGCTGCAAATCAAGCAACAAGCCTTGGAGTTTGAAATTATTATCGCACGAAATCGGGAAATTATCGCATTTTTCTGAATTTTTGCGGTGACATTCCCGTCACCGACTTGAAAACACGGCTGAAATAGAACTGATCGTCGAAGCCGACGGCAGCCGAAACCTCACCGATGCTCATCGTGCTGTTCTGCAAAATTGAGCGTGCGTGAGCGATACGCAGCCGGTTGCGGTAGTCAACGGGACTCATACCTGCCCATTTTTTAAAGAGCATATGGAAATAGCTCTCGCTTATACCGCATATCTCGGCATAGCGTGAGATCCGCTCGTTTTTGTTCCACTCTATGCTCAAAACGTCGATCCCGTGGCGTATTGGATAGTATTCCTCTGCCTTTTCACTGCTTCCCGTGATGATCGCATCGAGAAAGGCGTAAAAGCGCGACATAATTATGAGCTGATTGTTGCGAATGTCGTTACAGGCGGCCGAAAGCTCTATTGCAAGGGAGCCGAACTCACCTGCCCGGTCGTGGGCGATTATTCTGAGACCCTCGGTGTCGCAAAGATCGTTACCCAGAGAGTCCTTCATTTCGAAGTTGGAGGTGTAGGAATGTATCGGCTCGGTTCCGACCTCTGAAAAATCGACACTGTAACGGGCACCCTGCGGTGCAAAGACAACATCGCCGTTATGCGCCTCGACCACTCGGCCGTCGTCGGTCACAAAGCGCGCGGTCATATCGGTCGTTATGAGAACTATGCCGTTGTCGGGACGCGGCTTTTTGACATAGCCGTAATAGCGCGGCTTCGAGCTCCAGCTTTGCCCCACCGTTGAAATGTTGGAGAAAACGGCTCCGACGAAGCCGATATCCTCAAATCTCATACTGTTATCCAAATAAATCACCGCCTGCGGTCGAGTTTATCCGATATAAGTATAAATGATTTAAAGAAATTTGTCCATACTTTTTATTGAACAAACAAGAATTTTTTGTTGTAAAACTCCGATGAGCGTGTCATTTCGTCCATAAACTCGTCAACGCCCATTTCCTCCGTAAGCGTCGGTCGGCTTGAGAACAGGTCGGTTCCGAGACCTAAACGTCCGCCTTCTATCTCACAGCCGAGCGCCGACAGTGTCGTCGGGAACATATCCATAGGTGCGAAGCTTCGGTTTGCGGTGTTATCGGTCTGCTTTGCCGAGTTGATTATGCAGTTGTAAACGTGGCGGTCGTATCGGTCGCCGACGTTGCGGTTGATATAACCCTTGTCCATAGTCGGGTGGTCGCCGACTATCACAACGGTCGTGTTTTCATAAAAGTCCTGCTCTGACAGCCACGAAACGAACTCACCCAGCTGACGTGAGGCGCAGGCTATCACGTTTTCATACTGCTCGTCGTATTCGTCGGGACATTCACTGCACAGATATCCGTCAACGTGGTGGGTGTCGACCGTCAGCATCGTAAAGGCAAACGGTTGATCCTTTGAAGCTATCTCCGAAAGCTCACGCTTTGCGTATTCGTAAAGGTACTTGTCCTCCATTCCCCACCAGACCGAATAGCCCTCGGGGATAATTCCGTCCTCTGCCGCGGTATAATGATCGTATATTTTATCAACGCCGTGACTCTTATAATATGTGTCACGGTTGGCAAATCTCGCATCCGAGCCAACCATAAGCGACTGATAATAGCCGTTGGCCTTCAGTATCTCGAAAACCGTTACCGCTCCCGGCAGAAATTCGCCACTGCCATAGGTATTATCGGTTATTCCGAACGGTGTTTTAAGCGGTATGCCGGCCGTGTGTGCCACCATTGAGCCGACCGTCCAATTAGCTCCGGCAACGGTGGTACATCCGCCGAAGGAATCGTTGTTCGAAAAGCTGATATTTTGCTCGGCAAGTTCACGAAGCTCGGGTATCAAATCATATTCGAGAGCGCCGCCGTTTTCCTTTGAGGTAAAGGTGGTTTCAAGCGACTCCATATATATGTATATAAGGTTGCGCTTCTGCTCAGGGAAAAGAATATCAACGCTTAACGGATCGACATATTCGGAATCGAAAATATATGTCGGATCGAGCTGATATACGACATAGCTTATCAAGCTTACGCTTTGTGCACCGACCAAGGTCAGTGCCGCCGCCGTAACTCCTGCGATTATCGGGCGTATTCGCTTTTTAAAGGGATATATACGTCTTTCTTTTTGCCCGAAAAAGGATACAGCAATATAGCGCTCGGGGTTTTGAAAAATCAAAAAAGAGGTCAGAGCACTAAAGACCGCAGCAGGTATTATGCCGCTTTTTATACAGCCCATGACAAGACCGTCCTGCACACCGTTAAGACCGTTGGTTAAGGTAAATATTATCGAATCGAAGCCGAGATCTCCGTAGGTATCCCGATACCAGCCGGCAACAAAGAACACCGCATATCCGATAAAAAGACAAAACGTGCATATTATAACGGTAACGGGACTGCTTTTCCTGTAGCTCCCAACCGTTTTCGGATTATTTTTCGTTCTTCTCATCGTCACCGATCTCTCCGTTTTCGTCGGTTTTGACCGAGGCCTTGAGCTTACCGAAAAGCAGTGCTTCCGAAACGCCGACGATCAGTGCCGCAGGCAGAGCAATGGCAAGGTATCTTATTGCGACCGACGGTGTAATATCGTAAAATGCGGCGTTAAGCGGCTCCTGTGAGGTAAGTGTCAGAAACTCCTTAAAGAAAAGCACCGCCGAGTTGCACAAAACGGAGTTGAGGCAAAACGCATAAAGCATATTTTTGAATTTCAAATCGGTTTTTCTCAGGCGTTCAAACAGTCCGACCGAGCAAACCGCCGGGAAGAAAAGGCAAATGAGCTTTAACATAAAATATCACCGTTTCCTTTAAGACACAGAATAAATACGCATTGCACATCCCGTATCTTTATTATTACGTCATATTTCGACAAGTCGATTTTATTATATCAAAAAATAATTATTTGTCAACAAGTTAATATTTGCCTTAATTTTATTAGTGTAGATAAATCAATGATAGGTAACACTTTTCTCAAAAAAATAAGATGAAAGT
>CAZWLH010000125.1:0-3213 GCA_964634675.1 uncultured Eubacteriales bacterium
GTATTCCGATAGCCGTTTCGGTTGCTTGCGCTCTTTCGAAAAACGGACTCGACGTTCCTTTCTTCTTCAACCGCAAGGAGGAAAAGGATCACGGTGAGGGCGGCGTTTTCGTCGGATACAAGCCGCAGGCAGGCGAGGAGATCGTCATTGTTGAGGACGTTATCACCGCAGGCACCGCAATAAGAGAGAGTATGTCGATACTTTCGAAGCTTGAGGGCACCAAGGTTGCCGCAACCTTTGTTATGGTCGACCGCAAGGAAAAGGGTCAGACCGAAAAGAGCGCTATGGAAGAGGTCGGTGAGGAATTCGGCTTCCCCGTATACTCTGTTGTCAATGTTTACGACATTATCGAGTACTTGGAAGAGGACGAGAAAAACGCCGAAAATGTTGAGCGTATTAAGAACTATCTTAAAGTAAACGGTGCCAAAGCATAGGCTTTCGGGAGGAATTTTATGAGAAGTCTTATCAGTATTCTCGATTTGAGCGTTAAAGAGATCGACGAGCTTGTAAATACCGCCGACGATATCATCGAGCATCCCGAAAAATACAGCTCGGTCTGCCGCGGTAAAAAGCTTGCAACACTGTTTTTCGAGCCTTCGACCCGTACAAGACTCAGCTTTGAGGCCGCTATGTATGAGCTCGGCGGAAATGTCATAGGCTTTTCGGCGGCACAGAATTCTTCTGCTGCTAAGGGCGAAAGCGTTGCCGATACCGCCAAGACGATTTCCTGCTATGCCGATATCATCGCAATGCGCCACCCGAAGGAGGGCGCTCCGCTTGTCGCATCTATGAACGCATCGATTCCGGTCATAAATGCAGGTGACGGCGGACACAACCACCCGACCCAGACCCTTGCGGACCTCTTGACGATCCACCGTGAAAAGGGTACCTTCAACGGTCTTACCGTCGGTTTTTGCGGTGATCTTAAGTTCGGCAGAACCGTTCATTCGCTTATTGAAGCTATGGCAAGATATGAGAATATCAAGTTTGTTCTTATCTCACCCGAAGAGCTCAAGCTTCCGAGCTACATAAAAAATGATGTAATAAAGAAGAACAATATCGAGTATGTTCAGACCACCGACCTCGAGTCGGTTATCGGCGACCTTGATATTCTTTATATGACACGTGTTCAGCGTGAGCGCTTCTTCAATGAAGAGGACTATTTAAGGCTTAAGGACAGCTATATCTTAACTCCCGAAAAGCTTAAAGCCGCAAAGCCGGAGCTTACCGTAATGCATCCGCTGCCGAGAGTCAATGAAATAAGCGTTGCCGTGGACAATGACCCGAGAGCCGCATATTTCAAGCAGGTGCTTAACGGTAAATATATGAGAATGGCTCTTATGATGAAGCTTTTGGAGGTTCGGGTATGAATATAGATTCCATTAAGAACGGCATTGTCATCGACCATATCACCGCAGGCAAGGCGATGCAGATATACAGCCTTTTGGGTCTTGATAGGCTTGATTGCTCGGTCGCTATCATCAAAAATGTCAACAGCAACCGAATGGGCAAAAAGGATATTGTCAAGATCGACAGCGAGTATGATTTCGACATAAACGTGCTCGGCTATATCGATTCCGATGTCACTGTTAACGTGATAAAGGACGGAGCTATCGTCGGGAAGCGCCATATGGAGCTTCCCGAGACACTTAACAATGTCATTTTCTGCAAAAACCCGAGGTGTATAACCTCGACCGAGCAGGAGCTTCCGCATATCTTCAAGCTGACCGACCGTGTGAATAAGGTCTACCGTTGCCTGTATTGCGAAACAAAAGCCAATAATTTATAAATTTCAACCCCTAAAATCTTAAATTTTAGGAGTTGAAGTTTTATCCTTATGTGGTAAAATGAAATTGAATCCGAGTATTCGAAAATAACTGTGAGCTTTCACGGGGAGGATCCGATATGTTTTATAAAAATTTAAAGAACCCACCCAATAAATACCGTCCTGCACCGTTTTGGTCGTGGAACGAAAAGCTTGATACTGCCGAAACCGTTCGTCAGGTCGACGAGATGGAAGAGGTCGGTATCGGCGGATATTTTATGCACGCAAGAGGCGGTCTTCAGACCGAATATCTCTCGGACGAATGGTTTGACAATATCCGTGCCACCATCCGTGAGGGAAAAAAGCTCGGAATGAAGTCGTGGGGATATGACGAAAACGGTTGGCCGAGCGGCTTCGGCTCGGGTGCCGTCAACGGAAAGGGCCTGAAGTATCAGCAGAAGTACCTTCGCTGTGAAGAGACCGACGAGCCCAAAACCGCCGAGCATACTATTATAAATATCCCGATAAACGGCAAAAACGCGCATATATATTATGATGTCAACCCTTTCTACGTCGACACTCTCGACGGTGAGGTCATATCGGAATTTTTGCACTCAACCCACGACGTATACAAGGAAAAGCTGGGTGAGGATTTCGACGATATGGCAGGCTTCTTCACCGATGAGCCTCAGATATCGCGTAACGGCTATCCGTGGTCGTTCATTTTGGAGAGAGAGTATGAAAAAGCGTTCGGTGAAGCATTGGCTCCAAAGCTTGTCGATCTTTTCTATAAAACCGAGACTGCGACCGAGACAAGATATAATTTCTTCAAGCTCATAACCGACCTGTTCTCCGAAAACTTTATGAATAACATTTATAAGTGGTGCAAGGCGAACGGCAGTGCACTGACGGGACACCTTGTTCTCGAAGAGGGACTTTGGTCGAACATTTTGGCAAACGGTACCTGTATGCCGCATTATGAGTATATGGATATTCCGGGTATGGATAAGCTCGGACGTGAGCTTGCAAGCGTTCAGTGCGAGATGCAGCTGAGCTCGGTCGCAAATCAGCTCGGCAAAAAGCAGATACTTTCCGAAACCTTTGCGATGTGCGGCTGGAACGTAAGCTTTGAAGAGCTTCGATGGATATATGAGCACCAAATGGTTCACGGCATCAACTATCTGTGCCAGCACTTGGAGGGCTATACACTGAGAGGTCTCAGAAAGCGTGACTATCCCGCAACCCTCTTTAAGCAGCAGCCGTGGTGGGGTGATTATGTTAAGTTCAACGATATGGCAAGCCGTATCGGAATGCTGATAGCTGAGGGCAAGATTGAGCACGAGGTGCTTGTTTTGCACGCCGCCGACGGTGCTTGGGCAGGCTTTGATCTGAAGGATACCTCGGCCGCACAGCGCCTCAACACCGAAATGACGACTAACACGATGTTC
>CAZWLH010000126.1:0-3181 GCA_964634675.1 uncultured Eubacteriales bacterium
ATGACACCGAAACCACAGAAGCAGAAAATACAACCGAATAACAACAAAAGCCGTAGCGATTTTTCTTTCGTTACGGCTTTTACTTATCTGTATATTATTTCGGATGTTATTCATATTGCCACTTGCAATACGCGTGTTTTTAACCGCTGTCCTTAATGCTAAGGTGCAAATTCTTGCGCTTTTGTTATTTTATTTGCCAAGCTCAACGGTACGCTTGTATGCTGCACTGACAGCTTCGATACAGGCACCTCGGAAGCCACTCTGCTCAAGGGCGTTGACACCCTCTATTGTACTTCCGGCAGGACTGCAAACCGCATCCTTTAAGGCTTCGGGGTGGGTGTTTAACTCCAAAACCGCCTTAGCCGAGCCCATAACCGTTGCGGCGGCATATTTCAATGCCTTGTCACGCGGAAGACCGCATTTGACCGCACCGTCGGCCAAGCTTTGAATGAACATATAAACAAATGCTGAACCGCAGCCCGAAACCGCACTTGCGGCGTTAATGAGGCTTTCGGGAAGCTCATCGCAAATTCCTGCGGTTTTCATTATTTCCTTGAAGAGGGAAGTGTCGGCGGTATCGGCACCGCCTGCCGCCGAATAAAGAATGACACCGCCGCCGACTGCCGCAGGTGTGTTGGGCATAATGCGTATCAGCGGATATTCTTTGCCGAGAATGGCAAATACCGATGAGGTGTCAACTCCGGCGGCCATCGAAATGAGTAAAAAGCGGTCGCTTCGTTCGGCTAAAATGCTTTTGACCGAGCTTAAGACCGAGCTTAAAATCTGAGGCTTTACGCCCAAAAATATAACGTCACATTCTCGTGCTATCTCTTCATTGACCGATGCTTTTGCATTCAGCTCACCGCAAAGAGCCGAAAGCTTTCCTTCGTCCTTGTCGGCAAGAAGTAAGCTGTTTCCGCTGTCATTGGCCACCTTTGCCAAGGTGCCGCCCATATTTCCGCAACCGATAAATCCGATTTTTTTCATATTAAACCTCTTTCCGTCAGCGTATTTGTCCGTTTCCGTTAATGATGTATTTGTACGAGGTCAGCTCGCAAAGCCCCATCGGGCCTCTTGCGTGGAGCTTTTGGGTCGAAATGCCCATTTCGCATCCGAGTCCGAATTCTCCGCCGTCGGTGAAGCGAGTCGAAGCGTTGACATAAACCGCCGCACTGTCGATAAGAAGCGTGAAACGCTCGGCATTTTCGGCGTTTTCGGTGACGATACACTCACTGTGCCCCGTTGAGTGCTCGGAAATGTGGGCTATTGCTTCATCAACACTGTCGACGGTTTTGACAGCAAGAATATAATCGAGAAATTCGGTGTCGAAATCTTTGCTTGAAGCCTTTGTGCCGTCAATGATTTTTGCCGCTCTTTCATCAAGTCGCAGTTCTACGGATACAAGTCCTTTTGCCGCACGTTCATCGGTCAAGCGCTTTTGAAGCTTCGGCAAAAATTCCTTTGCAACGGCACTGTGAACAAGCAGTACCTCAGCCGCATTGCAGACCGAGGGACGGCTCGTTTTGGCATTTTCCACAATATTCAAGGCCTTGTCCAAATCGGCATAGCGGTCAACATAAATATGGCAAATTCCGGTTCCGGTCTCGATGCAGGGAACCTTTGCGTTTTCAACACAGGAGCGTATAAGTCCGGCACCGCCCCTCGGAATCAGGAGGTCGACCTTTCCGACAGCAGTCATAAGCTCGGCTGCACTCCTGCGTGAGGTATCGGTAACAAGTCCTATCGCATCCTCGGGAAAATCGGCGTTTTTAAGACCCTCTCTCAACGCACTTACTATTGCGATGTTTGAGTTTATAGCCTCTTTTCCGCCTCTCAAAACGCAAACGTTGCCGGATTTTAACGACAGTGCCGCGGCATCTGACGTAACATTCGGACGGCTTTCGTATATCATAGCCAAAAGACCGATCGGAACCGAAACCTTCTTGATTTCGAGACCGTTAGGACGTTGCTCGAGAGACAGTGTTCTGTTTAAGGGATCGGGTAGGGAAGTGACCGATTTTATAGCCTCGGCCATTGAAAAAATGCGTTCTTCGGTCAAGGTGAGCCTGTCGAGCATAACCGTCGAGACAGTTTTCCTGGCATTTTCAAGGTCGATTTTGTTTGCGGCGATTATCTCATCGGTATGAGCCTTCAGCGACTCGGCCATAAGAAGCAATGCCTTATTCCGACTGTCGGAGCTTGATGCGGCAACCGCCGTTTTTGTCTTTCCTGTTCTGTTTAAAATTTCTTCGGTTGAAGTATTCATAATCTCACCGTTTTCCGTAAAATCTTGTACCGATCTGTTTTCCTTCGGCTATGTCATACAAAAGCTCGGGGCAATTTCCGTCGGTTATGACCATATCAATACCCGCATCCATACAGGTCGAAGCGGCGCGGAGCTTAGTGTGCATACCGCCGGTGCCGAGTGCCGAGCCTGCACCTCCTCCGAGTGCGGTTATTTCATCGTTTATCTCGGTGACCGAGGAAATAAGCTTGGCATTCGGGTCTTTATGAGGATCGGCGGTGTAGAGTCCCTTTATATCGGAAAGCAGTATAAGCAGATCGGCTTCGGCCTCAACTGCAACTATTGCCGCCAATGTGTCGTTGTCGCCCACCGAAATCTCGTCGGTCGAAACGGTATCGTTCTCATTTATTATCGGCATAACCTTTAATTCAAGCAATCGGTGAAGAGTATTTCTGAAATTGTTGTTTCTTGTTTCATCCGAAAGATCGGAGCCTGTCAGAAGTATTTGTGCGATAATGTGTCCGTACTCCGAAAATTCCTTGTCGTATATATACATCAGTTCACATTGACCGATAGCTGCGGCGGCCTGCTTGGTAGGCATATCGTGAGGCTTTTCGCTGAGTCCGAGCTTGCCGACGCCCATTCCGATTGCACCCGAGGATACGAGTATCAGCTCATGTCCGGCGTTTTTGAGGTCGCTCATAACTCTGCAAAGCTTCTCAACGTGACGTATGTTCAAATTTCCCGTTTTATGTGTCAGCGTTGAAGTGCCGACCTTTATAACTATTCGCATAATTACCTCCGAAAACATCAGTTTAAAATATTATACTCTCATTGTCACGCTCTTTCAAGTAAAAGTTAAGATTTCACATATTAAATTGGTATTAAAAATACAATCTTTCCAAAACCCTTGATATTTCAAGGCTTTTCGCCTAT
>CAZWLH010000127.1:0-3071 GCA_964634675.1 uncultured Eubacteriales bacterium
GTCTCAACAGCCTTGACTGCGGCATCGAAAACGCCGGTGTGACCGACCATATCGCAGTTGGCGAAGTTGAGGATGATGACATCGTATTTTCCACTCTTTATAGCCTCGACGACCTTGTCGCAGACCGGCTCGGCGCTCATCTCGGGCTGGAGGTCATAGGTTGCAACGGCAGGGGACTTGACAAGGATTCTGTCCTCTCCGTCGAATTCGACTTCCTTACCGCCGTTGAAGAAGAAGGTTACGTGAGCGTACTTCTCGGTTTCGGCAATTCTCAACTGTGTCATACCATTCTTGGCAAGGTACTCACCGAGGGTGTTGACAAGGGTCTGCGGCTTGAATGCGACCTCAACATTGGGCATAGTCGCATCATACTGAGTCATACAGACATAGAAAACGTTCTTTCTGCCGCCCTTGCGTTCGAAGCCGTTGAAGTCGGGGTCGACGAAGGTACGGGTGATCTCACGGGCGCGGTCGGGACGGAAGTTGAAGAATACAACACTGTCGCCGTCCGAAATGGCCTTTCCGCCCGCGATAACGGTCGGGATGACGAACTCGTCGGTGAGGTTTTTGCCGTCACCGTCGACGGTCTCATAAGACTTTTTAATAGCCTCAACTGCGTTGTCGGCCATAATTCCGTCTCCGTATACACAAGCACTGTAAGCCTTTTCGACACGGTCCCAACGGTTATCACGGTCCATACCGTAATAGCGGCCTGCGACGGTGGCTAACTTACCGACACCGATGTCGGCCATTTTCTGCAAAAGCTGAGCGACATAGTCGGCACCCGAAGCAGGGGGAACGTCACGTCCGTCGAGCAGAGCGTGAACATATACCTCGGTAAGACCGGCATCCTTAGCCATTTGAAGAAGTGCATACAAATGCTCGATATGGCTGTGAACACCGCCGTCGGACAAAAGTCCCATAAAATGCAATGCGGAATTGTTCTTCTTGCAGTTTTCGATAGCGTGGAGCAGAGCTTCGTTCTTCTGAAGCTCGCCGTCCTTTGCGGTCTTGGTGATACGGGTGAGCTCTTGATAAACAACACGTCCGGCACCGATGTTGGTGTGGCCAACTTCGCTGTTGCCCATCTGACCGTCGGGAAGGCCGACGTCCATACCCGAAGCACCGATCTTGGTGGTCGGGCACTCGGCAAAAATCTTATCGAGGCGGGGAGTAGAGGCGGTATAAATGGCGTTGCCCTTCTTGTCGGGGTCAAAGCCGAAACCGTCCATAATGGTTAAAACAATAGGCTTTTTCATATAAATATTCCTTAAAATTTATTTGCTTGCGGCCTTAACAATGATCGAGAAATCCTCGGCCTTGAGAGAAGCACTGCCGATAAGTCCGCCGTCAACGTTTGTCTTTGCGACAAGCTCGTCGGCATTCTTGGCGTTCATAGAACCGCCGTACTGAACGGTAACGGTCTCGGCAACGTCGGCACCGTACATCTCGGCAATAGCGGCTCTTACAAAGCCGTTGCCTTCGTCGGCCTGCTCTGCGGTAGCGGTAACACCGGTTCCGATAGCCCAAACAGGCTCATAAGCGATGATAACGTTCTTGAGCTGCTCCTTGGTGACGTTGGTGAGAGCCATCTTGGTCTGGAACTTAAGAAGGGTCTCGGTGTAGCCAAGCTCTCTCTGCTCGAGGGTCTCACCGACACAAACAATAGCGGTAAGACCGGCGTTCAAAGCGGCAAGAGTGCGGAGGTTGACGGTCTGATCGGTCTCGCCGAAGTACTGTCTGCGCTCGCTGTGACCGATAACAACGTACTTAACGCCCGACTCAACAAGCATTTTTGCGGAAACTTCGCCGGTGTAGGCTCCGCTCTCCTTGAAGTGAACGTTCTCGGCACCGATTTCGATGTTGGAGCCTTCTGCGGCGGCAACAGCGGCGGGGATGTCGATAAAGGGAACGCAAAGAACGACCTTGCAGTCGGCATCCTTTACGAGCGGCTTCATCTCATTGATGAGAGCGGTGGTCTCTGCGGGGGTCTTGTTCATTTTCCAGTTGCCGGCGATAACGGCGGCTCTTTTTGCTTTATTCATAGTTTTCTCCGTTCTGCCGCATTTTATCATCTGCGGCTGTAAATTAAAATTTATTTTTCAAGGGAGTGCAGGTAGTTGATGCAGATCTCGGCCTCGGTCACACCGTCGGGCTGACAGGTCTCGCTTTCGACTATCATCGGAATGCCGTGCTCGGCACAGTATGCATATACATCGCTTACGGGAGCTTCGCCCATTCCGAGCGGAGTGCCCTTTCCTTCGGCAGAGCCGTCCTTGATATGGATGCAAACAAGGCGATCCTTAATTCTTTCCAAAAGGGTGATCGGATTCTTCATACCGACAAATGCCCAATAAGCATCAAGCTCAAGCATCAAGTCGGTGCGGTAAAGCAGCTGCTCATATATGACAGAGCCGTCGGCATTGGCTTTGAATTCGTGGGTATGGTTGTGGTATGCAAGAGTGATACCGTCGGCCTTAAGGCGTTCTGACACAGAAGCGACTTCGCTTATAAAGCGGTCGAGCTTTTCCTGCGAGCTGAGGTCGTGACCCGGAATGATGTAAAGCTTGTTTCCGATAGCCTTATGATATTTCACGGTTTCTTCGTAGTTATTCAAAAGATCGCCGAGGCCCGAATGTGTGCTCGATACGGAAATGTTGTTATCCGTGAGCATTTTTTTGATCTCTTCGGCAGTGTGTCCGAAAAAGCCGGCAAACTCGACCGACGAATAGCCAAGCTCAGACATACGGCGGATAGCGGCTCCCAAATCCTTTTCGGCAAGATCTCTTACGCTGTAAAGCTGTATTCCGTAGTTCATAAAATACCTCCTTATATTACACACTTCAAGGCCTGCGTTAAGCAAGCCTTGAAGAACGAAGTTATTATTTATCGTTTACTGCGGCAATACCGGGAAGCTCTTTTCCTTCGAGGAACTCGAGGGAAGCACCGCCGCCTGTGGAGATGTGGCTCATCTTGGGTCCGAAGCCGAGGGTGTTAACGGCTGCGGCAGAGTCACCGCCGCCGATAATGGTGGTAGCGTCGGTCTCGGCAAGGCTCTTTGCAACGGCGAT
>CAZWLH010000128.1:0-3001 GCA_964634675.1 uncultured Eubacteriales bacterium
GAATATACCGTCGACGAGGTCTTGCGTGAGGTCGTAAAGGATAAAGCGTTTTACGGTAACTCGGGCGGCGGAGTTACTTTCTCGGGCGGCGAATGCATGCTGCAGGTCGATTTTCTGACCGAGATCCTCGAAAAATGCAGGAAAAACGGCATATCGACCGCCGTCGACACGGCAGGCTGTGTTCCTTTTGAAAGCTTTGAAAAGGTATTGCCGTATATCGATTTGTTTTTGTACGATATAAAATGTATCGATTCGGCACGCCATAGGAAATACACCGGGGTCGGCAACGAGCTTATCCTCGAAAATCTCGGAAGGCTTTTGTTACATGGTGCCGAGGTCATAGTCAGAATTCCCGTGATACCGGGTGTCAACGATTCGGTCGAGGATATGCTGAAAATCAAAAATACGCTCGACGGCTTCGGCGGTGTGAAGAGTGTTGAACTGTTGCCTTATCACGCAATGGGCGAAAACAAATACCGTGCGCTGGGGCTTGAACCGACCTTGTTTAAGGCTCCCGACAAGGCGGTATTGGAAAGCTTAAGGCAAATATTCGGTTAAAAAAAGGCAAGGACGAAAATTTTGTCCTTGCCTTTTCCGTTTATTTACCGATATTGTTTTTTGCTTTGATGATTCGAATGTCGCTTCCGAAGCAGGGCAGTATCGAATAACTGCCGATTATTCTCGAGGCGATTCGCTCACTGTATGTATCTTTTATGTTTTCAAAGCCCAAATTGGTGCTGATAACGGTCGAAAGTCCCCTCATCAGGCGTGTGTTTATTATGTTGTAAACCACCGATGTTGAAAGAGAGGTCGAAAACTCGGTGCCGAGATCGTCCAAAATCAGCAGATCACAGGAGTTCAAGCTGTCGATCTTATCGGTCGAACCCGAGCGGTCGAAGGTCTCCCGACTTACCTCATTTATAAGGTTTTGAGCCGAGCCGTATATCACGCTGTAACCCTTAGAAAGCACAACGTTGGCGATTGCAAGCGAAAGATGCGTTTTACCGAGTCCGCTTTTGCCGGTGAGAAAGAGGTTTTTGCCCTCGGGGAAATTATCGGCGAAGCTTTGACAGGTCTTCAAGGCGGCGGCCATCTGCAATCTCGGTGAGATACCGGTCTCGTTTCGCTCCTCACTGTAATAATCAAGCTTGAAGCTTTGGAAGGTCGAATCCTTGATAGGCATATCCGAAAGCAGGGCGGCATAGCAAAGCTTTGAAGCGGTTTCACGCACGCAGTCGCAAAGCTTGCCGTCGGAGTATCCCGTGTCACCGCAGTGAGTGCAGGTGTAAACAGGACGGTCTATGAAGCCGGCAAGCTCGAAAATACGCTTTTTGTCGGCGTTGAGGCTTGATGTCGTAGCACGAAGCTGCTCGGCTGAAGCGGTGTTGCCCGAAAGCACTGCGAGCGCCATTTGAGAGCTTTTTATCTTCAACTCCGAGTCGATCACGGAAAGCTCGGGCGTTGCGGCATAAAGCTCACCGAGCCGTTTTTCGTAAAGCTTTTCTGCGGCACGCTTGCGTTCGTTTACCTTTTCGAGCGCCTCACGCAGAATTGCGGCTGAAAATGCCATTTATTTTCCTCCCTCATTGAGATTTATGATACTGTCGAGAAAATCGTTATAAGCACTGGAAGTGTCTCCCGATTTGTCGCTCTTGCCGTGAGAATTCAAGGCGGAGATGTCCTCAACCGTCCTGACACCGTTTTTGTGCCACTCCGAAATGATTTTCTTTATATAAGGTATAGATATTTTGGATGTCGCATTAACACAGGCTTCATAGGCTTCTCTTATCATGTCGTGGCCGTAATTCCATTCGTTGACCCAACAGTCGGCGGCTTCAAGCTCGGCCTTGGTGGGGGAGCGGTGCTCAAGTCCCATTGCGGTCTCAACAGTGTGCCAAGCCGACTGCCTGCGGCGAATGAGGACAAGCCTTGCCTCGGCAGCCTCGATATCCGATACGCCGTCGTTTGCCCATTCAACGGCGGTACGCTCGATAAAGCTGATGTTGGGACGTCCCTCGGTGACGGCAAAGCCGACTATCATAAGTATAAGAGAGGCCGAAAGCCCCATATCGTCATAAAGCCAAACAAGGGTGGAAGCCTCACTTTGGCGAAGAACGCGTCCGAATTTTTGCTCGGCTTCACGCAAAATAAAGGCGATCTCCTCACATTCCAAGCCGCGCCGTGCAACCTCATCACGTCCCGGCTTTACGGAGACGGAGCGTGTAACCGTTTTCGGCTTCACGGGTTCGCTTCTAACCTCGGCGGTGGAACAGAGCACACCTCTTTCGACCCAATAGTCGAAGCATTCCGCAATATCCGAGCGGTCGATGTTAAGCGCTTCGGCGGCGGCCGAAGCATCGAACTGACGGTCTGTATTTTTTAAAGCCCAAAGCAGCGCCTTGAGCTGCTCGGCGGTAGCTAAACGCAAATGCTTGTCAGCGACCGATGACGGCACGGCAAACATACTTGTAAGCTCGCTCGGATTAAGATAGTACCCCATTGTTATACTCCAGTTAGCTGTCGAAATTTGTTTTCTATATTATAACACTTATCGTATTAAAAGTAAACACCGATAAATGACATATAATTTCGAAAATTAAAGTTTGGAAAACAAGAGAAAATAAGAGAAAACGGGAGAAAATGAGAGAACGCAAATTCTAAATTAAAATTTTGAAAAATAGTTGTTGACAAATATTTAAGTGTGTGGTATTATAATCGGGCTGAAAAAAATATTCGGAGGTTAATGTTATGTCTACTTTTATGGCAAAGACCGGCGAAGTTACCCGTAAGTGGTATGTTATCGACGCAGCAGGCAAGCCCCTCGGACGCGTTGCCGCTAAAGCTGCCGATGTTCTTCGCGGTAAGATTAAGCCCACATTCACTCCTCATGTTGACTGTGGAGATCACGTAATTATCATCAACTGTGAGAAGGCCGTTCTCACCGGCAAGAAGTTGGAGAAGAAATTCTACTACCGTCACACCGGCTACATCGGCGGTCTCA
>CAZWLH010000129.1:0-2956 GCA_964634675.1 uncultured Eubacteriales bacterium
CTTTGCGATATCTACAAAGTACCGATGTTTTCGGAGCGCTTTTGGGTGATATTTCGCAATTTCGTCAAAGCGGCGGTCAAAAACGGACAAAATATGATACTCACGCCGATGTTTACACCGCCACTCGACACACCGGTAGGTGACGAGCGAATGACGGCACAGCTTGTTGGAGTCGAAGTCAAAAACGGTGAATATTTCTTCGATTTTTCGCTGCTCAAGCGTTTTATCGACGAAAGCAGAAAATGCGGTATGACCTATTTCGAGCATTCGCATCTGTTTACGCAGTGGGGAGCGACCTCGGCTCCCAAAATAATGGCGACGGTCGACGGAAAATATAAACGTATCTTCGGTTGGGAAACCAAGGCCTCGGGCAAAAAATATGTCGGATTTTTAAGAGCCTATTTGCCCAAGCTTTTGGAGTTTTTGGATTCCGAGGGACTTGGTGACAAGGTGCTTTTCCATATTTCCGACGAGCCGAACGACAAAATGATAGCCGACTACCGCAAGGCAAAGGCGGCGGTTGCCGATATTTTAAAGGGCAGAATGTGCGGAGATGCGCTGTCACACTATGAGTTTTATGAGGACGGCACGGTCACGACACCGATAGTCTGCACCGATGCGATACACAAATTCTTCGGAAAATGCGATGACCTTTGGGCGTATTATACGGGCGGACAGTGCAGTGACGGAATGAGCAACAGCAAGCTGAACTGCTCGAACGAGCGCAACCGAATTTTAGGCTTAGAGCTTTACCGTCACAAAATAAAGGGCTTTTTGCAGTGGGGTTACAACTATTACTATGACCAGTTGAGCCAAGGCGTTGCCGACCCCAAGACCGACACCTGCTTCTATGCAGGTCAGGCACCGGGAACGTCGTTCTTCGTTTATCCCGACACCGACGGCGGTTGTCTGCAATCGGTTCGCCAAAAGGTATTTTATGAGGGAATCAACGATATAAGAGCCTTGGAGGCGCTCGAAAAGCTTATCGGCCGCAAGAAGACCGAGGAGTTTTTGGAAAGCTTTTACGGACAGGTCGATTTCCACACCCCGGCCGGCTCGGAAGAAAAGCTGTTGAACTTCAGAGAAGCCTTAAACCGAAAAATCAAAGAAGAATCAAAGGAGATTTAAAAATGAAAACAAAAGCATACAATTTGATAAGCCCCGAAAAGCTGCACGAGAACACCTAAATAGACTTGAGAGTTTGCGAGAGCGAGGTCGATATGTATTGGCGCGTGGCCATTGACGTTCTCGAGGTCATAAAGGCCAATAACGAGAAAAACGAACCGACCGTTATGGTCGTGCCCTACGGCCCGTTAGGCCCTTACGCACGACTTGTCTATCTTGTGAATAAGTACCGCATTTCTCTTAAAAACTGCGTATTTATGAATATGGACGAGTATATGGAAAACGAGAACGAGTATGTGGACATTAACGATCCGCTGTCGTTCAGAGGCGGAATGGACAGAATATTCTATTCCCTCATCGATGATGAGCTGAACGTTCTCCCCGAGAACCGCATTTTCCCCGATCCTAAGGATCCGGGCAAAATTATGCGTACCATCGAAAAGTACGGAAAGCTCGATATGGTCTTCGGCGGAATCGGCATAAACGGCCACTACGCCTTTAACGAGCCGCCCGAGCCGGGTGAGGAATGCACTAATGAGGAGTTCTTGAACTGTCAGACACGTGTGCTGAAAATAAGCCGTGAAACACGCACGATAAACGCATATATGAACTGCGGCGCCGACCTCGAGGCAATCCCCGAATACTGCATAACGGTCGGTATGAAGGAAATATACAAGGCAAAGAAAATCATTATGTGTATGCCGAGAGATTGGAACGCGGGCGCGCTTCGCAAGGTGCTCCACGGTGATATTACCTGTAAGGTTCCTTGCTCACTGTTCAGAAATCACCCGAACGCCATACTTTACGCCGCCGAGGTTGCGACCGCCTGTCCCATTCCGAAAATCAGAGTGTATAACAAATGAGTGAGCGGTTGCTTATAAAAAACGCTTATGCCGTTTTGCCCGACGGTGTAACCGAACGGCCGATATCATTGGTTATTTGCGACGGCAAAATAGCCGAAATAGGTGAGTCGACCGCCGATGTTGAGCAGACCTTGGATATAAACGGCGGCTATCTTTTGCCGGGATTTATCGACCTTCACGTTCACGGCGGAGGCGGAGCGGACTTTATGGACGGCACCGTCGAAAGCTTTAAAACCGTTACCGAAACGCACCTGCGACACGGCACGACGATGCTTTGCCCGACGTCGATGACGGCAAGCGAACGGGAACTTATCGATTTTTGCAAGGCGTTTAATGAGTTTAAAGCTGTTGGACACCGCGGTGCCAAAACGCCCGGACTGCATTTCGAAGGCCCGTATCTTTCGGGAGCGGGCGACAGTGCAAAGGGTGCCCAAAAGGGTGATTTTCTGCGGCTCCCCGATTTATCCGAGGTCGAACGGCTGATTTCGGCCGCGCAGGGCAGAATTGTCCGCTGGGACATAGCTCCCGAGCTGCCTTGCGCCCCGGAGCTTGCCGAAATGCTGTCGAAAAGAGGTATAATTTGCTCGATAGCGCATTCCTCTGCCGACTGCGACACGGCACTGAAGGCCTTCAGGTCGGGCTTTTCGCACGTAACACACTGCTATAACGCCGTTCCTACCTACCGCAAGGTCGGACAAAAGGTACTCGACGGCGTGGTCGAGGCGGCCTATCTTTGCGATAACGCCGCGATAGAGCTTATATGCGACGGTTGCCATATTCCGAAAGGCATAGTCCGTTTGGCACTCAAAATAAAGGGTGCCGACAAGGTGTGCGCCGTGACCGATGCGATGAGAATAGCCGGCACGGATATGAAAAGCGGCGCTTTGGGAAGCTTAAAATCGGGCACCGAGGTCGTGGTCGATGACGGTGTCGCAAAGCTTCCCGATATGTCGAGCTTTGCCGGCAGT
>CAZWLH010000130.1:0-2955 GCA_964634675.1 uncultured Eubacteriales bacterium
TTCACGTAACCGACGACCTTGCAGTCGACTTTGTTGTCGCCACTACCGAGGGCTGTGAGAGAATTGCACGCTTGGCATATGAGTATGCAAGAAAGAACAAGAAGGAAAGAGTTTCGATAATCACCAAGGCCAACGTCATTAAGACGACCGACGGTAAGTTCCTTAAGATCTGCCAGAAGGTCGGCGAGGAATATCCCGAAATCATTACCGATGACTGGTATATCGACATCACCACCGCAAAGCTCATCGACGAAAAGCGCCGCAGAGATTTCAAGGTATTCGTTCTCCCGAACCTTTACGGTGACATCATCACCGACGAAGCCGCAGAATTCCAGGGCGGTGTCGGTACTGCCGGAAGCGCCAATATCGGTAAGAAATACGCTATGTTCGAGGCTATACACGGCTCGGCTCCGAGAATGGTGCTTGAGGGACGCGACAAGTACGCCGATCCCTGCTCTATGCTCCGTGCCGCCGTTATGCTCCTTTCCCACATCGGCAAGCAGAATGAGGCTGACCTTTTGGAGAAGGCACTCGACATCTGTATGTACTCCGAGAAGAAGCTCAAGATCACCGGCCGCGATACCGGCTGCACCTGCACCGAGTTCGGTGACTATGTAATGGAAACCGTTAAAAAGCTCGCCGAATAAGGCTTTGAATTTATAGGATAGGAGTGCCGAAACGTGAACAACAAGAGCCGCAATGTTTCGAGCTCGGTCATAAAAAGACTTCCGCGCTACCACCGCTTTTTGGGCGACCTCAGCTCTAAGGGGATGAAAAGGATCTCTTCGAAGGAGCTGTCGGAGCGTATGGGTCTTACGGCAAGCCAAATACGTCAGGACCTTAACTGCTTCGGCGAATTCGGACAGCAGGGCTACGGCTATAATATTGAGCTTTTGCAAAACGAGATCGGCAAGATACTCGGGCTGCAAAAACTCAAAAAGGCGATTTTGATCGGTGCCGGTCATATGGGAAGGGCATTGGCGGTGCATTTCGATATGTCGACCAAGGGCTTCAACCTTATCGGCATATTCGACAAGAAGCCGTCTCTTGCAGGTCAGACCGTGAAGGATCTGCCGATTCACGATATGGACAGACTTGACGAATTTTGCCGTGAAAACCATCCCGATATGGCAATACTCTGTATTCCGAGAGAGGCCGCACACGAAGTTGCCGAAATGCTTGTAAAACTCGGTGTAAAGGGTTTTTGGAACTTTACTCATTACGACCTTTCAATCGACTTTCCGAATGTATGTGTCGAAAATGTCCATTTAAGTGACAGCCTTATGACCCTTTGCTACAATATCAGCCGAGTTGAATCGGAATCTTAAACCTTTAGGCCTAGTACCGCACGGTGCTTGGCCTGTTTTATGCAGTATCGCAACATTTTTGCATTTTCGGGCATAATATCACGGGTGATGTTATGTCCGAAACCATATTGAGAACACTTATTATGTATGTCGTCATCATACTTGCCATAAGGCTGATGGGAAAAAGGCAGATAGGCGATCTTCAGCCTTCCGAGCTTGTGATAACTATTCTGATATCCGAAATCGCCGCAATGCCGATACAGGACACCGAAATTCCTCTGCATTACGGCATAGTCGCCGCCTTCACCTTGGCGGCTCTGGAGATTTTCAGCTCATTCCTCGCAATGAAATCGGTAAAGCTTCGACGTCTGCTCTACGGACGCTCGGCAGTCATAATCGAAAACGGCGTTATCGATCAGAAAATGCTCAAAAAATTAAGAGTGACCGTGTCGGATCTCACCGAGGTGCTGAGAAATCAAGAGGTTTTCGACATTTCCGAGGTCGCATATGCCGTTTTGGAGACCAACGGTCAGATGAGTGTGCTCCTAAAACCGCAGTATATGACCGCCACGGTCAACGACCTTTCGGGACGGCACGAGGCTTCGGCAATGCCCTGCCTTGTCATAAGCGACGGTAAGCTTTTGCCAGATGCCATGGCACATATCGGACTTTCGACCGATGAAATATCAAGAATCCTCGCCAAGCGTTCACTAAAGCTCAAGGACATATTCCTTATGACCTATGACCGCAACGGTCAAATCAATATAGTAAAAAGAAACACGGAGGTTTAAACCTCCGTGTATGCTTTTACGATGCAATCTTAAGCCGCAGTCTCAGCTTGTCGCTGATCATTGCGATAAATTCCGAGTTGGTCGGCTTGCCCCTGCTTGTGTGGACGGTATAGCCGAAATACATATTGAGCGTATCGATGTCACCTCGGTCCCATGCGACCTCGATTGCGTGGCGTATCGCACGCTCGACCCTTGATGAGGTGGTGCCGTGCTTTTTTGCAACGGTCGGATAAAGCGCCTTGGTAACTGCATTTATGTATTCGGGCTCACGCACCGACATAAGTATCGCATCTCTTAAATAGTGATAGCCCTTGATATGTGCCGGCACGCCGATTTGATGTATTATCTCGGTTATCATCATCTCAAGGTCGGTATCGGACATCGGCGCGTTGCCCGAAACAAAAGCGTCACTCTTGTTAAGCCTTCCGCACATTCGCAGTATTCGCTCGGCAAGCATCGAAAAATCGATGGGCTTAATAAAGAAGTAGGCCGCGCCCGCCGACAGAACCTCGGATTCAAGCCGTGCGCTTCCGCACCCCGACATAACAAAATATAACGGCTGCTGCTTGAGACTGTCGGAAAACAGTTTTCTCATAACTCCGACCGCATCGATATTCGGCATAAATATATCGGAAAGTATGACGTCGGGTCTTATCGCTTCGGCCGTATCGAGCAGTACCTTTCCGTCCTTGGGACAAAAATTCACCTCCATTCCGTACGATTTGATAACCTCCGCACAATTCTGACCGAATTCGGTAGAGTCGTCCGCAATCAACACACAAAGCTTCTTTTCCATTATAATTCCTCCTATTACAATAAGTTTTGGTTGGAAGTCCAGCATCCAGCTGGACTTCCTT
>CAZWLH010000131.1:0-2946 GCA_964634675.1 uncultured Eubacteriales bacterium
TACTTTCATCTTATTTTTTTGAGAAAAGTGTTACCTATCATTGATTTATCTACATAAAAAATCAAATTTTTATTAAATTACTATTGACAAACGCCGATCGGCGTGATATAATCATTTAGACAACAAAGTTGGGCTCTATCCGCTCACACCTCAAGGTTCCGTCCAAAGAGGTCAATAGTAAGGCTTATGCTGTTATTATTGTGCGCGGATTGGATTCAGTTCGCGCATTTGTTTTAGTTTCGGAGGTGTTTTACCATCAGTAAGCAGGAACTGCCTATCAATGAAGAAATCAGAGAAAAAGAAGTTCGCGTAGTCGATTCCGACGGTTCACAGTTGGGTCTTATGTCCTCAAAGGATGCGCTCGGCCGTGCTATGGAGAAGGATCTTGACCTTGTCCTTATAGCTCCTAATGCCAAGCCTCCCGTATGTAAGATTATGGACTACGGCAAGTATTGTTTTGAACAGGCCAAGCGTGATAAAGAGGCCAAAAAGAAGCAGAAGGTCGTTGAAATCAAGGAAATCCGCATTATCGGACTTAATATTGACACACACGATCTTGAGATCAAAGCTAACAATGCCAAGAAATTCGTTCGAGGCGGCGACAAGGTCAAGGTTACTATTCGTTTCCGCGGCCGTGAGCTTGGCCACCCCGAGATAGGAACCGAGCTTATGCAAAGGTTCGCTGATTTCTGTGCAGAGGATGCAGTGGTTGAAAAGCCTGCTAAGATGGAAGGCAGGAATATGTATATGTTCCTTGCACCGAAGCCGGCAAAGTAATTCGTTAATTTTTTCAAGGAGGAATAATCATGCCTAAGATTAAAACACACAGTGGTGCAAAAAAGCGTTTTAAGCTTACCAAGCTCGGAAAGGTAAAACGCGCACACGCATTCAAGTCTCACATTCTTAACAAGAAGACCACTAAGCGTAAGAGAAATCTTCGCCAGTCTGCAGTTTGTGATGTGACAAATGTAGCTAAGGTCAAGAAAATGATTCCTTATAAATAAGGATAACCGCTAACTTTACAAAAAACGGAGGTTGCTGAAATGGCACGTATTAAGGGCGCAACTATGACGCGCAAAAGAAGAAAGAAAGTTTTAAAGCTTGCCAAAGGTTACTTTGGTGCAAAGTCCAAGCTGTTTAAGACCGCCAAAGAAGCGGTTATGAAGTCGGGTAACTATGCTTACATCGGACGTCGTCTTAAGAAGAGAGACTTCCGCAAGCTCTGGATCACCAGAATTTCCGCCGCTGCAAAGCTCAACGGTATGAACTATTCTACCTTTATGAACGGTCTCAAGAAGTCGGGCGTCGAGCTTAACCGCAAGATGCTTTCCGAGGTCGCTATCCACGATCCCGCTGCTTTCACCGCTTTGGCTGAGAAGGCAAAGGCTGCTCTTAAGTAATTTTCACTTGTACATTTGACCCACTGTAAGGTGGGTCTTTTTTTATCCGAAAATGCTCTTGCTTTAGGTGACACTGAGTGTTATAATAGCTTTGAGGTGAAGGTTATGATGATTTCAACACGCGGAAGATATGCCTTGCGCGTTCTTATAGACTTGGCCGAAAACGGAAACGGCAGCTTCATTCCGATGAAGGATGTTGCAAAACGGCAGGGAATATCACTGAAATATCTTGAACGCATAATTCCCGTGCTTTCGAAAAACGGTATAATCGAAGGTGTGCAGGGAAAGGGCGGCGGATACCGACTTGTTGTTGAGCCTAAGGAATGTAAAATCGGCGATATCCTTCGCTTGACCGAGGGTGACCTTGCGCCGGTTGCATGCCTCGAATCGGGAGCCGAGCCGTGCAGTAAGGCGTTTAGCTGCCGAACTTATCCGATGTGGGTCGAGTTTTACCGCCTTGTCAATGAATATTTTGACAGCAAGACCTTGGCCGACGTTATAAACACCGATATGTCGGACAACTATTCGATATAAAACCGGCGATTTTCAAGTATTAAGAAATTTATTATGCGGCTGCGGAAGTGACATAAATGATTTCAACGGTTGCAACCAATGAGACGAATAAAAAGAAGAATCAAACTATTGATGAGGTGCCGTAACGAAGGTTTTAAAAATAAGAATTCAATTTATAAAGGAGAAAGAAAATGATTGATTCAAGATGCGGACTTCATTGTATTAGTTGTAACTACAAAGAAACTTGCGGATGCTGTGGTTGTATAGAAACAAACGGACACCCTTTTCACGGCGAATGTCCGGTAGCAGTTTGTTGTCAAAGCAAAGGGTTCGTTCATTGCGGAGAATGTCCTGATATTCCTTGTGAATTGCTAACTCAGTATTCTTGTGATCCTGAACACGGCGACACCCCACAAGGAGCAAGAATTGAACAATGCAAAAAATGGAAAGAGAGCAATGCATAATGAACATACATTTTCACGGATTAAACTTTTACTCAAAACAACCTCAAGTGATTTTTGATTTCTATAAAGCATTAGGGTTTAGAGTGGTGCAAGAAAAAGAATCTGACGATTATTATGGTGCGGCTCTTGCACTTACAGATGAGAAAGAACCCATTATGTGGATATGGTCTATCCCTGAAGGAAAAGAACAACCTTGTTGTAATAATTTATACTTCACTACCAATGGAAAAGTAGATGAGATATATGAAAATATCAAGGCAGCAGGAATTGATTGCCCTGAGCCAATAAAAACATTTTGGGGCGGCACGGAACTGACTGTTACCGATCCTGACGGAAACACTATTTTATTCTTATAAGGGAGGAACGATTGAATAAAGCAAAGCAAGGCAAGGAGCATTTTATCCGAGCCATACGGAAGTTTATGCAGATGGATACCTTAACCGCACCGTTGCTCAAAGAGTTAATTGAGAGAATTGATGTTTATGAGGTTAAGGGAACGGGCAAAAACAGAACGCAGCAGCTTGAAATTCATTACAAGTTTGTAGGGTGCATAGATATTCCCGAAGTGC
>CAZWLH010000132.1:0-2881 GCA_964634675.1 uncultured Eubacteriales bacterium
GGATAAGGTGAGCATTTTGCGAAAAATCCTTTATTTTCAAGGCTTTTGGAGGACATTATTAAATCCCTACGATGTGGCATAACCACCTATGATTTTTTGGATTTCAAATTGCAATTTTTAACACGCGACCTTTAACGTTGTTATATCAAAAAATCCGATGTTCACTTAAAAATGAACATCGGATTCTTTCGGTTAAAACAATTTATTATAAAATCAGTTTTATAACACGTAGCCGACCTTTTTCATAACCTTTGAAAGGGTGCGGCGTGCAAGGTATTCGGCCTTTTCGGCGCCTTCCTTATATATACGCTCAAGCTCGGCCTTGTCGGAAATGTAAAGATTATACTTCTCCTGAAGCGGACGAAGCTCCTCGACAACGGCTTCACCGACGGCTGTCTTAAAGTCGCCGTAGCCCTTGCCCTCAAATTCGGCGGTTATCTCGTCGGTCGTTTTGCCCGTGACGGCGGAATAAATACCCAAAAGATTGTTGATACCGCCCTTGTTCTCACCGACACAAACGCGTGCTTCCGAGTCGGTAACGGCACGCTTGAATTTACGCATAATAGCATCGGGCGAGTCGTTGAGCATTATCTTCGCATTGTCGTTTTCGTCGGATTTCGACATTTTTTTGTCGGGATCCTGCAAGGACATTACCTTAGCGCCGACCGGCGGAATATAAGGCTCGGGAACGGTGAAAACATCGCCGTAAATGCCGTTGAAGCGGTTTGCAATGTCACGTGTTATCTCAAGATGCTGCTTCTGGTCGGCACCGACGGGTACGATGTCGGGCTTGTAAAGCAAAATGTCGGCCGCCATCAAAACGGGATAGGTGAAAAGTCCGGCATTGACGTTGTCGGCGTGCTTCTGCGACTTGTCCTTAAACTGTGTCATTCTCGAAAGCTCACCGAATTGTGTGTAGCAGTCGAGAATCCAGGCAAGCTGAGAATGAGCCGCAACGTGCGACTGCATAAAAATAACGCTTTTCTGGGGGTCAAGGCCGATACTGAGCAGCATTGCGGCGGCTGAGTATATCTGCTTACGTAGTTCGGCAGGCTCCTGACGGATGGTTATCGAATGAAGATCGGCGATGCCGAAAATACAATCGAATTCTTCCTGCATATTGTTCCAATTTTTAAGTGCTCCCAAATAGTTGCCGAGAGTGAACATTCCGCTCGACTGAATAAAGCTTAATGCTCTTTTTTTAGGGGTTGCATTGTTTTCCATAGCTCTTCTCCTGTGTTTAACCTATAAATTTTTTTGCTACCTCGCCGAGTATCTCACAGCCCTTGATGATCTGCTCGTCGGTCGGGGTCGAATAGTTGGTTCTGAAGCAATGAGAGGTGCCGTTAGTGTCGGCACAGAAGGCAGTTCCGGGAACGGTGGCGACCTTGCCCTCGACGGCGGCGGTGCAGAAGCCGACCATATCGACCTGCTTAGGAAGCTCAAGCCAAATGAAAAGTCCGCCCTGCGGCTTTACATAGCTGACATATTTGCCCAAATGCTCATCGATAAGACCACTCATAAGCTCACATTTCTTGCGGTAAACCTCACGGTTGCGGTCAAGATGTGCTTCATAATCGCGCTCGGTCATAAATTTGTAGCAGATCATCTGACCGAAAATGTTGGTGTGAACGTCGCTTGTTTGCTTGCATACAACCATTTTTTGAACAATCGGTGCGGGAGCAACGGTGAAACCGACTCTGAGTCCCGGCGAAATGACCTTAGAAAAAGTTCCGGCATAAATAACGATGCCGTCCTCGTCCATACTTTTAATGGTGGGAAGCTCTTCGCCTGCGAAGCGTGTGTCACTGTAAGGATTATCCTCCAAAATCAAAACACCGTACTTTTTGGCAAGCGAGTAAACGGCCTTTCTTTTTTCAAGACTCATACAGCAGCCCGAAGGGTTTTGGAAGGTCGGAATGGTGTAAATAAATCTTGCATTGGGATTTGCCTTCAAGGCTGCCTCAAGCTTTTCGATATTCATTCCGTCCGAGTCGATGTCAACACCGACCAAATTCACGCCGAAGGAGCGAAAAGCGTTGAGCGAGCCGATAAAGCTCGGATTTTCGCAAATAACGGTGTCACCTCGGTTACAAAGCACCATGGTCGCAAGATTCATAACCTGCTGTGCGCCGGAAGTGACGATAAGCTCATCAAAGTCACGTCCGACGTTGTGCTTTTCCTTCATATATTTCTTAAGATGATTTTTAAGCGGAATATAACCCTCCGTGACCGAATACTGAAGAGCATCGACGGAGTTGTTTTTCATAATATCGGCCGTGATCTCGGCAACAGCCGCGGTGGGCAGAGCCTCGGGAGCGGGATTTCCGGCGGCAAAGGGTATGTATCCCGGCAAGGATGTGAATTTAAGTATTTCACGAATAGCTGACGGCTTTAAATCGGCAACCGGTGCCGAAAAACTGTATTCCATGGTATTTCCTCCGAAATCAATATTTACTTTCCTATTATAATGTATAATAAGCAATATTTCAATAATTATTTCCGACAAAAGCCGTTAAACATCGGTACGATGGTGAAATATTTTAAATCCAAATGAAAATTAATCGGTTTTGAAAAGATATATCGGGCAGGATTTGAAAAATTTTAAGGTTCTGTTTTTGAAAATCGTTATGTGAAAGGAGTAAATTGTACAGCTAAAAAAGTTTCTCAGAGGGGTCTGAATCTGAATTTTTGAAAAAAATTTTGCGGCAAAACGAAATTCGAAAACGCAAAAAGTGCCTTAAAATACGTGTTTTGTCAGTATTTAAAAGACAGTGTTTTTAAAATGACTACAAAATCAGGTATTTTTTAAAAAAATCAAAAAAATTTCAAAAAAATCGAAAAAAAGTGTTGACAAACGGTGGAGGTTGTGGTAATATAA
>CAZWLH010000133.1:0-2881 GCA_964634675.1 uncultured Eubacteriales bacterium
GAATCAGTATGTAAATGTGAGTGAGATGGAAGGAAGCATTGAGCTTGCGAGAAGGAATGATGAGTTTGATGAGATCCGAGAGGAATATGAATGAATGCCTTAAGCCAATTTAAGCCACAACTTAAACCATAAATATTTCCGCCAACTGAATTTAGCGGAACTTATCGAGACTACAAAAATTAGTTGATAGGTGAAATCGGAGGTTATCATAAGTGAGCCAAACTAATCTTATGTATTCACGAGAAATCCCGACAATGAAACCTCTTGATTGATAAAAGCGTTGGTACACAAGGGTTTTTCGGGTATGCAAAAGCCGAAAACGGACAGTTTACCAACAAGTTTACCAATTTTACTATTCAAAAAACACGATATAGCTATGGAAAAACGGACTATTCACCACGAATAGTCCGTTTTCTATGTCCTGTTTTTGAAAGTGAAAAACTGAAAGTGTTTTGTCCCATATAAATGTTTGCTGAATGCGATAATGTTATTTGCAGTTCGTTGACTTTGAATGATGTCATATGGTATATCGGCGGCGCAATTCAATACATCGGCAACATTCACAAGTACGCACGCCCCGAGGATGTGCCGGAGCATACGATGTTCGTTATCACAACCGACGGTCAGGAAAATGCAAGCCATAATTATACCGGCAAACAAGTCAAAAAGATGATCGAGCGACAGAAAGAAAAATACGGTTGGGAATTCCTTTTTATCGGTGCGAACATTGATGCGGTTGAAACGGCGGCCCGTTACGGTATCGATAAAGACCGAGCAGTAAACTATAACGCCGAC
Source organism: uncultured Eubacteriales bacterium (assembly GCA_964634675.1). Classification (GTDB taxonomy): domain Bacteria; phylum Bacillota; class Clostridia; order Oscillospirales; family Acutalibacteraceae; genus UMGS172. The sequence goes on from CAZWLH010000133.1 coordinate 796, forward strand.
GGCGAGGGCACGCAAATTCTTTATGAATCGCTTGCGAAGGTGGTTTGCAGTGTCCGAGCAAGTGCACCACTTGGGTCAAATTGGAGTGAGGATATTGATGCAGACTATCGGTGCAGAGGTAAAAAAATAAATAAATTTTCGGGCGAGGGTGACACCTCGCCTTATTCTTATACCGACGGAAGAGTTAAAACCAGAGTCGGTTTTAGTGGATTTTTCGCGTTTAACGTTTATAAATTGTGTGCCGCCCCTTAAAGGGCAATTATAGGGGAGGCTCATCTCCTCATAGGTGAATACTTTCATTTCTGCAACCGCCGTCGTATCCGACAAAAAACTAAACCGACACCGCTCGAAAAGCGATGTCGGTATGTTGTTTGAATTCTATTGTTTCTACCGTTTAGGCTGTCTTTTTACAGGCGCTTTGTGCTTTAAATTATGGGATTCTCTTTAAAGCCCAAAATACCGAGTGTACCGGGGCCGCAATGGCATGAAACCGTGCAACCGGCCCGTGTGATGAGAACCTCTGCATTCGGATATGCCGCTTCGGTCATCTCCTTAAGCTCTTCGGCAAGCTCCTCACAGCCGCCGGAATGGGTAATGAATATACGCTTGCCGGTGAATTTGTTGTCTTCGTTGAGCTTTTCGCCGACATACTGCTTGAAGACCTCGGGCATCTTACCGCGGTACTTCTTGGCAACGGCCATTTTACCGTCTTTGACCTGTATCATAGGACGGAGCTTCAAAAGGTTGGCACCGAGAGCGGCGACCGATGAGCAGCGGCCGCCCTTGTGAAGATATTCAAGAGTTTCGACAACGAACGAAGCATCGACATTGTTTGCCAATGCGTTTATTTCGTCATAAATTTCCTTTGCACTTTTGCCTTCGTCGGCAAGGTCGCAGGCGTGGAGCACAAGCAGTCCGATACCGGTCGAAAGATTGCGGCTGTCGATAACATAAACGTTATCCATATCCTCGGCTGCCATACGTGCGTTGTTAAACGTGGTCGACATCTCCGAGCTGATGTTAAAGTATACCGCATGTGCACCCTCGGGAACGTTCTTTTCCAAGAATTCGGCGTGCTCGGCAATATTTGTGGCGGTGGTTTTTGCAAGCTGACCGCTCTTTTTAAAGTATTCGTAAACATCATCGGGATGTACGTCAATGCCGTCAAGGTGTCTTTCGTCGCCGAAAACGACGGTGAGCGGACTGATGATTATCCCCCTTGCTTTAACTATTTCATCCGACAGATCGCAGGTGCTGTCGCTTAAAATCAATGTTTTTCTGTCACTCATAATTATCCTCCGTGAATTCAAGGGTAACTCAATTTATCTTGATTATAACATATATTTCGTCTTTTCTCAACAGTAATTTACTGTAAATTTTTTGTTAACGCGAAATTGTAATAATTTTGTAGTTTATTTTTCGCGACAATACTGTTATAATGTGTATATCGAGTCGAAAACATCGGCTAATACGATTTGAAGGATGTTTATTATGAGTAGAAACAATAAAACGATATTCTCCTGTGTAGCCGTTATGCTTGTGGCTGCGGTTGCCATAGGGGCTTTGGTTTTTAAAGCGGCAAATCTTGCTGAGGGCGGCAGCGGTTCCCTGACCGCCGATGCTTCGTCGCAGCCGTCGGAGTCTTCGAATGTTGACAGTACCGAGAGTGAAAGCGGCACGGAGAGTTCATCCTCCGCTTCAGTGTCAAATTCGTCGAGCCAAAAGACCGAAACAACTTCGGCTGCGTCTTCCTCTGCCTCTTCCAAGAACAATATCGCGAATTACCCCGATAACACCGGTGAAAAGATAGCATATCTCACCTTCGATGACGGCCCGTCGGCCAAGGTCACTCCGAGGGTGCTTGCAACGTTAAAGGAAAAGAACGTCAAGGCGACCTTCTTTGTGGTCGGCACGGGAAAAATGAGCCTTTTGAAGGATATTCAGGCCGACGGTCACGCAATAGGTCTCCACTCGGGCACGCACGAATGGAATATTTATGACAGCACAGATGCCTATTTTGCCGATCTTCAGGCCGTCAGCGATAAGGTTTACGCTCAAACCGGCATCCGCTCGAAGATAATCCGTT
>CAZWLH010000134.1:0-2881 GCA_964634675.1 uncultured Eubacteriales bacterium
CCTCAACACCGAAATGACGACTAACACGATGTTCAGACTTGAGCGTGCTCAAATACAGTATCACTTGGGTGATACGACGATTATGCAGCGCCATGCAAAGGTCGAAAACGGCAAAATCGTTATCGGTACTCAAAAATATTCGGTCGTTGTAATACCTGCCTGTGAGTGCCTTTCCGAATCTACCTTTGAGACGGTTAAGGAATTTAAGTCACAGGGCGGTACGGTAATATTCAACGGTGCGGTTCCCACTATGCTCAATGGCAAAAAGACCGATGAGATAGCCGCATTTGCGGAAAACTGCATAAAGACAATGCCCGAAACGCTTGTCAGTGCAATCCCGAAAAATATTCGCAAGATTAAGCTCGAGTATGAGGGCGATCATTTTAAGGACTACATACTTACCGCAGTCCGCCGCTTTGACGAACAAAAAATGACAATGTATTACCTTGTCAACTCCTGCAGCAGTAGTCATAATGTCGTAGCAACGGTAAAGGGCAAGAGTTCCTCTGTTTTCGATGCGGTAACAGGCGAGGAGCTTCCGGTCGTTTTTGAAGCCGACGGTGAATCGCTCAATATCGAATGCACGGTCTATGAGCGCGGCTCGGTCGTGCTGTTCGTTTATGATGAGGCGGTAAGAGCTTCTGCCGAAAAGAACCTTATGAGCAATGTACCGCTCGACGGTCTTGACGGTGAGTGGGAGATTTCTTCTGCCGATGACAATGCACTCACGCTCGATTATTGCGATGTTTACTTTGACGGTGAGCTGAAATACAAAAATCTGCCTGTCGGCGATGTTCAGGAAAAGGCTTTGGCCTTCGGCCGCAAGGTTAACACCAAGGTCGTATTCGGCTTTGATGTTCGCAAAAAGGATATGTCGGTCTGTGAGCTTGTTGCAGAAACACCCGAGATATTCGATATTGAGGTCAACGGTCAAAAAATCGAAAAGAACATAAAGGGATATTATCACGATATTTCGTTTAAGACCGTGGATATACTGAAATACATTAAGTGCGGTATCAACGAGATTACATTGACCTGCGATTTCTGCCAGAGCGAGGAGGTTTACGAAAATTACAGAAAATCCAAGATTTTCGAATCCGAAAAGAACAAGCTCAGCTATGATATGGAAATCGAGGCTATCTATCTCAAGGGCGATTTCGGCGTAAAGTCGGTCGATTCGTTCGAACATATCGAAAAACGAGCATTACGCACCAACGGAAGATTTTACATTACCTCTGCTCCTAAGACAGTCAAGGTCGGAAGCATTGCCGAGCAGGGATATCCCTTCTTTGCCGGCAGTATGACATTAAAAAAGACCGTCAATTTGACCGCTTCCGAAACCGAAAACCGCTCTATTCGCTTCGGTGAGCTTTGCGGAACCGTGACCGAGATCAAGGTCAACGGAAAGCGGTGCGGCGAAATAATGTGGAAGCCTTATGAGGTCGATGTTTCCGATTGCTTAAAAGCAGGGGAAAACGAGATCGAGATAAGGGTGACGGGAACGCTTCGCAACCTTTTGGGACCGTTCCATTTGAAGAGCGGAGAAAACTATTGGATAGGCCCCGGCTCCTTCTTCCACGAATCTCCGATATGGGCAAGAGGCGGACTCAACGCAGATTGGGTCGACAGCTACTGCTTCGTTGAATTCGGCCTGTTTTTCTGAATTTAAGTAAAGGGCTTTATGTTCGGCATCGTCCTTTCTCCCAAAATACGATATAAAGCCCGATATTTATACAACAAAACGTAGAAACCGAGCTTTTGAAAAGGATTTTTCTTGACTATAGGTCGGTTTTGGATTATAATTATAGAAATATAAAACAAAAAACGGAGGAACAGTAAAATGGCAACCTTTATCAACGAACCTTCACATACCTTTAACGAATATCTGCTTATTCCCGGATATTCCTCGAGCGAGTGCATTCCCTCTAACGTAAGTCTTAAGACACCGCTTGTCAAATTCAAAAAAGGCGAAGAATCCGCAATAACAATGAATATTCCGCTTGTATCGGCTATTATGCAGTCGGTTTCGGGTGACAGACTTGCCATTGCTTTAGCCACCGAGGGCGGCGTATCCTTCATTTACGGTTCGCAGTCCATTGAAGATGAGGCTGCTATGGTCGCACGTGCAAAGAACCACAAGGCAGGCTTTGTTGAGAGCGACTCCAACGTTGCTCCCGATGCAATCCTGGCCGATGTTATTGCGCTGAAGGAAAAGACCGGTCACTCGACCGTTGCCGTTACCTCCGACGGTACTGCCGCAGGCAAGCTCCTCGGTATCGTAACCGGACGTGACTACCGTGTCAGCCGTATGGAGCTTTCGACTCCCGTCAGCTCTTTTATGACTCCGTTTGAGAAGCTTATCGTTGCAAAAGAGGGCATAAGTCTTAAGGAAGCCAACGACATTATTTGGGATAACAAGCTTAATTCATTGCCCATAATCAATGACAGCCAGCAGCTTTGCGGTATGGTTTTCCGCAAGGACTATGATACCCATAAGCAGAATCCCAATGAGCTGCTCGATGCCTCCAAGAGATATGTTGTCGGTGCCGGTATAAACACCCGTGACTACGCCGAGCGTGTTCCCGCACTTGTCGAGGCAGGTGCCGATGTCCTTTGTATCGACTCCTCGGAAGGCTTTTCTGAGTGGCAGAAGCTTACTATTGCTTGGATCCGTGAGAAGTACGGCGATTCCGTAAAGGTCGGCGCAGGTAACGTTGTCGATGCGGAAGGCTTCCGCTTCCTGGCTGATTGCGGTGCCGACTTTATTAAGGTTGGTATCGGCGGCGGCTCTATTTGTATCACCCGTGAGACCAAGGGTATCGGCCGCGGACAGGCTACCGCTTTGATTGAGGTCTGCAAGGCCCGTGACGAGTACTTTGAG
>CAZWLH010000135.1:0-2874 GCA_964634675.1 uncultured Eubacteriales bacterium
GTCTGCTTTTTGAGTGTCCGTCTTAGGTGAGAGGCGGAACTGAAGCCGGTTTTTTCACTGATTTCCTCGATGGTTTTATCGGTTGTCAGAAGGTATTCGCATGCTTTCGTGCATTTGCATTTGAGACGGTAATCGTTGGGCGTACATCTTGCGTTGGATTTGAAAATCGCATACAGATAAGCCTCGCTGATATAGCAGTGTTCGGCCACTTCCGCCATCGTACAGTTTATATTGCATTTGATAAAATTTTTTGCTTTTTTTAAAAGAAGCTCCTTTTTGGATGGAGCTCCTTTTTGTTGTAAATATGGTATAAGTTTTGCCAAAAGGTCGTAAAAAACACTCAGTGCTTTACAGGTTACTGATTCTGTATTGATGGGGAAGTGCTTTAGAATTTCTTTTATCTGCTCACTACAATTTACAATTTGAAGCTCAAAACAAATGTCTTCATCTGCTTCAATGCCGGTGAAACCAAGTGATACAAACTCAACATTTTCACCGTACCAGTAAGATTCATACGGCAATTTATTTGGAATAAAAAACACATCATTTTCATGAATGGTAATTGTGGTTTGCTCTGAGACGATTTTTGCATTGCCTTTTATCATATAAGCAATATAATTCTCCGGTGATCCGGCAAGATTATTCGTATAATGATAGTGTTGAAAGCTGATTGTCCGAAAATGAAAGTTGTTGTTTGATAATATGTTCCACATGCTAAATTCCCCAAGTATAGAAAAGTATAGGATTGTACCCTTTTTGTATATTATACGATATTGTTTTTTGATGTCAAGAACCAATATAATCAAAGAAAAAATACATACTTGAGGTGATACGATGAAAATGAAGGAAATTGTATTTACAAGTCCATGTGTGGCAGAATTGTTGGAAGGCGAGATTGATTTGCCGGGAGAAAATGAAGTACAGGTTAAGCTGGTTGTGTCTACAATAAGCAGTGGTACGGAACGCGCGAATTTAATCGGTGATCCGAACATTGGAATGAAAGCCACCGGAGAGATTATCTTTCCGAGAAGAGGAGGTTACAGTTCGTCCGGTGTTGTTACAAAAGTCGGAGCAAATGTAACAGAGATTCGAGTCGGTGACAGAGTGGCGATGTCGTGGACTGTGCATAGTCAGTATGTCAATATAGGGAAAGACAAAGTGTATAAGCTGCCGGATGATATGACATTTCAGGAGGCGGCACTCTTACATATCAGTATTTTCCCGCTGGCTGCAATCAGAAAATGCCATCTTGAATTGGGAGAGTCTGCGGTTGTTATGGGAATGGGAGTTTTGGGGCTTCTTTCCATTCCGCTGTTGAAAGCAGCGGGTGCAGCTCCGATTATCGCTGTCGATCCGATTGCAAAAAAACGTGAAAAAGCATTAGAAACAGGGGCGGATTATGCTCTTGACCCCTATGATGAAACATTTGCAGAAAAGGTGAAAGAACTGACCGGAGGCGGTGCGAAAGTCGGAATTGAAGTGACCGGGATCGGGGCAGGACTGGATGGGATTTTGGATTGTATGGCGCCATTTGGACGTGTGGCACTTTTGGGTTGTACGCGCAACAAAGAATTTTATATCGATTACTATAAAAAAGTTCATGGACCGGGAATCACATTAATCGGAGCTCATACAATTGCGAGACCGTCTTATGAATCGCATAGTGGCTGGTGGACACAAAGAGATGATGTTTTGGCAGTTATGAAACTTTCGGAAATGGGAAGAATCCATCTTTCTCATATTATAGATGAAGTGCATTCACCGGAAGAAGCACCCGAAATATATACAAAACTTGCAAATGAGAAATCATTCCCGATGGTTCAGTTTGATTGGAGGAAACTAAAGTGAAAAGAATCAGAGTTGCGCAGATAGGAACCGGTCATGACCATGCATTAGCAACGATAAATGTTTTGAAGAGAAACAGAGAGTTGTTTGATATTGCCGGGTTCTGTTTTGTTCCGGAAGATGACTGGAATTTGCCGGAAATGACATACGAGAAGAATTCTTCAGCCTATGAAGGAATCAGGCAGTTGACACTGGAGGATATTTTAAGTGATGATGAAATTCAGGCAGTGTTTATAGAAACAGAAGACAGGGCACTTACAAAATATGCGATTATGGCGGCTGAAAAAGGAAAGCATATTCATATGGATAAACCGGGCGGAATTGACAGTGCAGAGTTTGAACGTTTGATTGATATTGTAAGTGAAAAGCAGTTAGTTTTTCATGTTGGATACATGTATCGGTATAATCCGGCAGTACAGAAATTAAAAGAAGATATTCAAGCAGGAAAATTGGGCGAGGTTCTATCGGTGGAAGCACAGATGAATTGCGCTCATGGAATCAAAAAACGGAATTGGATGGGAAGTTATCCGGGAGGTATGCTTTATTATCTTGGTTGTCATATGATTGATTTGGTTTATTCAATCATGGGCGAGCCACTGGAGGTGATTCCGTTAAGCTGTTCTTCCGGTGTGGACGGTACAATGTCAGAAGATTTTGGAATGGCAGTTTATCGCTACCAGCATGGGATATCTTTTGCGAAAAGTACGGCAATTGAACTCGGAGGATTTGAACGCAGACAGTTAGTTGTGGTTGGGACAAAAGGGACGGTTGAACTTTGCCCGTTAGAGTGGCTTGGAGGTTCGCTGGAGGGCGTGTTCGCTCCACAGACAACAGGTGTACGGGAAGTCTTTTTCGAAAATTGGCACAAAAAAGGGGAATATCATGAATTGCCAACTTTCGGAAGATATGATGGAATGTTCCGGGCATTTGCGGAGTATGTAAATGGTGAAGCAGTCAATCCGTTTGATTACGAATATGAAAGAAACTTACACAGACTGATTTTGAAATCCTGTGGGAAGTAAGAGAAAG
>CAZWLH010000136.1:0-2774 GCA_964634675.1 uncultured Eubacteriales bacterium
ATCTCATTTGCTCCGCTGCCAAAATTGAAGTCGCAAATGATAAACCCATAATCACTTAAATACTGGTTATCATATTCAAAATCAATCGCACGCATTTAATTACCTCCCTGATATTTATTTTTTCTGGTTGTTTAACTGCTTTAATAAAAGTTTCATTTTATCAGCATATTCTTTCTTGATTTTTCCAGCAGATACAATCAAGTCTTTATATTCAGCCTTTAATTTAATAATTTCAGCTAAACCGTCATTATATTTTTTTAGTGTTTTATCATGTTGTTCTCTCATCTTATCAATACTTTCATGTAAAGTATTATTAGTATTACGGAGAGTATCGTTCTCTTGAACAAGGACTCTATTTTCTTGCACTAAAAATTTTAATTTTTGTTCGAGTTCATCAATCCGCTTCTGCTGGTAAGCTACTTTTCTTTCATTTTTCATATAATTCCTCCGGATATATCAAATCGACAAGAACGTAGTTGCTTAAACAATAATAGAAAGAGAGATAGTCGAAACTATCTCTCTAAACTATTACCATTTATATTTATTTTTGGCGAGTGAGCTACCACCAGTCAATCTATCTACGGTCATAGATTGAATAAGTTGCTCAAACTTCTTATCTTGTCTGAGTTGGTTTACAAAGTCATCATAATTCTCAACATGGTCAATCGGAATAGTAATATTGATTTCCCCAATAGAATTACCAGCATCACCATTACGAACACTAATTCCCGCAAGAATACCAGAAATATCAGTTAAACCACTTAATTTTGAAGAATCAAAACCACTATAATTAGGATTATTTATAGATAAAGTATCTTGTGACATATCCCTCAATACATCCCTTAATCCTATGAAGTTTTCTGTATCTTTGGCATTGAGTACAAGCTCTGGTTTATTAGGAGTACCATCCATCCAGGCGAAACCAGTATAATCAGCTAAACCACCGGTCTTAAAAGCACTATAATAATACTTAGAAAGATTATTCTTTCCGGTGCTTGTCCAATATTTATAAAGGTCGCCATTGCTTCCGTGAGCATTAATATAACTTTGAACAGCCGCAGCATTTGAAGCACCAAATTTAGCAGTTAAGCGTTTCTTTCTATCAGGGTCATTACCCCAACCAGATTTTGAACCACCATAAATCCAAATTGCAGCGGCAACACCACGTTTAACATCTTCATTGAATTTAGTATTAGTAGTCGGAGTTGTCGGTGGCTTAGAAGGTGTACTTGGCGTTGATGGAGTTGATGGGGCAGTAGTAGGAGTTGTTGTTTCAACTGTTTCTTGTGCTTCTTGGTCGCTTTCGGCAACCATTTTGGCAACATTGGCAGAAATACCACTCAAAACTTGATTTACAGTTGTCAACTGACCTGAAAAATTATCACCATACTTTGCAACAATAGCACTTGCAGCACCATCGTTACTCCAAATACTTTTCATACCTTCGGTCATTGTATAACCAACTTTATCACTTTCAGTAATAAGGGTTTCACTGATAGAAGCTGAATTAGTATTAACGGCATCAATCATATCAGAGAGCAATGCATCAACATTATCCAGACGTTCATTTAAGATTTCTTCATACTTATCATATAAATCATCCAACAGCTTTTTAGTCTCAGTAACAAACTGGTCATACTCAGTCTCGGCAAGTTTTTCTTGCGCTTCTGCTAAATCAACTTTTATTTGCTGAACTCTGGCTCTGTTTTCCTCAGAGGTATCATTTTCATAAGCTGAAAGTTGCTTCTGAAGGTTAGCAATATCAGTAGTTTGTTCTTCGATTTTCTTCTGATATTCATATAAATCTTTTGCACTATCAAGAGAATCAGTATAAGCATCAATCAAGTCTTGTAATGCTTGAAGTTCAATATTAATACCTTCACGAACTAAATCAACGATAGCCTGTTTTTCATCTTCTGCGGCAAGAATAGAATCTTGCTGCAAACCAAGTAATTCTTCACGGCGTTCAATTAAATCCGTATTGTATGGGTCTTTTGCAATTTCTTCGTCTAATTTCAGAATCTCTTGTGCATACTGGTCGGCTTGTGCCATATATACATTATAATTCTGCGCACGCAGTCCCATTGTAGCCATACCATTATCATTTAATTGACCGTTATCTTCATAAAGATTTGAATTACTCATAAGGTCAATTAAGAAGTTTGACTCTTGGGTGATTTGGCTAATACGGTCTTGGATATAATCGAAGTAACTCCATTCTAACTCACGCATAGCTTTCTCATTTTCGAGAATGCTTAGAGTAGCTTCGTCAATAGCTTCTTTAGTGTCATTGATACTTTGTTGCATAGCATACCATGCTTCACTATATTCCTCAATTTCACCAGATGCCATTGCATCAGAAAATGACTGAGTTAAAGAATTTAGTTCATTATTAAGAGTTTTAAGGTTCTTTTTCTCAACATCATTCATAGCAGCATAGTATTCTGTACTACCTAATCTACCTTGTGCTTCGAGCTTATCCATTCCGGTTTCATATGTATTACTTAGATGTTCTAATAATGATAATTGGTTATCAAAATCAGTCTGAATGTTATTGAAATTATCTTCATATAAAGATGCAAGAGATTCATGTAAATCATCTATTGCATCTGCACAATCAAGAGCCTTTTCATACCATTCTTGATAATCACTGATTAACTCCTGAGTTTCTGAATCATATTCATTGATGTCAATAGTACCATCACGAACTTTTGCTGCCAAATCAGAAGATAATCCAACAGAATTTGCCTCTTGAATATATCTATCATATGCCT
>CAZWLH010000137.1:0-2749 GCA_964634675.1 uncultured Eubacteriales bacterium
CGATTTCCTTGATAACTTCTAAGGTACACTTATCCCTGCTTTTGACGGTAATGTGTGGGCAATTTCAAAAAGAATTGTCCCCACTAACTCCAATGGTTCCAAAATTCCACTGTATTGATGTCATTCACTGAAATAGTGATGCCAAGTGTAATGAAAAACGTAACTTCACAAGGATTTGCACCGCTTAAAGCATTACGAGGTCGCTCCCTCACGGTGCAAGTCACGGAGAATGTAGGATGCAGAGCGTATGCTTTGCGTCTTACGCCGTAACAAGCAGGGAACTTGTACGGCAAGTTCCGAATCAACAGTAAGCGTTTCCGCCTACTGTTTACCTTTAGGGGACACCCCTAATACCCCGATTACAGAAAGAAGGTATGTATATGAATAGAAACCCAAAAGAAAAGCCGTGTCGATTATATCTTCGTGTATCTCCGCAAGAGAAAAAGAAGATTACCAAACTCGCTGAGAGCTGCGGAATCCCCGTCGCTGAATATCTCCGTAAACGGGCATTGGGATACACTGTGAAAGCAGTTGTTCCCGATGCCTTTTATGTTTTTAATGAGAAAATGAGCGAACTGCTCAACCGTGATTTGTCTCCCGAAACCGAAACGGCGGCACTGAAACTCTTTGACGATATTTATGCTGAAATCATAGATACGCCAAAGCAAACCGCACGGCAGATACGCAAGGAGGTGGCACAATGGCAAGCACAGGCTTCTGGCCCGTCAAGTCCCGATTAAAGGAAGTAATCGACTATGCGGAGAACCCCGATAAGACCACCGATAAAAAGTTCTTGGACGAGGACTTGTGGGCGGCGCTCCGTTATGTGGAGAACGACCAAAAGACAGACCAAACAATGTATGTGTCCGGTATCAACTGTCCGAAACAAAGAGCCTATCAATGTATGATGGCGACCAAGCGGCGTTATGGCAAACTCGGCGGTAATGTAGCCTATCACGGGTATCAGAGTTTTGTGGCAGAAGAAGTTACTCCCGCCGAAGCACACCGCATCGGTGTAGAAACAGCAAAGCGGATGTGGGGAGCAAATTATGAGGTGGTCGTTACCACCCATCTCAACACGGATAGCATTCACAACCATTTCGTGATAAATTCCGTTTCTTTTAAGACGGGCAGAAAGTTTGAAAACCATATCCGTGACCACGTGGAGCTTCGGCAGATCTCCGATGAAGTGTGTGTAAAATACGGTAAATCCGTAATTCCCTTTACGCATTTTTACGGTAATAAGAAAGCGTATTGGATGCAGAAGTCCGGCAAGCTCACCCACCGAGATATGCTGAGGCGTGATGTGGACGAAGCACTTTCTAAATGCTGTACCTTTAAGGAATTTGAATATTATCTTAAATGTCTTGGGTACAGATTTGAGCGTGACTTCTGTTATGAACACCCCTCTGTGATTGCAGATGGATGGAAACGTGCGGTGCGCATATCAGGTCTTGGAGAAAAATATTCACGGGAGGCAATGCGAGAAAAACTCGTTGCCAACCAACGGCTCCCCGAACTGTATGTGCTGATAACGCCCAAATGGAAACGAGCGCCGCTGCTTAATTTTGAATACCAACTGCGGCAGGCACAGCAGAAAGATACGGTACAGTTATTATTTGAACTGTTTGTTGAAATCTTGAAGCTCTGCACGGGTAGCAACATTCAAGAAGCGGACAACCGCCCACTCTCTCCGATGATGCGGGCAGAAGTGCAAAAATTAGATAAATATATTGAGGAATACAAGCTCCTTTGCGACAACCACATTGAGTCGCCAAAGGAGCTTTTGTCATTTCAAGAAGATTTATCTACCCGTATCTCTGCATTGGAGCAGGAACGGTATGCCCTACGGCTGAAACTACGCCGTGTAAAAACACCGGAAGAAGATGCCGCCTTGAAAGAGCAGGCAAAGGAGATCACCGCAAGAATTACCCCCTTGCGAAAAGAATTAAAAGTCGCCCAGCGCATTGAGGAACATATTCCGAGAATTAAGGAACTGCTTGATGCCGAGCGCAATATCGAACTGAAACACAATGGTTTAACTATTAAGAAAGAACGAGGTTATGAACGATGAAAAACACAAAAAAGAATATATCTTTTGAGAAATTACACCCATTTGAAAACCATCCCTACAAGGTGCAGGACAACGAGGAAATGGACGCCCTTGCCGAAAGCATTAAGATGCACGGCATTGTATCTCCCATTATAGTCCGACCACTTGAAAACACCACAGATGAATATGAGATCATATCCGGTCATAGACGGGTTATGGCAAGCAGAAAGGCAGGGATTAAAGAAGTCCCTGCCTTAGCTGTTTCCCTTGACCGTGATGCGGCGGCAATCGTGCTTGTGGACAGCAACCTGCACCGAGAGCATATTCTGCCCTCTGAAAAAGCCTTTGCTTACAAGATGAAACTTGAAGCAATGAAGCATCAAGGATGGCGTAGTGATCTAACTTCCGACCAAGTTGGTGGGAAGTTAGAAACAGCCGACCTTGTAGGTGCAGAAACGGGTGATAGCAAAAATCAAGTGCGGCGCTATATCCGTCTTACCAACCTTATCCCCGAAATTCTGCAATATGTGGATGACGGGCGTATTTCCTTTACTCCCGCCGTTGAACTTTCCTATCTCAATGAGCAGGAACAGTACTACCTTTTGGAGCAGATGGAACTGAATGATTGCACCCCGTCACTTTCTCAGGCTTGCCGCTTTAAGAAGATGAGCCAAGAGCAAGGTTTGACTCCCGAAG
>CAZWLH010000138.1:0-2737 GCA_964634675.1 uncultured Eubacteriales bacterium
CGAAGGGGTTGTTCCGACTCGCGTCGGGAAGGTTTCCGTTAGCTGGCGCATAAAAGATGGAAAATTTGAAATTGAAACTGAGGTACCTGAGAATGTGCGCAAGCGGGTAATCATGCCTGATAGATGAGAAGAAGAGAGTTGAAGTGGATCTGTTCCACTTCAACTCCTGAAAGAAATGCGTATAACATGGCATGCAAAGAGCAGAAGGCTGAGCTGTAAGAACAGCATTATTTCAAAAGCACTTTATTCTACGATGTTGCCGCAGGCATCTGCCCATACGCCATAATCGATGTAAGTAAGCTTTTTCATAAGGTCTGTGTCAAAAACCTCTTGTCCGATATTAGCGGCATAAGAAAGCCTTTCGGCGGTTGTGCAGACCTTTTTGTGCGTATTATTGACTGTTTCAAAATTTTTGCCGGAGCCTTTAGCCCAAAATTGCAGTGCCGGGTCATTAAGCGTGTAGAAGCCTTGATTTCCTACGAAATCAATATGTCCCACGTAGTCTCCCGGATGTTCTTCTGTGGCATATTGACCGCCCAGCGCGAACCATTCCGGAACATGCTCAAAGGTGGTGTTGTAAGCATTGATGCATTGTCTGTATTTGTTCGGCGCAAGCTTCCACATATTTGCATTTGCTTCATCAATACAATTTAAAAGGGTGATAGGATGCACAATTGCACCGAAGTCACATGGATAATTATTGAAGGTATAGCCATAGCGACCGAAAAGTGCCGCACATTTATGCATCAGCAAGTGCTCGCTTCCGACAGCAAAGCCTTGTCCAAAGCCTTCAGCCTGACAAAATTCCCATTTTTCCTGCCACATATTGTTAGAACCGTAAGTTCCCATAAAGGCTACAAAGCCTTCCACAGGCAGTGGAGTTTTCGGACTGCCGTAATTTCCCTTAGTCATGCAGATACATTTGCAGCGTGATAAGCCCATAGAGCCCATCAGTCTGCCGTCAAAGCAGATAATATTTTTTTGGTCATCAGGAACGGTCACATATAAATCCTTGAATACGTGATGATTCCAGTTGTGCTCGCTGCAGGCGAAAATAGAATAGGTTTTGTCCGCTTCCAGCTGCTCATAACATGCGCGGGTTACATGGATCGTTGTAGATTCCGTGTGCTCAGAGCCACAGATCAGGATGGCAATGTGTTTAAATTCGTTTGTATCGCTGCCAATCAGGACGGCTGCCTTTCCGCACTCATTTTCCTTAGGAAATGCAGAAATATAGTAATTTCCAGGCAAGAGAACAAGCCTTTTACCGCGGGTAGCTGCGGCGGTTGGAGTGTCGGAAGGCTTGCAATCGGAAACGATGTTCTTTGTATTGTCGGAAGCAGTGTCTTTGGGAGTGTCAGTAAGCTTAATATCAGAATCGTTATTTAGGCTGGCGTCAACATGAGAGATGCTGTCCACCGCCTGCTGCAGAATATCCTGGTCATGGATGCCGCTGCAGACAAAATCAGCAAGCTGTTTATCGATTTCGCTGGAATCTGCTGCTGCGATATAAATAGTATCGCTGAAGTGTTTTTTTGAGAAAGTCATTTGTGTTACCTCTTGATTTTTAATGTATAATGTTTTAATGAAAAATATGGAATTACACCGCATCAGTATATCATGCAGTCCAGAATCCGTCTGGCGATGATTTTGCTGAAGACAACCGATAAAAGTGTAGAGGAAATAGCGGATATGCTTGGCTTTTCAGATGCAAAGCATCTTACCATGCAGTTTAAGAGAATGCTGTACTATACTCCGACACAATACCGCCAGCACTAAAGTGGTTACCGCATCTTTTCTAAAAGAGCATCCTCGGACATGCCAGCCTCCATGCCAAATTCCCGTTCCTCGGATTTCATCATCTCGATGTATTTTTCCTCATCAAATTCTGTCAGCAGCATGTTAGAAACCTCCCTTCGGTGTGTGCTCAGAAAATCCTCCAGTACACCAGCCTTGATGCATTCGTCTACGGTGCGGTCAACGGCCTGGCGCAGTGTCATCTTCCGGTCCGTGCCGTTGTAAAAGACAATGTAGCGTGGTGCCGGCAGCTTTAATAAATACCTGCTGTAAATCTGCTCACTCTTCTTGATCAGCTTCTTGTACAGGTCAGCATGATACAGAAAGCCGCGCAGCGGCATGTTCGGATTATATGTACTCTGATGTTCGTACAGGTTCAGCGTCTTGTCGAACAAAAAGGATACGTCATTCTTCATCTTCATATAGATGACATCCTCCAACGTCGTAAAGACAAAATCCTCCGTGTCCGTGTAATCGCTGCCGTTCACAGCATTATACAGACTCAGTGCGTTCTCCACACTTTCTCCGAACAGTTTGCAAAATAAAGATGATTTAAATTCCCTGTTCACATTACCATGATTTGTAGTATTCATTTACCTTCCTCCATTATAGCATATTTCGTTTTCTCTGCAACCGTTCCGAAGTAAAATTAAGGAACTTTTTCTCTATTCAGACATCCTGCCACGTTGCCACAAAATAAAGCAACAAAAACCCTCTATTACGTATATGCACGAGAAGGGTATTTGGTCTCACATTTTTTGTCGATTTAATAGAAATTTTATAAAGCAAGGCAAAGGTTAATAAAAATGAGTATTCTGATACTCTGTTGGATTTAATCCGGTATGTTCTTTAAAGACCTCATAAAAGTAAGTCATGGAATTAAAGCCATTTTCAAATGCAATATCTGAAATTGGCTTATTTCGTTTACGCAGCTCTGTTG
>CAZWLH010000139.1:0-2727 GCA_964634675.1 uncultured Eubacteriales bacterium
GCCGCCACCAGCGGCTGCACCTCCAGCGGCCAGTCACCGTAGCCCGGTGAGTAGCGCGGCGTCAGATACTTTCCCTGCCGGGCGGCCTGCTGCCGCAGCTCGGCTTCGGCGGCGTCGGCAGCCTGCTCGGCCAGCGCGCTGCCAAGGGCATCCGCGGCTACGGATGCCGCGATATCCCCCACACCAAGGCGGCGGATCTGGGCATCCACGCCCGGCCCCAGCGTCACTGCCAGCAGAACGGCCTGTCCGCATCCCTCCAGATGCCTCAGGATATCCTGCCCGCGCAAAAGCCCGGCTTCCTTCAGGCTTTCGACATCTGCCTCCAGCCAGACGGCGCGGGGCGTGGCAGCCGCCAGCAGCGGTGCCGCACAGCGCTCCAAAAGCGCCTGTGTCCCCGCGTCCGGCTCTCCCCTTGCCCCAAAATAGCGCGCCGCCTGCGCAAAGTCGATCTCCGTCGGCTTTTGCAGGCTTAGCGGTCGGCTCGGCCCGATCATTTGCCCCCACCACCTTTTTCCAGAATATGTTTCAGTATACCGCAGCGGTCGGATTTTATCAATCCCACGCATAGCAAAACCGCCCCTATGCCAAATGGCACAGGGGCGGTTTCTTACGTCACAGCGTCTGCTCAGTCATTGAAATTGATCTTCCACACATGGTCGCTGCGGCACTTTGCGTTGGCAAAGCGGACTGCGCCCGACTCATACAACACATACACGCCGCCATCCGCTGCGTCTGCCACGCCCTCGCTCATGGACATAGTAACGACATTGGCGGTCTGGCGCTTGCTGTCCAGCATATAGGCCGGCACCAGACGATCCTGCACCAGAACCTCCAGGTCGCTTTCTTCCGTCAGCTCCAGCCGATAGCGCAGGAGGTTTGAGTTTTCCTTGCGGCTGTAACCGCAGCTCAGGGTCACATAGCCGTCTGCGCCGACCACCGCGCCCTGGATCTTGTCGGGAGCCACCAGCACGACATCCGGCTGCACAAAGCTGTCACCGTCGGCCACGACCATCCGGGTCTCGTCGCCACCCGAAACATCGTAGCCCATGATGTAGGTGCCGTACTCCTCACCGTCCGCGCTGGTGGTGGTGTAGGGCATCTCCGGCTTGAGGGGGTAGTCCTGCACGGGGTAATAGAAGTTGCCCAGCCAAAGCATCCCGTTGGTGTAGCTCAGGAACGAGGGCCAGATGGTCACAGGAATGGTCTTGCTGACCACCAGCTGGTGGCTGCCCTCGGCGGGCAGCTCGCTCAGGGGGAAGGCAATGATGGTGCTGTTGCCATTGGAGTTATTCTGGCCGGACACATACAGGTGCGTTTCGGTCACAGCAACGCCGCCCACATGGCCGGTAAAGGCTTCGCCGTTGGGCATCCTCAGCTCATACTCGGCCACGCTCTCGCCGGTGGTGATGTCCACCGCCACAATGACCGAGGGCTTGCCCGAGGTCAGCTGGTAGGCGGAAACATAGGCGATACCCGTCTCGTTGCACACATCCATGCCCTGCGGGATCAGACCTTCGGCCAGACCCGGGATCAGGAACGTCTGCTCGCTCAGCGAGACGAACTCGGCGTAATCCTCACCCGTCTCATAGCCCTTTTTGACGTCCATCACCGTCTGGGTGTACTTGAGTGCCGCTTCCTCCTGTGCCGGGGCTTCAACTGCCTCCGATGCTGCCGAAGAAGCCGCCGCCTCACTGCTGGCTGCCTCCGACGAGGAAGCCGCCGTGGTAGCCGAGGATGCGCCGCAGGATGCCAGCAGCAGCATTGCTGCCAGAGCCGCGGCCACACAGCGCAGCGGACGCTTGTTTGCATAGTTCATCGTGTTTTCCTCCGCGTTTATCGCCGCTTATTGTTCAAAGTTGATCTTCCACACACGGTCGGTACGGAACGTGCCGTTGACGTAGTGCATGGAGCCGGACTCAAACAGGACATAAACGCTTCCGTCCGGGGCGTCGGCCAGAGCCTCGGTCATGGGCAGCGCCTCCACATCGTTCAGCAGGCGCTTGCTGTCCAGCACATAGGCCGGCACATCGCGGCCCTGCACCGTCACCATGGTGTCCAGCGTCTCGGCCAGTGACAGCTCGTAGTGGTAGATATGGGAGTTGTTCTTGCGGCCATAGGACTGGCTCAGCGTCACGGTATCGTTGGCGATCACCGCACCCTGAATTTTGTTAGGAGCCACCAGAACCACGTCCGGCTGCACATAGGTGTCGCCGTCGGTCACGGTCATGCGGGCCTCGCCGCCGCTGCTCAGGTCATAGCCCATGATATAGCAGCCGCACTCCTCGCCGTCGGCATTGGTGGTGGTGTACAGCATTCCGTCCGACAGCTGGTAGCTGTCCACCGAGGGGTGGTAGAAGTTGCCCACCCAGAGGTAGCCGCTGGAATAGTTGAGGAACGAGGGCGACACCGGCACCGTGATGGTCTTTTCGATGGTGATGTCATGGCTGCCCTCCGCGGCCAACTCGCTCAGCGGGATGGCCACGATGGTGTAGTCGCCGTTGGAGTTCTTCTGGCCGGAGAAGTACAGAGTATCCTCCGAGACGGCAATGCCGCCCACATGGCCGTCAAAGGCCACGCCGCCTGCTTTATACAGGTTGTACTCGGCCACGATCTCGCCGCTGGCGGTGTCCACCGCCATGATGACCGAGGGCTTTCCGTCGGTCATATGGTAGGCCGAGATGTACAGGATGCCCGTCTCATCACACAGATCCATGCCCTGCGGTGTGG
>CAZWLH010000140.1:0-2670 GCA_964634675.1 uncultured Eubacteriales bacterium
GCGCTGCTGGTGCAGGAGCTGGCAGACGCGGGGTGCGAGGTGGAGACCATCACCGGCGGGGGCGATGCCGAAGCGCCCCAGCGCCGGATGCGCGCCAAGCTCATCGCCATGGCGATGCGGGGCTTTACCCGCGTGGTGGTGGAGCCGAGCGGCGTGTTCGACCCTGAGCTGTTGTTCGACGTGCTGCGCGACGACCCGCTGGAGCGCTGGTATCAGATGGGCAACGTCATTGCCATCGTGGACGCCACGCAGACGCTTTCGACACAGGCCGGTCAGGTCCTGGCCGCCGAGTGTGCCAGCGCGGGGCTGGTGCTGTTCAGCCGGGTGCAGCAGGCCGGGGCGCAGCAGTGTGCGGCAGCGCAGGCTCAGCTGGAGCAGGCGCTGGAGGCGGCGCACTGCACCCGCCGCTTTGCACCTGAGGAGCTGTTGTGCAAGGACTGGGACAGCCTGACCGAAGCTGAGTGGGAGCGCATCGCCTCCTGTGGGATGCGGCGCGCTAGCTGCGAAAAGGCCGCCGCCCAGCAGGCGTTTGGATCGCTGTGCTTTCTGGAGCCGGGCATCCCGCTGGAAACGCTGCGCCAGACCATCCCGGCGCTGCTGGCCGACCCGGCCTGCGGGCGGGTGCTGCGGGTCAAGGGCTTTGTGGCACAGCAGGGGCGGTGGTTGGCGCTGAACGCCGCTGCCGACGGCCTGAGCGTCCAGCCTGCTGCCGAGGGACAGGATGTACTCATCGTCATTGGCGAGGGACTGGAAAAAACGGCGGCAGAGCAGGTGCTGCGTGGCGAAAAAATTCATAAAAATTGAATTGATTCCCGGCTTGTTTGGGCGTATAATAAAACTGGGAGAAGTTGGAAACTCCCGCTGCGCAGCAGGGCGCAGAGATTTACCTGCATCGCCGCACCGCCTTTTTTTGGGTGCGGGAATGGAATGGAAGGGCAGCGAAGAAGGCTGCCAGAACACAATGCTCCAGGGGGCAAGAATACTATGACAGAAAAAGTGACACCTCAGGCGCAGCAGGCGGAATTGTACGTCCACCCAAAGGCGGCCTGGGATAAGCTCCGTGAGGCGGGCAAGCTGCGCAAAAATGTGTATGTGTTTGGCGCAACGGGCTATGGCAAAACGGAGATGCTGCGGCGCTATCTGCGCCGCAAAAAACACATCTGGCTCAGCGCCGAGGGGCTGACGGTCGAAAAGCTGAACGCTCTGGAGCTGCCGCAGACCGAGGCTGTGGTGGTCATTGATGACCTGACCGTGGCGCATGATCCGCTGCTGCGGCGCGAGATCGCCCGGTGGCTGCAAAAGCCGGATGTGTGGCTGCTGGCCGGGCGCTGCCCGCTGCCGGGGTGGCTGTCGGTGCCTTATGTATCGGGGCAGCTGACGGTGATCGAGGAGCGCGATCTCTGGCTGGACGATGAACAGGTGAGCCAGCTGTACCTTAACTACGGCATCCAGCTCCCGCGCGAGCTGATCCAGAACCGCATCCTTCCGCTGGCCAAGGGTAACCCGCTGGCCACCCGACTGCTGGCGACGCAGATGACGCAGGGGTCGGAGTGTACTGAGGAGCTGATCCAGCAGCTGGAGCGCAAATTTTACGAGTATCTCAACCACGCCATTTACGACCTCTGGCCGCAGGATCTGTGCGATGTCATGATGCAGCTGTCCACGCTGCGCCGCTTTAAGCTGGAACAGGCCGAGGAGCTGACAGGCCGCAGCGACATGAACCTGCTGCTCAGCCGCGCCGAGGAGATGGGTAACTTTTTTACCTATAAGGACGAGGTATATACCCTGCGCGACAGTCTGGTGCGCAGCATGGAGCTGCGGATGGAGATGACCTACGACCGCGCGCAGAAAAATGCACTGTATCTGCGGGCGGGTTCCATCTGCGAAAAGGTGGGTGACATCCCGCGCGCCATGGAATTTTATCAGGCGGGCGGTAGTCAGGAAAAAATCTATGAGCTGCTGGTGGACAACGCCCGGCGCTATCCCGGCGGGGGCTACTATTACGAGCTTGGCCCGGCCTATCTGGCACTGCCCGAGGAGCAGGTGCGCTCGTCGCCCGACCTGATCGGCGCGCTGGCCATGCTGCACTCGCTGACGCTGAACACTTCGGAGAGCGAGCGCTGGTACGGCGTCCTGCGCGAGTATCTTGACACCCACACCGACCCCGAGGAGCAAAGGCTGGCGGAGGGGTGGCTGGTCTATCTGGACATCAGCCTGCCGCACCGCGGCACGGAAAATATGATCCAGCTGCTGTGTGAAGCGGGGGAAAAAATCCGCGTGGGCCATTTGAAGCTGCCCAATATCTCGATGACGGGCGGCCAGCCCTACCTCATCAACGGCAGCAAGGATGTCAGCGAGTGGGCCAAGAACGACACCGAGATCGCTGAGCCTCTGTATCAGGCGGCGCGCGAGGTGTTTGGCCCCTGCGCGCGCAGTCTTATCAGTCTGGGGCAGGCGGAGAGCCTGTTCGAGAAGGCGGGCGATCCCTACCGGGTACTGGAGCTGACCAACCGCGGCCTGATCGAAAATCAGGACGGCGGAAAGTTCGAGCTACAATTTGTGGGCGCGTCGCTGATGGCGCGCTGCTACATGGTCACGGGCCAGCTGGACGAGTGCCTGCGGCTTCTGGACGAAATGGAGCTGAAGGGACGCAACAAGTGCGCCCGACAC
>CAZWLH010000141.1:0-2594 GCA_964634675.1 uncultured Eubacteriales bacterium
TCCAAGGATCGCCATGACAAGATCATTGCTCTGCTGGAGCGTGTGGGCCTGAACAGCGAACACGCCAACCGCTATCCGCACGAGTTCTCCGGCGGCCAGCGCCAGCGTGTCGGCATTGCCCGTGCACTGGCTGTGAACCCGGAGTTTATCGTCTGTGACGAGCCGGTCTCTGCACTGGACGTTTCCATTCAGGCACAGGTCGTGAATATGTTTGAAGATCTGCAGCAGGAGATGGGCCTGACCTATCTGTTTATTGCGCACGATCTGAGCGTTGTGAAGCACATCTCCAACCGCATCGGCGTAATGTACCTGGGCAAGATGGTGGAGCTGGCAGACAGCTATGAGCTGATCTCTCACAGCATCCACCCCTACACCCGCAGCCTGATCTCTGCCATCCCGGTGGCAGACCCCGTTGTGGCACGCTCCTCCAAGCGTATCGTGCTGCAGGGCGATGTGCCCAGCCCCCTGAACCCGCCGTCTGGCTGCCGTTTCCGTACCCGCTGCCCCTACGCAGACGAGCGCTGCGCAGCTGAGGTGCCAGAGTTTAAGGAAGTAACGGCTGGCCACTGGGCAGCTTGCCATCATCTGGACAAAGTGAAATAATCACAAACCGGTTTTTGGATAGATGAATTTGTTTCACTTGTGGTGTGAAACTTAGTAACGAATTGGTTACAGACTGGCAAATTTGCTTGCTTTATCAAAGCGAAGTGGCTATACTAAGCCCATGTTCACCCAAGACATACAGATTGTATTTGGAGCGAATATAGAGGTGGCTGGGAGACCGGCAAACTCAATATGATAAAAGGGAAGGGTAATACTTATGAAACGCATTTCTCGTCGTAATTTTCTGAAGGTTGCAGGCGTTGGTGCTGCTGCTCTGGGCCTGGCAGCCTGTGGCGGTAACTCCAGCAACAACACCGCTTCTTCTTCTACCGGCAGCACTGCTTCTTCCTCTGCAGCATCTGCAGGCGGCAGCTCCATCGCTTCCGGCTTTACCGTCCAGTACGGCGGCAACCCTGAGACTCTGGACCCCGCGCTGAACAGCGCAGTCGACGGCGGCAACACCCTGCTGACCGTTATGGAGCCCCTGCTGATCATCAATGAGAACAACGAAGCTGTTGCTGGCCAGGCTGAGAGCTGGACTGTCAGCGAAGACGGCCTGACCTGGGTCTTTACCATGCGCGACGGCCTGAAGTGGAGCGACGGCACCGAGCTGAATGCAAAGGACTTTGAGTACAGCATGAAGCGTATGGTCGATCCCAACACTGCTGCTCCCTATGCAGAGACCTGCCTGGGCATGATCGACGGCTATCAGGATGCAGCGGGCAACCCGGACCCTGAGACGGGTGATCCCACTACCAATCCGGATCCGGAGCTGCTGAATGTCCACGCAAGCGAGGATGGCAAGACCCTGACCATCGTCCTGTCTTACCCCTGCTCCTACTTTGATAAGATGGCTGCATTCGTGGCTCTGAGCCCTGTGCAGCAGGCTACCGTTGAGGCAAACGGCGACGCATGGTGCACCGCACCCGAGACCTACGTCTGCAACGGCCCCTACATGATCAGCGAGTGGATCCCCTCCGAACGCATCGTGCTGACCAAGAACCCCAACTACGTTGGCGGCTGGGACAGCTCCAAGATCGTCTCTGAGAGCATCACCCTGCTGCTGCTGGAGGATTCTTCTGCAGCCTTCGCAGCTTACAACAGCGGCGAAGCACAGCTGATCAAGGACGTCCCCACCGATGAGATCCCCAGCCTGACCAAGGCAGAGGACGGCGGCGACTTCTATCTGGATACCATTCTGGGTACCTACTACATCAGCGTGAACCTGACCCGTAAGCCCTTTGATGATGTCAAGGTCCGCAAGGCTCTGAGCCTGGCTCTGGATCGTGAGTATGTTGCAAACACCATCATGCAGGGCACCTACTCTGCAGCTTATAACCTGGTTGGCCCCGGCATCGTGGACGCAAACGGTTACTTCTACGACAACGCCAACGGCGGCAACCCCTATATCAGCCCCGACTACGACGCAAACCTTGAGGAAGCTAAGAAGCTGCTGGCTGAGGCTGGTTACCCCAACGGTGAGGGTCTGCCCACCATCGAGTACCTGACCAACGACTCTGGCTACCATGTGCCTCTGGCAGAGTACGCACAGCAGGCTTGGGGCGATCTGGGCATCAACGTGACCATCTCCAAGGTCGAGTGGGCTTCCTTCACTCCGATGCGCCGTGCACAGGAGTACGACGTTGCTCGTAACGGCTGGGTCATGGACTACAACGATCCTTCCAACATGATCGAGCTGTTCATGTCCACCAACGGCAACAACGACGGTAAGTACTGCAACCCCGAGTTCGATGCTGCAATGGAGGCTTCCAAGACCGCTAATAAGACTGAGCACTTTGCACAGATGCACAAGGCTGAGGATATCCTGATGGAGGATATGGGCTGCATCCCCGTTGCATACTACAACGACTTCTGGCTGCAGACTCCTTCTCTGAAGGGCACCTGGCACAGCCCCTACGGCTACTGGTACCTGCAGTACGGTTATGTTGAGGAGTAATTCCCCGGCAGCCGCTGCATAAACTGTAACTGAA
>CAZWLH010000142.1:0-2556 GCA_964634675.1 uncultured Eubacteriales bacterium
TTATATCAACCCGTGCCGTTTTATATTGTATTTTAGGAGGAACAAGATGGATATATTAGTTAATGTTGCTAACCAAAAACTAAAAATCGCAACTAATCTAAAAAGTCTTGTAGCTGGCACACAAGAATTTGTTCGCTTCGTATTTAACTTAACTGGCGATTGGGATAATTTAATGACATTCGCTCAGTTTATGCAAAATGGTGTTGCCTATAACCAATACCTTGACGAAGATAATGGTGCATACTTGCCAGCAGAGATTGGTACAGGTACTTGTACCTTAATGTTGTATGGTAGTAATGAAAATACTATTGCTACAACAAATTATTTAACTTTATCTATTGATGAAAATATTTTAGTTTCTGATGCAAACAGCACAGAAATTTCTCAATCTTTATATAATCAGCTTGTAAGTAAAGTTAATGCTCTTACAACATGGAATGAACAAGAAGCTGCTGACCTTATTGCAGTTGATAAAGATTTACAAGCGCAAATTAATACAAAGGCGGCTGCTTCTGATTTGACAGCCGAGATTTCAAGAGCTAAAGCAGCAGAAAAAGCCAATGCCGATGCTATTGCTTTAAAAGCGAGTCAATCAGAAGTTGACGAACTTTCAATTAAAGTCACACAGCTTGAAAGTAATGAAGTTGTTGCTTCTTTGATTGAACAAGCAGTTCAGAATGAAATGGAAGAATATTTATCAAGCGGACAACTTGCTAATATGACAATCGCTGATAATAGCATTGCGAGAACAAAAGTTAATTCTGATTTTGAGGCTACTCTTGTCAAAGCTGATACTGCTATGCAACCTTCA
This sequence comes from uncultured Eubacteriales bacterium, assembly GCA_964634675.1. Classification (GTDB taxonomy): domain Bacteria; phylum Bacillota; class Clostridia; order Oscillospirales; family Acutalibacteraceae; genus UMGS172. The sequence goes on from CAZWLH010000142.1 coordinate 812, forward strand.
GTTTATGACCCACAAAATCTAAAAGTTGATATTTTCTCTTATGCGCAAGCTCGTGCTGATACTGTGCAGAATAATCTTAATACATTAAAAACCGAGATTCAGGGTGCTTATGTACTTACTGACACAATAAAGTATACGAATCTTGGAGATGCTTTGCGTGGAGCAGTTACGCTTTCACGAAATTATGCTCAGGCGCTACTTGCCGATTATAAAGCATTTACAATTTCTATCGTAGATGAACTTCCGTTAGTTGGTAATTCCCAAACTTTTTATCTTGTACCGAAGGATTCTGGAAATGGGTATGATAAATATTGGTATATCACAAACTCTACCGGAGATTCTGTTTGGGATGTATTTGGTGGTTCTTCTACCCTTGTTGTTAATAAATTGCCTGACCAGGGCGAAGAAGATGTTGACTATATTTTAAAGACATCTTCTGGATGTTTGTACTATAAATGGATTGATGGTGTATGGGAAGTTGTCGCCGGTTCATTAGCTTATGTCGCTTCTACCTTACCTGATGAATCACAAGGTAATGAATTTACTGATTACTATGTTGTCGATAAAACAAGTGGTTCGTACATCCATTATAGATTTGTAAATGGTTCTTACCATGTTATCGGTGGAGATAGTTATACAAAAGATGAAATCAATGCAATGATTTCTAATATGAATGATGAAATCAATAGAAATAGTACAGCGATAGAAACAAATACAACCAACATTTCGTCATTAAGTAAGACAGTTGATAAAATCCGTAGTGATGTCGATAATATTGATACCGAAGGTTATTCATATTATCATACAATCTCTAAAGATGAAGATACCGGAAATTATATTCTTACCTTGTATCAGGTTAAAGGTTCTGATGAGGAAATTGCCAGCCAAACTACTTTGCCAGCAACAGGTGGCGGTGGAGGCGGTTCTACAACTACTACAACTGTAACAGTTGATAGAGTTACCCCATCACCTTTGATTATTACTACAACTGATTCGGCAATTATTGAAATCGACTTTTCTGCCACAGACTCAGATGGTGAAACTATTGATGCTACATACACCTGGAAAAATGGCTCTACTGTGCTTATGATTGGTACTTTGACACAAGGAAGAAATAGTTTTGATTTATCAAACTTCGTATCGGTTGGTACTCAAAAATTCACATTAACTGTTGTCGATGAAGCTGGAACTACCGTTGTAAAATCTTGGACGGTTCAAAAGGTTGATGTTCGTATTGAATCATCTTTTAGTGATAGATATACAACGGCTATTGGTCGTTCCGTATCATTCACATATACTCCTTATGGAGCTGTTAATAAGACTGTTCATTTTAAACTTGATGGTGTCGAAGAAACTATAAGTACATCTGCATCTGGTACTTTACAGTCATATACTATTCCGGCACAAGAACATGGTTCACATTTGCTTGAAGTATGGATAACTGCAACAATTAATAGCGTTGATGTAGAAACCAGCCATATTTACAAAGACATTATGTGGTATGATTCCGAAGCTGATGAAGAAGGAAATTACAAAGAAGCCGTTATTGGTTGTATTTATAGAAATGACTATTATGGAATAGTTACGGCAAGACAGTATGATACAACTGCTATTGTGTATAATGTGTTTGACCCAACAACTAATTACCCAACAGTTATGAGATATGTTGATGATGAATTAGTTGGTACAGATACTATTTCAACTTCTCAAAATGTATGGAATTTTAAGTCTGACTCTATCGGAGA
>CAZWLH010000143.1:0-2497 GCA_964634675.1 uncultured Eubacteriales bacterium
TATAGGGGGGGGGGGTATTATAAGGGCGGGGTTCCCTTTGGGGAGCCGGCGGCCTTCCGATAAAATCTGAATGGAGGATAAAGTATGAAACGGTTCAAGAAGATAGTTTCCACGGTTTTGGCAGTGCTTTTGGCGCTATCGGTGCTCACGGCATGTGAGAGCGCAGGGGGAAGCAATATCAGTTTGACAGCTCAGCTTTTTGGCAACCCTTCTCATACATTGGATACGTGGTATATTGAATCGATCGATGGCCCGTATCAAACGCCGAAGTATCACACGGTTTTCACAACGGACGGAACCTGTACATACGTTACGGGAGAAGGCGACAGCGCGTATTTGATTTTTGGTGATGAATATTATTATATGATCAATACCAATACAAATAAAGCATTTCGCTTTGGGGGCAAATTTGACGATTTTATGCTGGCTATGCCCTACGCCGAAGTGATGGAATATGGAGAGGCTGAATACGGAGGAAAGAAGTACAAGACCGAGAGCATCACGGTAGTGAGAGAGCGCGCAACGGAAACCTTTACCTATTATTACGAAAACGGCGTGATGAAATATATCTTGCTCGAAGATTATTACGATGCGGGTGGTACGTCGATTGGACACAACAGGGATATGCTGCGAGTGGATGTGGCCCAGAAATCTGCGGATGAAAGCAAATTGAATATCAACAATTACACTATCGTGGATTCGTTGAACGATTTGGGATTTTTCGGGTAATAATCTAGCGAAACAAAGCGGCACCTGCGCACATGGCGCAGGTGCCGCTTTGTTTCGCTGTCCAGGAGCTTTTCTGTTGTACGGACTGCAGACGGAAACGTGCCCTGTTTTGACTGCTTGCAAACGGGCGGGAATGTTACTATAATAGACGAAATCGGAGGGATGTGTGAAATGTCAAACGAAACAAAAAAGGCGGCAGCCGCCCTGCGGGCGGCCTTTCCGCTGACGATCCCGGTGCTGACGGGGTATTTTGTGCTGGGTGTTGGGTATGGAGTCTATGTGCAGTCGATGGGACTGCCGCTCTGGCTTGCACCGTTGATGGGGACGGTCGTGTACGGCGGCTCGCTGGAATTTGTGTTGGCTTCGTTGCTGCTGGGGGCGTTTTCCCCGCTTTCGGCGTTCCTGATGGCACTGATGATCCAGGCGCGGCATCTGTTCTATGGCCTTGCGATGCTGGAAAAATATCGCGGCTATGGTCTGCGCAGCCTGTATATGATCTTTGCCATGAGCGATGAGACGTTTTCGATCACCTGCTCGGCGGAGGCCCCGGCGGGGACAGACCCGGGATGGTTCATGTTCTTTATCACACTGCTGGATCAGTTTTATTGGGTGGCCAGCGCAGCGCTTGGATCGGTTGTGGGTTCGGTTTTGCCTTTTCGCACAGAGGGGATCGAATTTGTGATGACAGCAATGTTCGCGGTCATTTTTTTGGGACAATGGGAGAAGAACCCGCAGCATGGCCCGGCGCTTATCGGGTTGGTGGTGCCGCTGTGCTGCCGGGTGATCTTTGGGGCCGAGAGCTTTTTGCTGCCCGCGATGGGATGCATCCTGGTGCTTTTGCTGGTGCTGCGCCGCCCGATGGAGCAGCGCGCCGCACGGGCCGAGGAGGTGGAGCGATGAATGGGGTACAGTTTGCGCTGACCGTGGCGGTCTGTGTGGCGGCTACGATGCTTACGCGATTTTTGCCATTTTTGATCTTTGCGTCCCGGGGACGGCAGCTGCCGCAGACTGTGCGCTATCTGGGACAGGTGCTTCCTCCGGCCATTTTTGGGATGTTGGTGGTCTACTGCCTGAAGGATGCCAGCCTGACAACGGGAAGCCACGGCATCCCCGAGGCGGTGGCACTTCTGGTCACGGTGGGGCTGCACCGCTGGAAGCATCAGACGCTGCTTTCGATCGCGGGCGGAACGCTCTGCTATGTGTTGCTGGTGCAGTGGGTATTCTGAAATAAATGAGACAGCGGCCCCTCCGCATGGCGTTTGTCCTGCGGAGGGGCCGCTGTTTTGTCAGGGGCGTCCCGTGGGCCGGGAGCTTTTCTCAGTGATAGAACGTATCAAAGTTGATCTGGCGGTAAAAACGCTGTTGCAGCTGGTCAAAGCTGTCGCAGTCCTGCGCCAGAAGCCACATCACCTTGGTGACGACGGCCTCGATGGTCATATCGTGTGCCTCGAGGAAGCGGAAGCGGTTTTTGACACGCTTGCCCACCTCGTAAATGCCGACGTCGCTGCCCTCGTAGGTGACCTGCGTGGTCAGGATGAGGATCTTGTGGGTCTGGTCGTAGTCGCCCAGCTCCTGCGCAAAGGCGTCCATCAGCCGCTGGGGGATACCGCCCACGCCAAAGCTCTCGACGATGACGCAGTCGTAGTGGCGGAAGATCTCGGGGATCAGCTCGGGGCCAAGGCCGGGGGTCAGCTTGAGCAGGAACACCCGGGGATTGAGCGCGCGGCCAAACTCCACCGGGCCGGTGGGCCAGGGCGAGGAGACGTAG
>CAZWLH010000144.1:0-2495 GCA_964634675.1 uncultured Eubacteriales bacterium
GTGAGGCATCGGTATTTTCCGTTTTGCCGGCACTTTTCCATGCCGCCGAGGTGCTCAGAGGCAACGATGACGAGGAGCTTATAAAATCACGCTTTAAGGAAATAGTAGGTGTCGATTTCGACGACTATATGAAGCTCGATTTACCCTGCTCGATAAGCGAGCTTTATGCTCAGAGAACGCTCGGCCCCGACCGTACGTTCGCATATAACGACCCGTTCACCGGCATTTGCGACAGCCTTGCCGAGCAGTTCCCCGATATTGAAAATACCTACCGTGAACACTGCGAGACCTTGAGAAAATTCGAAAATATCCCCGAATACGGATATTTGTTCCGCAGTGCGGCGGCTCTTTGCGATTTTCTGTCGGTAAAGTCCGATTTGGGAATCAGAATAAGAAAGGCCTACAAAGCGGGCGACCGGGATGCACTTAAGGCCTTGACCGAACGCATAAGTCTTGCCGAGCAAAAGTTAGAGGCATTCTATTCGGCATACAGAAAGGCTTGGCTTAAGGACAAAAAGGGCACTGGTCTCGAAATACAGGATATTCGCTTGGGCGGTCTTAAAATGCGCCTTGCCGATTGCCGTATGAGAATAAACGAATATTTGGACGGCGAGTATGACAAAATCGACGATTTGGAGCAGGAGCTTGTGGCCGTTTACGACAAGGCAGAAGCATTCTGGGATGAGATAGTCACCGCAAATGCCGTCACCACGCCGAGGGTTTATCACTGATGAGCTAAAAGCTGCTTTAAGTAAGTTTATATTGCCGCTGTACGGCTTTTTATAAAGGAGAGATAAAAATGGACAAGAAGTATTTGGGAATTATGGTCGACTGCTCGAGAAATGCCGTTTTGAACGTTTTGGGAGTAAAAAGACTTATCGACTGTCTCGAAAAAATGGGCTACAATATGCTTATGCTCTATACCGAAGACACATATGAGGTCGATAATCAGCCGAAGTTCGGCTATTTGAGAGGCCGCTTTACAAAGGATGAGATGAAGACTATCGTCGCTTACGGTGAGGCACACGGAGTCGAGCTTATCCCCTGTATACAGACCTTGGCTCACTTAAATCAGATATTCCGCTATCCCGAATATCAAGAGATAAGAGATTGCGACGATATACTTCTTGCCGAGGATGACCGCACCTATGCACTCATCGAGGATATGTTTAAGACACTCAGAGAATGCTATAATACCAACCTTATAAATATAGGTATGGATGAGGCGCACAATCTCGGTAAGGGTAAGTACCGTGATCTCCACGGTGATACCGACCGATTCGGAATAATGAAAAGGCATCTTGACAAGGTTGCCGAAATCGCGAAAAAGTACGGCTTTAATCCTATGATGTGGAGCGATATGTTCTTCCGTCTTGCCACGGGCGGCAGATATTATGCCGAGGACCCGAACGTGATAACCCCCGAGGTGGCCGCCTGTGTTCCCGAAAACGTCGATTTGGTTTATTGGGATTATTATAACAACGACCAAAAGCACTATGACAATATGATAGAATCGCACAAGCGCTTTAATAAGCCGGTATGGTTCGCCGGCGGTGCCTGGACTTGGAACGGCTTTACTCCTTTAAATAAGGTTTCGGTCAAGCGTACCGCAACGGCTATGAGAAGCTGCCGTGAACACGGTGTTGACAATATTTTCCTGACCTGCTGGGGCGATAACGGCGGTGAGTGCTCGGTGTTCTCGGTATTGCCGACCCTCTTTTACGGCGCCGAGGTTTACAGAGGTAATGAGGACGAAGCATCTATCAAGCAGAAATTCGAAGAGGTATTCGGCATAGCATATGATGACTATATGAAGCTTGATCTGCCTGTTGCGATAAGTGAAGAGTGCTCGGTTTCGACCCAAAATATTGATCGTTCACTTGTTTATAATGATATTTTTACCGGAAGATACGATCAGCTGATCGCAAAATATCCCGATATCGAAAAGCATTTTGCCGATTCCGCAAAAGTCTTGGGCGAGCTTTCCGATGCTCCCGAATTCGGCTATCTCTTTAAGTCGGCATCGGCTTTGTGTGAATTTCTGTCGCTTAAGGCTACACTCGGACTTAAGATCAGAGCGGCCTACAAGGTAGGCGACAAGTCAGAACTGAGAGCACTTTGCGACCGTATAAAATCCGCCGAGAATGCTTTGGAAAAATTCTATTTTGCCTACCGTGCCGCTTGGCTCACCGATAAAAAAGGCTCGGGACTTGAGGTACAGGACGTAAGACTCGGCGGACTTAAAATGAGACTTGCCGATTGCCGCCTGAGACTTTCCGACTATGTCGACGGCAAGCTCGACGTGATCGACGACCTCGAGCAGGAGCTTATCGAAACTCAGACAAATTTCAACGGATGGTGGGGCAGCACAATCACTACAAGCTGTCTGTAAAAATAGGCAAAATAAAATGGGTACGGCCTTTTGGGGTAGTCCCATAAGGAAGTAATCTCTATGTAGGTACGGTGTAACCCCGTGAGGGGTTGCACCGTTTCCT
>CAZWLH010000145.1:0-2465 GCA_964634675.1 uncultured Eubacteriales bacterium
ATCTGGAACAGCAGGGCATTGAGGAGCTGGAATATGTATTCTGCTCCCACGCCCACGAGGATCATGTGGGCGGCCTGTCGGCTGTGCTGGCATATTTTCCGGCTAACCATGTCTACAGCCCGGTGACAGAGGCCAGCACGGCCTGCTTCAAAAATTTTGTCAAGTATACCCAGCAGCAGAACCTGGCGCTGGAGGTGCCGCAGGTGGGCGACGTATGGCAGCTGGGCGGTGCCCGCATCGAGCTGCTTGGCCCGGTCAGACAGTATGACGACACCAACGACACTTCGCTGGTGCTGCGCATCGACTACGGAGCCACCAGCTATCTTCTCACCGGCGATATGGAAACGGGCGCGGAGCGCGATCTTGTGAACAGCGGCGCCAACCTCAAGGCGGACGTGCTGCAGGTGGGGCATCACGGCTCCAGCACCAGCACAAGCTATCTGTTCTTGAACGAGGTTCTGCCGGAGATCGGTGTGATCTCATGTGGGGTGGATAACAAATACGGCCACCCGCACACTGAGACGCTGAGCATCCTGCGCGATGCGGGCATCGATTTGTACCGCACCGACTTGCTGGGCACGGTGATCGTGCTGTCGGACGGGCAGAATTACACTGTGGCTTCCGAACACTTTGCCGAGGATGAGGTGCTGAACCCCACGCTGCCGTCGGCTTCGCAGCCGCAGCAGGAGACCTACATTGGTAACGTCAACTCAAGGAAGTTCCACCTGCCCAGCTGCAAAAACCTGCCCGCTGAGAAGAACCAGATCCTGTTTGGCAGCTACGACGAGGCCGTAGCTGAGGGCTACGCGCCGTGCGGAAGCTGCATCCCGTGACAGATTTTGGTACAGAGTGTTAAAGAAACGTAAATTTGTTTGTGCAGGATGGATAAAAACGGGGGAGTCTCTTGTATTTGAGACGGTTTGAGAGTAAAATAAAAGTAACCAATATCATTGTTTGTTCGGAGCAGGAGCGTGGCAGACACAGCACAAGAGGCTTTGTTTGTCACGCTCTTTTTTGCCTGTGCCCCAGTCAGGGGAACGCAGGCGTGCATACGTCCCAGCCGCGCGGGGAACGCGCGGATAAAAATAGTGGAACCGATGTGAAAGGAAGAATGTACTATGGATACGATCAAGCTCGACAACAAGCAAGTTAAAATGATCGCTCACCGCGGTCTGAGCGGCCTGGAGAAGGAGAACACCTGCTCGGCCTTTGTGGCGGCCTGCAACCGTGCCACCTATTTTGGCGTGGAGACGGATGTTCACCGCACCGCAGACGGCCAGTTCGTCATCATCCATGACGACACCACCAAGCGCGTGGGTCTGGATGATCTGGTGATCGAGGAGACTACCTTTGAGACCCTGCGCAAGATCCAGCTGGTGGATATGGACGGTCAGCGCGGCCGCATCGACCTGACCATCCCCACCCTGACCGAGTACATCGAGATCTGCAAGAAGTACGGCAAGGAGTGCGTGCTGGAGCTGAAGAACGAGTTCTGCGCCCGCGACGTGTACAAGATCGTCTCCATGATCGAGAAGCTCGGCTATCTGGAGCACGTCATCTTCATCTCGTTTGAGATCAAGAACCTGATCGCGCTGCGCCGCCGTTACCCCACCCAGCCTGCACAGTACCTCATTAAGACGTGGGACGAGAAAAAGACTCTGGACCTGCTGAAGAAGTACAACCTCGGCGTGGATATGTACCGCAAGTCTGTGACCCCGGAGATCATCCGTCAGGTCCACGAGGCTGGTCTGGAGGTCAACTGCTGGACCGTCAACGAGGCCGAGGAGGGCGACGAGCTGGTGGCAATGGGCGTGGACTACATCACCACCAATATTCTGGAAGGCACCAACAAGGCATAATTAAGTTTAGGAAGGTAAATTCGAATGAGCCGTGTATTTGACCCGGAAAACAAATTCTGGAGCTTTATGGACAAAGTTGCAAACGTGACCTGTGCGGGTCTGATCTGGGCGATCACAAGCCTGCCGCTGGTCACCATCGGTGCAGCAACCACCGCGTTTTATTCCTACAGCATGAGGTTGGTGCGTGATACCGAGGGTGGATTGTTGTCCGGCTATTTCACGGCTTTTAAGCGCCATTTCAAAAAGGCAACGCTGCTGTGGCTGATGGTCGTGGCGGGCGTTGCGTTCCTGGCGGCAGACCTTTTGGCCGTGTGGAATATGTACCTGTTTATCGGGGGTGTGCCCGCCATTGTGGTGGGTGCGCTGGTGCTGTGTCTGACCATCCTGTTTTTGGGCTGCACGTTCTACATCTGGCCGCTGCTGGCAGTGTTTGACTTTCCGATGAAGAAGCTGATCGGAAACAGCTTTATCATGGCAGTGGGCAACCTGCATTACACCATTACGCTGGCGCTGATCTGGCTGCTGGCAGGCGTGGGCTGCGTTTACATCAGCGGGCTGTTCTTCTTCTGGCTGGCTCTGGCGATGTTCGTTTCGTCGTACTTCATC
>CAZWLH010000146.1:0-2422 GCA_964634675.1 uncultured Eubacteriales bacterium
ATCTGCTTTAAAATCTGCCACCAAATTGTCATCTAACTTCTCACGATTCCACTCATTTTGATTCTTATTATAATTATCTTTACTTTCATTCTCATCAGCACAGCCCCACGCTCCTATGCTTACCAAGACAATTACAAAAAGGATGCATAGTCTATTCATTTTTACACGCATAACAATTACTCCTTTAATATTTTTATTTGCTATTACAAATAGTATCAGAAAATGTTCCTCAAAACTAAAAATGGAATTTTTTGTTTTGTTTTTGGATTATCTTGCAAAAAAAGATAACCCTGGAAATCCAGAGCTATCTTTTTTTGTTTAATATCATAATTTTTGTAATGACTTCGTCATCTTCTTTTATCATTTGATATGTTCCATCATACTTTTCCAAAATGCTTTTTACATTTTTTAATCCTATCCCATGAAATACCTTTTCTTTTTTTGTCGTAGAAAGTTTATCAGGTAGTTCACCCTTATATGAATTAATTACGTTTATGATTAATAATTTTTTTATTTCCTTAACAACAATTTCAACACGTTTCTCACTTTGTGTTTCGCATGCCTCTATGGCATTATCAATTAAATTGCCGAAAATACATACAAAATCTATGTCTGAAACCACACATTCCGATGGGATTTTAACATTTGCTGAGAAGCTTATTCCCTTTTCCTCTGCCAGATTTTGTTTTGTATTTATAATGGCATCTACCACTTCATTGCCTGTTTTTATGTAAAAAATCTTCTGTGTCAAACTTTCACTTTCCTTTTCAATAAAACCCTTTACCTCTTCTATTTTTCCTTCATCTAACCAATGCTTCATTACCAAGATTTTATGTTTATAATCATGTATGCTGCTTCTCCATAAATGAAAGGTCTGTTCCGTATTTTTCTCAGCTTTTACAAGCATTTCATTTTGTAATTCCAATAAGGCTATTTCCTGTTTTTGTTGATAGTTTTCTGCTAATTTCAATACCAAATCAAAGACCAAAATGATAAGTATCACTGACACAGAAAAAAAGACAACTGAAAATAACCTTATATCCTGACTGTCTGATACAATGCTTTTTTCAATAATATAATAATCTAAAGCAACTAATACAATCGCAATAAAACATATTACAGTTATATACTTTTTAGGAATATCTACCTTCTCATAATTATATTTATAAATTAAATAAATTAAAATACATAATATTGCCTTACTAATCAAAACGCATCCACAACGCTCTAAACTTTGCTCGTTAATCAGATAACTTGTCTTTACAGATAAAAGTATTCCACCCATTTGTGCAATAACAAAATCAATTGCTGAATCTATTACTGCATAAATTAAGGTCAATAATATCAGTATGTTATATTTCTGCTTGTATATCATACACTGTAGCAAAAACAACATAATAATTCCGAATATTCCATTCATAAATGAAAACAGTTCGATTTTGTTCACTATCATAACCATAATAGATGCTAAACAGGAATATACAAATATTCTCTTTCTATTATTTTCATTATTTAATGATTCATTCTTTATAAAAATATTTGCTACAATACAACACAAGATCGTTTCCACTAATGTTGCAAGGTATTCTACGCTCCAATATAATACTGTCATACTCTTCTGCTCCAATAACTTGATATCGCTTCCTTTACTTCTTTTATTCTTGATCTGCTGACAATCAGCTTTGTTCCATTATCCAATGTTATATCATGACCTGAATATTCATCTATGTATTTCACATTGACAATACAACCACTATGTATTTGAATGAAGTCTTCGTTATTCAATTCACTATAAAGATTTTTTATACTTTTTCTTCCCACAAGATTCCTTTGTTGATTATCATTTGTAAATACACTCATTCTTCTTGCATATACTTCAAAATACATAATACTTGTATGTTTTAAGCGAACTTCGCCATCTTGTGTTTTTACTACAATGCTTTTTACATTTTCACTGGAAATTCGTTTATATGCTCTTTTCAATGAATATTCCATTTCTTCTTTTATTTTATTTTTCCTAATATATTTAAACGGATTATAATCAATAGATTCAAACACATACTGTTCGTGTGCAGAAATAAAAATAAGTACAATATCAGACCCTGCATCTCGTATTTTTTTTGCAACTTCAAGACCGGAAACATTTGGCATGTCTATGTCTAAAAATAAAATGTCAAAATCTTCTTTGTTGTTGCAAATCAAATCCACCACTTCACTTCCATCCGTATACGGATAAGTTTCTATTGTAATGTTTAATCGTTCTGCTGCTTTACATAATTCTTTCCGGATCATGTCCAAGGATTCCTGTTCATCATCACATACTGCAATGCTAATGGTCATTATATAGTTTCTCCTTTGCTGTACTTTTTGGCATAAAAATTATACCACAGCATAGGAGGTATTGGAACTAAAACTCTGGTTT
>CAZWLH010000147.1:0-2383 GCA_964634675.1 uncultured Eubacteriales bacterium
AACGGTCGCCTTGTCGACCCCGAAATAAACAACCACCCCGAGCGTGAATCCGGCTGCGGCAACTCGGGCTTCGCGGTAAAGGCCGAAAAGGACGGAAAGCTTTTAGATGCCCGTATGCTTTGCGGCGACAATTTCAGAGACTTGGTCGGAACCATCCGCAACAGCTACGGTCAGGGCAGTACGATACACGCCGGCTTCAAGCATTTCAGCGATGTGACCTTTAACGGTGAATTCCCCTTTGCCGAGCTTAAATTCACCGACACCGTCTTCCCTGCCGACGTAACGGTCGAAGCGTTTAACCCGTTTATCCCCTCGAATGACCGTGACAGCAGTATTCCCGCGGCATTTTTCCGCATAACACTGCAAAACACCTCGGACGACACCGTGACCTATTCGGTCATTCAGAATATGTCGAATATGCTCGAACACAGAGGCCTGCACGAGTATAAGGAAAACGGCAAGCTTAAAACAATTGTTTTAAACGGTACTTCCGACGACACCTCTTCGCTTGAATACGGCAATATGACAATTGCCACCGACGAAGAGCATACAAGCCATACCGACCATTGGTTCAGAGGCAAGTGGTTCGATACCGCAACGATGTTTATGAATGAGCTTGACACTCCGGGTGATCTTAAAAACCGCACCTATGACGAGCCGCTGCCGGAAACGCAGCGTGACACTGCTTCGCTTGCCGCCACCGTTGAGCTGAAGCCCGGCGAAAAGCACACCTTTAAGTTCCTTATCTCTTGGTATGTTCCCAACGCCAACTGCTATTGGATAAAGGACGGCTATGTTTACAAAAACTACTATTCAACCGTTTTCAAGGACTCCTCGGACGTTGCCGAATACTGCTTTAAGAATTGGGGCAGACTCTATTCCGAGACCAAAGCCTTTGCAAAATCGCTCTATTCGTCCTCGCTCCCCGAGGAGGTTCTCGATGCGATAAGCGGCAACCTTGCAACCTTAAAGACCTCGACCTGTCTGCGACTTGAGGACGGTTCGTTCTGGGCGTGGGAGGGAGTAAACAGAAAGACCGGCTCCTGCGACGGCACCTGCCAGCACGTTTACAACTACGCCTATGCTATGCCGTTCCTCTTCCCGAAGCTCGAAAAGGGCATTCGCACCAACGAAATGCGCTGCTGTCTTGAGGACACGGGAAAAATGGGCTTCCGTATGCCGATAAACCATCAAAAGAGAAGCTTTTGGATGGCCTGTGTCGACGGACAGATGGGCTTTATCGTAAAATGCTACCGTGAGTGGAAGCTTTCGGGCGATAACGAGTGGCTTAAGAGCAATTGGGAAAGCATTAAGCTCAACCTCGAATATGCTTGGAGCGACAAGAACCCTCACCTTTGGGACCCCGAGAAATCGGGCGTTATAACCGGACGTCAGCATCACACACTCGACGTTGAGCTGTTCGGCGTGTATTCCTGGCTTACCGGTATGTACCACGCCGCACTTTACGCCGCCGCAGAAATGGCCGACTTTATCGGCGAAACCGATTTGGCCGCCGAGTACCGTGACATCTGCGAAAGAGGCCGCAAGCTTCTCGACGAAAAGACCTTTAACGGCGAATATTTCGTACAGCTTCTTGATGTCAACGACCCCGAGTCGCTCAAAAAAATCACCCTCGACCGAGGCGATGAGACCGCATATAATTTCTATTGGTCGAAGGAATTGAATCAGTTCAAGTGTCAGATAGGCGACGGCTGTGAGATCGATCAGGTGCTTGCCGATTGGCATACCGACCTTGTCGGACTTCCCCACGTTTTCGATCAGGAGCACCGCAAGAGTGCCCTCAACGCAATATACAAGTACAACTTCCGCGATATGCACGACCTCAACAACCCTTGCCGCGTATTCGTCTGCAACGACGAAAAGGGCGTTGTAATGTGTCAGTGGCCCGAAACGACCGAAAAGCCGAAGATACCCGTCCCCTACTCCGAGGAATGTATGACCGGCTTTGAGTATGCCGTTGCCGGAAATATGCTCCAATGCGGAATGGAGGATAAGGCGCTTGAAATAGTCCGTGAGATACGCCGCCGCTACGACGGTTATCGCCGCAATCCGTTCTCGGAGATCGAATGCGGAGCAAGCTACGGACGTGCAATGGCATCTTACTCACTGCTCTTGACATACAGCGGCTTCAAGTTTGATATGCCCAACAAGACCTTGGGCTTTAAACCGCTCCGCCGAGGCGTTTACTTCTGGTCGGTCGACGGCGCTTGGGGTACCGTTGACTGCGGACGTTACGATTGGATCTTCAAGGTCGAATACGGAACACTCGAGCTTGAAAAATTCATCACCTCTATGCCCGAAGTCAGGGTTATGGTTCTCAACGGCCAGCCCACCGACTTCACCTCGGAAAACGGCACGGTCA
>CAZWLH010000148.1:0-2382 GCA_964634675.1 uncultured Eubacteriales bacterium
TTTCATCTTATTTTTTTGAGAAAAGTGTTACCTATCATTGATTTATCTACACAAATCGCGCCCGACGGAAAAAATTACTATTTACTTACGCGGTCGATTGTAATATAATGTAAAGGCAGTTTTATTATCGAAATCGGGGTAACTATGGAAAAAACAGTATTCACAAACGGCCTTACCGTGGTCTTGGAGCCGAAAAGCGATGCTCATTCGGCGGCGGTCAGCATTTATGTTGCGGCCGGAAACCGCTTCGAAACGGCGGAGTGTTCCGGAATTTCTCATTTTATAGAGCATATGGTGTTTAAGGGCACGGGCTCGAGAAGCTCGGAGGATATCGCCCGTGAATCGGATATTATGGGCGGTCAGCTCAACGCATATACCGCCAAGGAATATACCTGCTTTTATTCGAGAGCACTGACCGAGCACGTCGGCAGAACCCTGCGCCTTATGTGCGATATGCTTTGCGATCCGCTGTTTGCAAAGCACGATATCGAGACCGAAAAGGGCGTTGTTTTGGAAGAAATCGGAATGTATGAAGACTCCCCCGAGGAGCTGTGCTCCGATATGCTCACTGCACTTTGCTATAAAAACGAGCCGCTCGGCTTTAACATTTTGGGCACACGTGAGACCGTTTCCTCCTTCGAGGCCGACGATTTGAGACGTTATATGCGCAAGACCTATGCTCCCGAGCGTACCGTTGTGTCGCTTTGCGGAAGCTTTGACCGCGGCGAGGTATTGGGTATACTCGACGAATATTTCGGGAAAGCGGAAAGCACCGGCTTTGTGCCGAAAAACGATTTTAAAAGGATAAGCGGCGGTATAACGCTTTGCGAAAAGGATTTCGAGCAGACTCAGCTGAGCTTTTGCTTTAACGGACTGCCGAGAGAGCACCGTCTGCGCTATGCTTCGTCGTTTTATGCGTCACTTTTAGGCGGCGCTTCGTCCTCACGTATCAACCGCCGTATCAGAGAAGAGCTTGGCCTTGCCTATTCGGCATATTCCTTTACCTCGAGCTATTCCAACGCAGGTGTGTTCGGCATCTCGGCGGGACTTGCGCCCGAAAACGTCGAGCGCTTTTTTGCCGAAACGGCCGATATAATAAAGCGGTCGAGAGAAAGCATTTCGGCAGAGGAGATCGAAATGACCCGTGAGCAGTTTAAAGCGGGACTTGTGCTTTCCAACGAAAGTATGTCGTCGGTCGCCGCCTCCTTGGGACGTCAGCTTTTGCTCGAGGGACAGTATACCGATCTCGACGGCGTTTTGGAAAGAATCAATGCCGTTACCGTGTCCGAGGTATATGAAGCGGCTTCTCTGATGACCGACCCCGAAACTATTGCACTGTCGGCGGTGGGACGTGTTGAAAATGAAGAATTTTATGAAAAAATGCTCGCTATGCTGAGGTGATTTTGTGAAAAGCTTAAGATTTGACAAGCAGTGTATTCCCTGCATTTTGGGAAAATTTTTGAATAAGGCACCCGTCGGCACCGACCCTGCAACCGAGCTTGATTATGCCAAGGGCGTTTTGAGGATAATCGCAGATGCCGACCATTCCGAAAGCGCACCCGAAATCGTCGCAAAGGTCACCGCCTTTAAAAACCGAACCTTCGGCTATAATGACGATTTTGCCGAGCTTAAAAGCTATTACAATCGGCTTATGCTGTCGAAGCTTTCGGCAGCACGGCAAAAAACAGAAGCCGCAAAGGACCCGTTTTCGGCCGCACTCAAAACCGCACTTTTGGGTAACTATATCGACTTCGGCGCTCTTGACAGTGTCGATGACGAACGACTTGATGCGATGATATCCTCGGCCGAGAATATTGAGGTAGATAAAAATGAGACCGAAATGCTTAGAGCCGAGCTTTCAAGGGCAAAAAGAGCCGTTTATCTCACCGATAACTGCGGCGAGATAGTTATGGACAGGCTTTTCATATCCGAAATAAAGCGAAGCTTTCCGTCGCTTAAGGTTACGGCGATAGTCAGAGGTGAGCCGGTGCTCAACGATGCTACGCTTGCCGATGCCGAGCAGGTCGGACTTTGCGATGAGACCTCGGTCATTTCGAATGGTACCGATATCGCAGGCACCTGCCTTACGAAAATATCGCCCGAGGCGTTGGCCGAAATAAACAAGGCCGATGTCATTATCGCCAAGGGTCAGGGAAATTTCGAAACCCTTTTCGGCTGCGGACTTAACGTTTATTATCTGTTTTTGTGCAAATGCAAGCTTTTTGCCGATCGCTTCGGTAAGGAGCCCTGCACGGGAATGCTGCTAAACGACCGCCGAGCGGAAGATCATCAAAACATTTAAATAAAAAAACGGCTTGCCTTATGCCCCGGGTGAATAAGGAAGTATTTTAGAAAATGCGGTGTAACCTCGCAAAATGGGGT
>CAZWLH010000149.1:0-2364 GCA_964634675.1 uncultured Eubacteriales bacterium
TCGCCGAGAACCGCAAGGTCGGTCTGGGACACGGCAACCTCGGCAAAATGCTCCTCTCCGAGGAGACCGAGTGCTTCTGCTTCCTCGCAGGTCACGAGTCCTTCGCTGCCGCTGAGGGCGCTATCAAGATCGCTCTCAACGCCAACAAGGTTCGTGTAAAGCCCCTCCGTGTCATTCTTAACGGACTTGGCAAGGATGCCGCTTATATCATTTCGAGAATCAACGGCTTCACCTATGTTGAGACCGAGTTCGATCCTTACACCGAAGAGGTTAAGGTCATCAGCGAGAAGGCTTTCTCGAAAGGTCCCCGTGCCGATGTTAAGTGCTACGGTTCGGACAACGTTCCCGAAGGTGTTGCAATAATGCAGCTTGAGAAGGTCGGCGTTTCCATCACCGGTAACTCCACCAACCCGACTCGCTTCCAGCACCCCGTTGCGGGCACCTACAAGAAGTGGTGTAACGAGAACGGCGCATCTTACTTCTCTGTTGCTTCGGGCGGCGGTACAGGACGTACCCTCCACCCCGACAATATGGCCGCAGGCCCTGCTTCCTACGGTATGACCGATACCATGGGACGTATGCATGGTGATGCTCAGTTTGCCGGTTCTTCTTCCGTTCCGGCTCACGTTGAGATGATGGGACTTATCGGTGCGGGTAACAACCCGATGGTTGGTATGACCGTTGCTTGTGCGGTTGCAGTTGAAGAAGCCGCAAAGAAATAAGGCTTTTCAAGGCTTTTTGAAGCTTTCGGGCAACTTGTAAAAGACCTATTGTTAAAATTTAACACTTAAAAAGTTGGATACATCATTTTTGAGTTATCTTAAATGATGTGTCCATATTTTTTTGTATTAAAAGAGAGGTATTTTACTATGCGCAAACTAAAAATGAATGCTACAAAAGGGCTGACTTTTGAGGAAGGTTGTAATAAGTATTTGGAGTACTGTCGGCAGAGGAATTTAAGACAAGGAACTATAAATCATTACAGACAAAGTTATGTTCAGTTTTTTAAGTTCTTTGAGCCCGACACGCCGATAGAAGAAATTGATGAAGAATCCTATAAAAGATATGTGCTGCATCTACGTTCGACTCTCAATAATGACGTCAGTATCAATTCGTATTTGCGTGATTTTATAACTACAATGCATTATCTGATGAATGAAGGCTATATTCAGAGCTATAAGATGCAGGCAATCAAGGTTGATAAAAGTCATATTGAGACCTACAATGAACAAGAGTTACAACTGTTGCTGAAAAAACCTAATATTAAGAAGTGTTCTTTTATAGAATATCAGGCTTGGGTTATGACTAATTTCTTGTTCTCTACTGCTGTGAGGCAAAGAAGTCTGATGTTTATAAAAGTAAAAGATATTGATTTTGATAATAATGTCGTGTATGTAAATGTTACTAAAAACAGAAAGCCTTTGATCGTCCCGCTGAATCAGACTATGGTTAATATTTTAAGGGAGTATTTAAAGTATAGAAATCATAAGTCAGATGATGATTATTTGTTCTGTAATGTGTTTGGGCAGCAGCTTGTAAAAAGCACTTGTTATCATATGCTTTATGAATATAATAAACGTCGAGGCGTTGAGACAACAGGGATTCATAGGTATAGACATACGTTCGCCAAACAGTGGATTTTAAGTGGCGGTAATGTTGTGTCTCTGTCTCAATTGCTGGGGCATTCGAGCTTGGAAATTACTCAGAATTATATTCATTTATTAGTAAGTGATGTGGCAAAACAGGTGGATGAAATAAATGTGTTGGATAAGTTTTATAGTCGGACACATATATCATTGAAAAAGTAGTTTAAAATCTTTTGGTCAGGCGTTGGAGGTATAAAAAAACTGATGATTTTGTGTGAATCATCAGTTCTTTTTAGTTATTAATTTTTTCAAAAGCATTAAATTCGAAAACTTTTTACTGTATTTTATATTGCATAGTTTTTATGTAATATTTTAATGAAAGAAGAATGTAAAATGAAAAAGAATTATTTAAACGCCATTTATAACAACCTTAACCTCCTAACGCTCGACCAACTACAATTACTCTCCGAAGTTTACCACCAACTCAACTACCATTGTAACTTCTTTATGCCCGAAGAATCTTATCAAGATTTTATAAACTTATTTTTAGAAACCCCTTGTAATAAAAATCCTCTAACTTTCAAAACACTAATAACTATATTAATCACACAATACACCCCTAAAAATAATTATCTACCTGTTCTCGAAACTATTGAAATGATACTTAATAATTATTCTTTAACAAAAATTATAAATACACTTTACCATGATTATAAACATAAGTAATATTCTTATTCCTTATGTTTTATCACAATCATTGTTTCACTCAAAATAAAAC
>CAZWLH010000150.1:0-2345 GCA_964634675.1 uncultured Eubacteriales bacterium
TTAGAAACCTTTTTATCTGTTCCCGTAAATTTTTGTGCCAAATTTTCACCTCCCGCAAAAAAAGAAGGCCATCTATCGTTTTCACGGTAAATGACCTTTTTATAAACTCTTATTTAATTTTTATCCTTTTTCAACAGCCTTTTTATGTATTGCCTCCACTATAGATACTACTTCTGATACTCTGTCCTCCACATATTCTTTTGAAATATCTGTTTGTTCTGCCGAAGCATGATCTCGATCTAACTGATGTGCAATCGCATTTCTCCGTTGAAATAACATTTTGATCACTCTAGTTCCATATTTTTGTGATTCATTAACAGTGTCTTTTCGAAAAGCATCGTGCATCACAGAACCATAACCAATACCAATCAGGTTCAATTGATCTCGCATGCTTTCAGATGATAAAAATACATCTCTGCTAAATCGACTATTTAAATATTCAAAAAACCATTCTTTTGACTCTGCTGCTGCAATCCCCTCTTCGACTTTGATCATAGGAACTTGTAACGACTGATACTTTTCGCTTTTTTCCCATTCTCCTTTGAACATTTTGTATAAACAATATTTGCTCATTTCATGAAGATAAAAATCCAAAATGCCTTCTAGGAAAACAATCTGCGATCTCCAGATGTTTTTACAATCATCTTCTTTTTCTTCATTTTTCAGTGCATCCGCAACCTCATATTGACTTTCTATTCTGTCCAAGCTTTGATCGAAATGTCTTTTTATATCTTCCAATTCAAACTGAACAGGTGGCATAACAACATGAGGATCCCGGCGTGCTTCAATTCGTTCGTTTAAATCTAAATTTCGTTCTGCCATACTGTCACCTCGCTATATTTTGGAAACAATATTCGCAAAGTCAATATTCAGCATAGGAATCGCACCATATCTTCCTGAAATATAGCCTTTTCCAAAATTATCATCTTTTCTGATGTTTTTTATCTCTGCCAGCGAATATAATCCGGTTGAGCGATCCTCTTCATTCATTTCCGTAAACCAAATCTGGTCTCTTCTAAATAAGTCTAAATTCAAAAGACCTGTTTCATGTGTCGTGAAAAATATCTGTGGAAAATTATCGCTTTCAAGGTTCATAAATAACTTAATCAGACCAAACACTAATGACTCATGTAACCCAGCTTCCAGTTCATCACATAAAAGCACTTTTCCGTTCACGATGATATCCAATAATGGACACAGCAATCCAAACAACTTTTTAACACCTGTCGATTCTTCCTGCATTAAATCAGTTTCAAATCCATCGTATATCACTTTAGCAGTAATGGAATCTACTTTTCCCTGTAATATAACGTTTTTAAATTCTGCTGATAAAAATGCAGGCAACTGATCTTCTTCCATTTTTTGCTGATCAATGTTAACCTCAATATCTCTTAAACCAATACCAAGATTTTGCATAAAAGTAATAACTGCCTGTTTTACATTTTCATTTGTATTCATCTGATATAAAGAATACTGCATCCAATTATCTTGATTATTAGATCCATAAATAACTAATTCATCACAGAAAAATTTATATGCCAATTCTACTTCAACTACTGAACTAAAGTTTGCTGCACACGACAATAATAAGCGATTAGGCTTTAAAACATCCTTACATGTGGATAATTTTCCTCTAAATTTACTTCCTGTTGTGAATTTTTCGCCTTTTCGTTCAAAAATCTTTGCTTGACGGCCATTTGGGAAAAAATACAAATATTCTTCTTCTACAAGCATATTTTTCAAAGTAAAACCAAATACATATCGTGTGCCTTTTGTCACAAACTGTATTCGATATGTACTTTCTTTTTCAAAACCATCCAATTTATGCGGTGTTTGTCGTATTCCCTGCCCTGGTTGGTGATTGATGCTGTTCATAACCAACATTTTGACAAAGCTGATCGCATCGATGAAATTACTTTTTCCTGAACCATTTGCTCCATATATGACAGCAGATTTAAGGATTCTATGACCTTCAAATTCTTTTGTTTTTTCCTCATAAGTTGTATCGCTGCCAGCTAATGCAGAGAACAGTATTTCTTCTCGAATCGATTTATGATTTGTACAAGAAAATTCAAGTAACATACTCTTTCCCTCCTTTTCATGTCCATCTTATCACATGCAATGCATTTTAACAAGCATTTTTGTGTTATTTTCCACAAATAGGTCGTCTAAATTGCATTTTTCTGCATTTAATATTTTTATAAAGGTAAGCATATACTGATATAATATACAATATTTTTCAAATATATACTTACATTACAACAATGCCTCCAGCTTTTTTCGTTCCTCTACATCCTCAGGTTTTGTACTCATCAGAGAATAGAGTTTCAGACTCTTATCAAACT
>CAZWLH010000151.1:0-1057 GCA_964634675.1 uncultured Eubacteriales bacterium
GAAGCTATGCGTCTTGCCGCTAACAAGCTGCCTATCAAATGCAAGTTTGTGACAAAACAGGAAATGGGTGGTGAGCAGTAATGAATGTAAAGGAACTCAGAGATAAGACCCCGGCAGAGCTTGAGAAACAGCTGAAGGATCTTAAAGAAGAACTCTTCAATCTTCGTTTCCAGCACGCCATTAATCAGCTCGACAACCCGACCAGAATTGCAGCCGTTAAAAAGGATATCGCAAGAGTTAAGACTCTTCTTCGCGAGATCGAACTGAACGGCGCCAATTCTTAAGCGAAAGGGAGGACTAAGCTATGAGCGAAAGAAACCTTCGTAAAACCAGAGTCGGAATTGTTGTCAGCGACAAGATGGATAAAACCGTTGTAGTTGCTATCAAGGACAACGTTAAGCATCCGCTCTATAAGAAGATCATTAAGAACACCGTTAAGTTCAAAGCCCATGATGAGAACAATGAGTGCGGCATCGGTGATCGTGTGCTCGTAATGGAGACACGTCCTATGTCTAAGGATAAGAGATGGCGCGTAGTTGAAATCATAGAGAAGGCTAAGTAGTCTAAAGGAGGAAAAGACTGTGATACAGCAACAGACTTACCTCAAGGTTGCCGACAATACCGGTGCAAAGGAACTTATGTGCATCCGAGTACTTGGCGGCTCCGGCAGGAGGTATGCCAACATTGGCGACGTCGTAGTTGCTTCTGTTAAGAAAGCAGCTCCCGGCGGTACTGTCAAAAAGGGCGATGTAGTCAAGGCCGTAGTAGTACGTTCTTGCAAAGGTCTTCGCCGTAATGACGGTTCATATATCCGTTTTGATGAAAATGCCGCGGTTATTATCAGAGAAGACAAGACTCCGAGAGGCACCCGTATCTTCGGGCCCGTCGCACGTGAGCTTCGTGAGAAGGATTACATGAAAATCCTTTCTCTCGCTCCGGAAGTTCTTTAATGGAGGTACACTGACATGAGTAAAATGAATATTAAAGTCGGCGATACCGTAGTTATTCTCACCGGAGATGACAAAGATCGCGGAAAGACCGGTAAGGTCTTACAGGT
>CAZWLH010000151.1:1157-2318 GCA_964634675.1 uncultured Eubacteriales bacterium
AATGTCGCACCTCAGCTTATGAGCAAGTACAACTACAAGAGCGTCATGCAGATTCCGAAGCTCGATAAGGTTGTTATCAACGTAGGTTGCGGTGAGGCAAGAGATAACGCAAAGGTTATCGACGCCATCGTAAACGATCTCACTCAGATTACCGGTCAGCATCCGGTCGTCTGTAAGGCAAGAAAGTCGGTTGCAAACTTCAAACTTCGTGAAGGTATGCCGATCGGTGCCAAGGTAACTCTCAGAGGCGAGAGAATGTATGAGTTTATCGACAGACTCTTCAACACCGCTCTCCCGAGAGTAAGAGACTTCAGAGGAATCAATCCCAACTCCTTCGACGGCCGCGGAAACTATTCCATGGGTGTTAAGGAACAGTTGATTTTCCCTGAAATCGAGTACGATAAAATCGACAAGGTACGCGGTATGGACATCATTTTTGTCACCACCGCTAATACCGACGAGGAAGCCAGAGAGCTTTTGAGCCTCATGGGCGCCCCGTTTGCGAAGTAAGGAGTGTAAACATGGCTAAGACATCTATGAAAATCAAGCAGGCAAGACCGGCTAAGTTTTCGACCAGAGAATACACCAGATGTAAGATCTGCGGTCGTCCCCATGCTTATCTCCGTAAGTACGGTATCTGCCGAATTTGCTTCAGAGAGCTGGCCTACAAGGGCGAGATCCCCGGAGTAAAGAAGGCAAGCTGGTAAGGAGGTTGACGGTATGCAAATCACCGATACAATAGCCGATATGCTTACGAGAATCCGTAATGCAAGCTCGGCAAAGCATGACTCGGTTGAGGTGCCCGCATCTAACGTCAAGAAGTCGATCGCTCAGATCCTTCTCGACGAGGGTTACATCAGCGGCTTTACCGTTGTTGACGACGGAAAGCAGGGAGTTATCAAGATCGCACTTAAGTACGGTCCCAATAAGTCGCAGGTTATTACCGGTCTTCGCAGAGTTTCTAAGCCCGGTCTGCGTATTTACAGCAACGTGGAGGATATGCCCAAGGTCATGAGAGGCCTCGGAATCGCTATCGTTTCCACTTCAAAAGGCATTATGACTGACAAGCAGGCTCGCCGTGAGAATGTCGGCGGCGAAGTTCTTGCTTTCATCTGGTAAGGGGAGGTAGAACGATATGTCAAGAATAGGCAGAAAACCTAT
>CAZWLH010000152.1:0-2314 GCA_964634675.1 uncultured Eubacteriales bacterium
TAGGATATATGAGTGGGCATGATTTTCTGCTTGGGGAAAAGGAAGGCAAGCTGTTCCGTGGAGATTTGTGCTATCAGCAGGAGAAAATCCGATGGACACAGGATTCCATTGACGATGTTATCAATGAAGTGACGGAATGGAATTATGAAATGTTGAAGCAGGCACAGGCAGAGATGGAAAATCCGAAAGATTTTATTGACTTTGCAAACAAGAAAGCGTATGCAGATACGCTTGCAGAGGACTATGAGATATTGGATAAGCTGTTTGACCGTACAAAGTATGGAGTGGAGATAGAAGCACTTGCTGTAACGCTGGCAGATGAGTTTATTCAAAATCTGCAATCCAAAGGTGGCATAGACGGTGCAATCCAAAAGATGACGGAAGCCATCGCAGAGGGGCAGGAACTGTTACCGGAGGTATCGCCTGAGTTAAAGCAAAGGTCAGGGAAGGTGAGGTAAATGGCAGGAGATAAAAAAACGGTGGTAAAGCCTTTCCGTATGACGGAAAAGGAAGCCGAAAAGCTCCGTCTGGATGCTGAGCAGAGAGGGATAAAGGAATCAGAATATATCCGACTGCTATTATCACAGAAGCCGAATGATTATCCTGAGATACGCATTATGCTCCGAGAGCTGATAAATGAAGTCAATGCCATTGGTAACAATATCAATCAGATTACTAGAAATCATAATTCAAAGCTGTACCGTGAGGAGGACAGGGAACTTCTGTCAGCCTACATGAAAAAGCTGAATCTGTTGGTAAAGGAGGCAGTAGAAACGATTGGCAATCAGTAAGATACTCTATATCGGTGACTGTGGTTCAGGTTATGCGGGTAAGCATTTAAAACAGGCTCTTGACTATATTGTGGAGGAACACAAGACGGGCGAGGGTAAATGGGTATCTTCCCTAAACTGTCAGGTGGACAGTGCCTATGAACAGATGCGGCAGACAAAGGTGCAGTTTGGCAAGACGGACCAGAGGCAGGGGTATCACATGATTATATCTTTTGCGGAAGGTGAGGTTGATGCCGAAACAGCATTTGAAGTCATAGGTAAGTTTGTGAAGGAGTATTTAGGGCAGGATTATGAAGCAATCTATTCCGTACACGATAATACGGATCATGTTCACGGACATATTCTGTTCAATAGCGTGAGCTTTCGTACCGGGAAGAAATACCGATATGAAAAAGGTGATTGGGCAAGGAAGATACAGCCCATAACGAACCGGCTTTGTGAGGAGTATGGACTGTCCACCATTGAAATATCCGATGACCGTGCAAGACCGTCAGAGAATTATAAGGAATGGAATGATTTTCGTGATGGCAAATTTGTATGGGCAGATATGATAAAGAGGGATATTGATGCCTGTATTATGCAGGCGGCAACCTATGAGTCATTTTTATCCATGCTTTCGGAAATGGGATATGAGATTAAAAATGCCTACCGAAGCGAGGGAAAATATCTTGCCATTAAGCCGATGGGACTGACGAGGTTCAGACGATGTAAAAGTCTTGGAGAAGATTATACGGAGGAGCGTATCCGTGAGAGGATTGAGACAGAAAATCTGTCCACCTATCGGAAACTTAGTAAAGAGCAGGAACCTAAGATTGTCCGTTGCAGAGTAAAACGGTACAAGAGGGCGAAGCTGTCCGGTGTGCAGAAAAAATACTTTGCAAGGCTGTACCGATTGGGAATGTTAAAGAAGCGTCCATACAGTCAGGCGTGGAAGTACCGTGATGATATTCGCAAAATGCAGAAGTTGCAGGAGGATTATCTGTTTCTCGTAAGGCATGAGGTGCAGACGGCGGCAGGTGTTGCGGTTGTTGCAGAGAGTATGACAGATAAGAAAAAGGACACTTCCAGAGAAAAAAGCCGGATATTTAAGGAAAGGGCAATAATGAAGCCACTCTTTGATATGGTGTCGGAATTAACGGAGCTTCAGGAATTGGAGAATTGTTACTGGAATGGTGAGGAACTGTTTGAAAAAGAGCATAAGCGGTATGAGGAGTTATCACAAAGACTTTCAAAGGAAGGATATACTGTGGAGCAGGTAGAAGCACTAAAGCTGCATTATAAAAATGAGATTGCGATGGTTCGGGATAAGGAAAAAGCAGTTTCCAAAGAAGAACGCATTGCAAAGCGTATTTTAGCAGATCTTTTAAGTACGGATACCGGAAAGGAGCAGTCAAAAGAAAAAGAAGAAAACAGAAAAGTGGAGAAAAGCAGACAGCCAATTTTATAAGGCTGTATTTTTTATGCCAATGGAAGGAGGGAGCAGATGCAGGAGAGAGCCAGAGTGAGCAGTATGGATTTAAAGG
>CAZWLH010000153.1:0-2228 GCA_964634675.1 uncultured Eubacteriales bacterium
TATCTGCTTGCCGACGGTAATGACGAATTTTTCAAAGAGCTTGTCGAATACCACGTCAGCGGTCAGCTCAAGGTCGCTCCCGAGCATTGTTCGAACGTCGTGCTTGACAAAATGGGCAAGCCGCATATCGAGACCTACCGCCGCTTTACCGAAAAGTTTTACAGGATAACCAAGCAGGTCGGCAAGGAGCAGTATCTTGTGCCTTATCTTATGTCGAGCCACCCCGGTTGCCGTATGAGCGATGCTATCGAGCTTGCGCTGTTTTTAAAGCAAAACAAAATGCGTCCCGAGCAGGTGCAGGACTTTTATCCCACTCCGGGTACCATATCGACCTGTATGTATTACACCGAGCTTGATCCTTATACGATGGAGCACGTTTTTGTACCGAAAACTCCGTCGCAAAAGGCCGAGCAGAGGGCGTTGCTCCAATATTTCAAGCCCGAAAACAGAGCGATAGTGCTGAAAGCGCTTAAAAACTGCGGTCGCACCGATCTTATCGGAAACGGCCCCGACTGTCTTATAAATGCTCCGTCTTACAATAATTCCAAGCCGACCGGCGGCAAGGCTTCTAACCGCAAGCCGCAGAATAAGCCCTTCAAGGCCAAGGGAAGATGGGACGGAAAAAGATAACTCCGCCCGCATTTTACGGACGGAATCATCGTTTTTCAGTCTGCGCCGCCGATTATCGGCATATCGGTGCTGTCGTTTTCACTGCCGTCGGTGTCTCTGAATAAAAGCGAGATACACCAGACTCCTGCCAAGGCTACCAAGGTGTATACTATTCTGCTGAGCAATGCACCCTGACCGCCGAAGAGCCAAGCGACGATATCGAACTTAAAAAGGCCGATACTGCCCCAGTTGAGTCCGCCGATAATAAGCAGTGAAAGGCAAATTTTGTCGAACATTTTATCAACTCCTTTTCCGATACTATTTTTGACGGTAAAGCAACACTTATTCAAAGGATATTTTTATGAAAAAAAACGAGCTTGTTAATTTGAAAATAACCGATACGACCTTGCAGGGTGCAGGTGTCGCCAAGCACGACGGCTTCACGGTTTTTGTAAATTCCGCCGTCACGGGTGACGAGGTCGAGGCGCATATTTTGAAGGTTAAGCAAAACTGTGCCTTTGCGAAGATCGAGAAGATAATAACGCCGTCGGACTGCCGTGTTGAGCCGTCGTGTCCGTCGTATCCGCAATGCGGCGGCTGCGGCTTCAGACATATAAGCTACGATACCGAGCTTTCAATAAAGGAAAACAATGTCAAAAATGTTTTGAAACGGATAGGCGGAGTGGAGCCGTCCTTTGAACCGATATTCGGCTTAAATCCCGACGGCTACCGGAATAAAGCACAGTATCCCGTAAGCTTAGACGGTAAAACGTTGAAGATAGGCTTCTTCGCCGACAGAACTCACCGTGTGGTCGACTGTCCCGTTTGCCGTCTGCAACCCAAGGAATTCGAAAAGGGAGTAGCCGTTTTCAGAGAGTTCTTAAAAAGCAATAATATCTCCGTCTATGACGAAGAAAGCCATAAAGGCCTCATAAGGCATATATATTTCCGCTTGGCCGCCGCAACGGGCGAAATAATGGTCTGTATCGTGATAAACGGCGAGTCGCTGCCGTTTTCCGATGTTCTTACCGCAAGCTTGAAGGAGGCTTTCGGAGAACGGCTTTGCTCGGTGGTGCTTAATATCAACTGTGAAAAAACCAATGTGATAATGGGCAAAAAGTGCGTTACGCTTTACGGAAAGGACACCGTGACCGATGTGCTTTGCGGCGTTCGTGTGAGAATATCTCCGCTGTCGTTTTATCAGGTCAATCACGACGTTGCCGAAAAGCTTTACGAAAAGGCGGCGGAATTTGCCGAGCCGAGCGGAAAAACCGTGCTCGACCTTTATTGCGGGGCCGGTACGATAGGACTTTCGATGGCCGACCGTGCCAAGAGCATTATCGGAGTTGAGATAGTGCCCGAGGCAGTGGCCGATGCCAAGGTCAATGCCGCCGAAAACGGTGTCTGTAATGCACGCTTTATATGCGCCGATGCGGCCGCCGCGGCCGAAAGCCTCAAAGCGGAGGGTGTTGTTCCCGATGTCGTGATACTCGATCCGCCGAGAAAGGGCTGCTCCGAGGAGCTTATAAAGACCGTCGCTTGCGACTTCGCTCCCGAGAGGGTGGTCTATGTTTCCTGCGACCCGGCAACGCTCGCAAGAGACTGCAAGCTGTTTTCCG
>CAZWLH010000154.1:0-2107 GCA_964634675.1 uncultured Eubacteriales bacterium
GTATATGTGGATGGCAAATTGCTGGAGGAGCCGTATCTGACTGAAAAAGCCCTTGGGGACTGCAACCTTGAAATGCCGTATCAAGTGCCGGATAATCGGTATTTTTGTATGGGAGACCATCGTAGTACTTCAGTGGATTCACGTAATACAACGGTAGGATGCGTAGCTGAAGAACAAGTGGTGGGGAAAATCGTATTTCGTGTCTGGCCATTTTCACGTTTTGGCAGTCTCAAATAAAAACAGCAAAATATCTGATGCAATGGATAAATATGTGACGAAGAACATAACGACTGTTCTTTGGCATGTTTTTATAAAATAACAAGGTAATGGAAAGGAAAAACAAATTATGAAACACGCAAAAAAACTTGTCAGCTTATTGCTGGCGTTGGTAATGGTAATGGTAATGGGACTTACGATTACTGTTTCTGCAGAAAATGGCAGTGAAATTGCTAATTCAAGCGGAAAAAATGATGCTACTGGTAAGATTACTATTGAAAATCCTGTCGAAGGGCAGACCTACACAATCTATCAGATTCTTACATTGGAGAGTTATGATACAGCGAGCGGGGCATACTCTTATAAGACAACAGAGGCTTGGGAGAATTTTATCCAAGGGGGGGATATAAAAGGCGTTTATGTCAACATTGATGCTCAAGGCTATGTGACATGGATATCAAACAAAGATGCGGCCGAATTTGCCAAATTAGCACAGGCATATGCAAAGACATTGCTTGCAAATCAAGGGGCAATAGAGGCATCAAAAGCTGAAGGGGCAGAAGAGTTAACAGTAGAATTCGAGGAACTGAATTTGGGCTACTACCTGGTAGATTCTACATTAGGTACACTTTGTTCTTTAAATACAACTGCCAATGAAGTTGTTATGAAGGAAAAGAATGGTGTGCCGACCAACGAGAAGAAGGTTGAGGAGGATTTAAACTCAGATTATGGTTCTACAAACGATGCTGACCTGGGACAGACAATAAATTTCCAAAGTACGATTACAGCACAGCCGGGTGCGGAGAACTATGTATTCCATGACAAGATGAGTCCGGGATTGACTTTTGGACAGGTTACAGGGGTTACCTTGAACGGTGATAAAGTGGAAGCCACAGTAGAAGAAGGAAATCAAAAGGTTGCAAATTACACAATCAAAACAGGTAATACTTGTACAGACGGCTGCACATTCGAGGTGGTATTTGCGCAGAGCTTCTGTGATACGCTTGAGGCAAATAATCAATTAGTAATCTCCTATACAGCGGTATTAAATCAGAAAGCGAATGTTGGACTTGAAGGCAACAAAAATAGCAGCTGGTTGGAATATGGCGAAAATTGTAAAACAACAATAAGTACAACAACTACATATACATGGGATATGAAAGTTTTTAAGTATACCCAAAATGTTGACGAACAAAAGCCTTTGGCCGGTGCGAAGTTTATACTGTTAAATAAGGATAAGAAGCAGGCGGCTAAAATTAGTGACGATATATTTGACGGATGGGTCGATGTTAATGATGGCACAACATTGGCATCCGATGAAGATGGCTTTATTACAATTAGTGGTTTAGATAGCGATACATATTATCTCAGAGAGATTGAAGCTCCTGCAGGATATAATAAGCGGTCAGGCGAAATAGAAGTAAAAATTACAGGCGCAACTGAAGGAGAAGATAATGTGCTGTCTTATACAACGGTGTGTGCAGAAATCGAGAACAAATCCGGTACAGTGCTTCCGTCCACGGGTGGTATCGGTACTACCATTTTCTATGTGATTGGCGGAGTTCTTGTACTTGGCGCAGTAGTGCTTTTGGTTACAAGAAAGCGTATGGATTCATAGTTATAAATTTATCTTACAATTTGCTGCAGCCGGAGGGATTCCGGTTTGCAGCAGTAAGGAGAACTTTACATGAGGAAGGGAAATAAGAACAATTTCATAAATGTTATATTGGTCCTTGTACTTCTTGCAGGGTTGTCCTTGCTGCTGTATCCTACATTGAGTGATTATTGGAATTCGTATCACCAGACTCAGGCGATTACGAATTATGCAGAAAAAGTAAGCAACATGGATTCAGAGGAGTGGGAGCATATTTGGGATGATGCAATACAGTAT
>CAZWLH010000155.1:0-2099 GCA_964634675.1 uncultured Eubacteriales bacterium
GCACATCCACGCCGCCATCCTTTGCAGCCCCCACAACCCCTGCGGCCGTGTCTGGGAGCGCTGGGAGCTGGAAAAGGCCATGGAGCTTTACAAGAAATACGACGTGTTCGTGGTGTCGGACGAGATCTGGTCCGACCTCATTCTGGCCGGACACAAGCACATCCCCACCCAGTCCATCAGCGAGGACGCACGCCAGCGCACTGCCGCCATGTACGCGCCCTCCAAGACCTTCAACCTTGCCGGCCTGATCGGCAGCTACCACATCGTATACAACAACTGGTGGCGCGACCGCATCGCCAAGGAGTCGGCGCTGTGCCACTACAACTCGATGAACGTGCTGTCCATGCACGGCCTGATCGGCGCATACAAGCCCGAGGGCCGCGAGTGGACGGACGAGCTGTGTCAGGTGCTGACCGAAAACGTGGATTTTGCCTGCGACTACATCGCCCAGCATTTTGAAGGCGTAAAGGTCGCAAAGCCGCAGGGCACCTATATGCTGTTCGTGGACTGCACCGACTGGTGCGCCGCCCACGGCAAGACCATTCAGGAGGTGGAAAAAGCCTGCTGGCGCGTCGGTGCCGCCGTACAGGATGGCGTGATGTTCCACGGCCCGTGCCACCTGCGGATGAATCTGGCCTCGCCCCGCGCGCGCATCGAGGAGGCGTTCCGCCGGATGGACCAGTACGTATTCAACGCGGAGTAAGGCGATCTTCCCCGTCCTGCAAACGCAAAACAGGCGCAGCCATAAGGCTGCGCCTGTTTTTTATGTAGTTCAGCTCTCTTCGTTCAGCAGCAGGTAGTACAACACCTCGGCCACCAGATGGCTGGACAGCTGCGAGGGCGAATGCGGGCGGTCCAGCAGGCGCTGCTCGCGGTTGGACGCGATCAGCGCGATGTCCGACTGCTGCGCCAGCAGCGAGTGACGGTCGGCTGTAATGATGATGACGGGCGCGCCCTTTTCGCGGGCCGCCCGGATCAGCTCTTCCAGCGAGTCGTCACGGCCGCTGCTGGACACCAGCAGCAGCACATCCTGATCCGTCAGCGCCTTTGCAAAGGTGCGGGTACGGTCGTACATTGCGCTGCCCACGCAGCGCTTGCCAAGGTCACTGAGCTTGGCCGAGATCTCCAGAGCCACTGTGGCGTTCTGGGGCGAAGATGCGATCTCCACCACCTGGGCGCTCCGCAACGCGTCCACAGCACGCCGCAGCTGGTAGGGATCCAGCGCCTGCATGGTGGCGCGTACCTCCTCCAGCTTATTTGTCTGGATCTTTTGCAGCAACAGACCCATGTCGTCTGAATCGCGAATGGATTTATATTTTTCAGCCTCCTGCTGCTCCATCACGTCCCGTGCCAGAGCCAGCTGAAACTTGCGGTAATTTTCAAACCCGAGCTTATGACAAAGCCGGGTCACCGTTGCCTCAGAAGAACCGCTCATCTTTGACAGCTGTGCCGATGTTGCTGACGACGCCCGCTTTACATCTGCCAGAATGCAGTCCGCAATGCGCCGTTCGGCGCTGTAAAGCTGGATGCCGGAACACAGCAGCGTCAATACGCTGTCCGGGTTTTTGCTCATTGCAATACCTCCTATGGCGTGTGCAGGACACACACGGAATCTATCAATATGTATCTATAAGCATAATATAGCAGTTTCCTGACAAAAAATCAATTTTTTATTTCATCATTTCGCAAGTTTAGCATTTTGCACATTTTCTTTGGCGGAATTTTTTCTCTGCGAAACTTTCATGCGGGAAAGATTTCCGTTTTTGCGCCACTTATCACCAAACGGCACAAAAAAACGCCTCCCGCGGAAAAACCGCGAAAGACGTTCGAAGCCAAACAATTGTCCGCCCTGTAAAAACAGAGTCAGAGGGTATCCTGCTCCACGACAGCGCTCTCGTCCACATGGTCCAGCTCCACCGCCGTAGCCTCGGCATCGGCAGCCGTCAGAGCCGGGGCCACTACACCGTCGCCGTTCAGATCTTTGCCGGTGACGGCCTCGAGGATGGTCTGGGTCTCGGGGTGCAGCTTGAGGAAGCGGCGCACCGCCAGCGTGGTGTACAGCGCGCTGAGCAGGTTAATGGCACCCTCCAGCACTAGAA
>CAZWLH010000156.1:0-2068 GCA_964634675.1 uncultured Eubacteriales bacterium
AAAAAAGGAACCGGCTATGCAAATGGCATCCATAACCGCAAGGATGATCATAATTTTCAATCGCTTGGTTTTAGATAAGGTTGACAACATAACTCATACTTCCAATATAAATAGGCTCGGATCTACTTTCCGTTTTCGTCATAGTCCTTTCCGAGAACGGCGAAGACTGTCATAAACATAATTTTAATGTCATAGAAAAATCCGAAATTTTCAATACCTTTAAGATTAAGCCGCATCTTTTCGGGCAAAACAGTTTCGATATATGTCTTGTCGACATCCTCTGCCGCATCCAAAAGCTCACTTTCGTTTTTGTAGCAAATACTAGCAAACGAGGTGATACCTGCAGGCAACAGTAATGTCGCCATCATTTCGTCGGTATATGCCGCAACATATTTCGGAACCTCGGGTCTTACCCCGACAAAGGTCATAGTGCCTCTGAATACATCGATAAGCTGACTGATTTCATCAAGTCTGCATTTTCTGATAAAAGAGCCGACCCTTGTGACCCTCGAATCGTTGCTGACGGTCACCTGCGTGCCGAGCTTATCGGCGTTTTGCACCATTGTTCTGAATTTGAAAATCTTAAATTCTTTTCCGTACTGTGTGACCCTTGATTGTCGGTAAAAAACGGGGCCCTTTGAATCGAGCTTTATCGCTACCGCCAAAATCAAAAACAGGGGAGAAAGAATAATCAGCATTAACGCCGAAACAACGACATCAAAAACTCTTTTTACAAGCAGGCTGAACCGTTTCCGGTTCAGCAGCTCGTAATATGTTCTGACATTGTCGTTTTTCATTCGTTCGGGAAGTTGTTCCCATTTATTCAGCATCATTTCAAATACTCACTAACTATTGCCTTAAATTGGGCAATGACAAACTCAACCTCTTGGTCGGAAAGCTTGGTGTGAAGAGGCAAAGTAATCTCATTTGCAAACATATCGTAAGCATTCGGATAATCGGCAATATCAAAGCCGAGATTTTTATAAGCGGTGTGCATCGGCAACGGCTTGTAATGAACATTGCAGGCAATGCCGTTTTCGGCCATTTTCGTAATGATCTCATTACGCTGCTCGGGTGTGATTCCGGGTATACGTGTGATGTAAAGGTGATACGACGAAACCCGGTCATTGGCAAAGTGCGACAAAGTTTTTATACCGAACGGAATAAAGGCGGCATCATATTTTTTGACGATTTCCTCACGGCGTTTCAGCATATCGGCATAGCGGTCAAGCTGAACAAGCCCCAAGGCGCCCATAATATCTGTCATATTGCATTTATACCAAGTGCCGATAACGTCATATTCCCAAGCACCGAGCTGAGTTTTAGCCAAGGCATCCTTAGACTGACCGTGAAGGCTTAAAAGCTGAATTTGCTTGTAAATATCATCATCCGAAATACCCGGCACGGTATTCCAGGTCAAAGCACCACCCTCGGCGGTTGTGAGATTTTTAACGGCGTGGAACGAGAACGACGAAAAATCCGCCGCTTTACCGGTGCGAACACCTTTGTATTCGGCACCCAAGGAATGAGCGGTATCGGCCATAACGGCGATTCTGCCCAGTGCCTTTTGAATGTCGCCTTGAGGCTTGAATAAGCCATTTTTGCGCTCGACAATATCATAAATGCGGTCATAATCGCAGGGAACACCGCCGAGGTCGACGGGGATCACGGCCTTGGTTTTTTCGTTTATAGCTGCTTCCAGCTTGTCATAATCCATTTCAAAGCTGTCCTTGCAGGTGTCGATAAGCACCGGCGTCGCACCGACGTGGCAAATGACCGATGCCGAAGCGGTATAGGTATAGGCGGAGGTTATGACCTCGTCACCGGGGCCGATACCGAGTAAACGCAGAGCAAGCTCGGCACAGGCGGTTTGAGAATTAAGACATACACAACGGTCAACACCGACATATTCGGCTATGCGGCGCTCGAACTCTTTCACTTTGGGACCCGTGGTTATCCAGCCCGAACGCAAGCATTCGGCAACGGCCGAGATCTCGGCTTCGGATATGTCGGGAGGGGAAAAAGGAATGTTCATATATATTCAACTCCTTGAAGAGAAACACTTTCT
>CAZWLH010000157.1:0-2029 GCA_964634675.1 uncultured Eubacteriales bacterium
ACTGCAAAATTGTACTGGTCGTGGACGAGAACACCGAAAAGAAGCTGGCGGACAAGGTGCGTCAGGCGAAGAAGGACGGGCTTGTTGACAATTTCATCTACGGCTCTGTTTCTTCCACCTATCTTTCGGCGGTCATCGATGCTTTGTAAGGAGGACGGTGGTGATGGAATGATATGATTGTATTTGACGCTTCTTCGTTCTCCGAACGGATGGGCAATGGCGGACGCTCTGGAAAAGGCGGTGGAGCTGGGGCTGATCGACGGTTATTGTCTGGGCGATCTGACCGCCCGGCAGGCGAGAGCGTGGCTGGACGAAACGGCGCAGGCCATGCAGAACGGACACGCGCGGTAAAGCCGCCCGGTGACCGCGCACCGGGACACAAAACGCGGACAACGAATTTCCAATCAAAAGGAGGAAGAAAAAACATGAGAAAACGGATACTGAGCATCCTGCTCTGCCTCGTCATGGTGGTGGGTCTGTTCCCCACAATGGCCTTTGCAGCAGATGGCAGCGGTGCAACGACAGGCAGAGGTACAAAAAGCGACCCCTACTGCGTTTCGACTTATGCTGAGATGAAGCGCCTTCTGGAAACGCCAGCAAGCTATTATATTAAAGTAGTCGGGATGGATAATAATGCAACGAATGGCGACACTCCAGTTCGTATACTATACGGAGAAACAGACTATAAACCAATGGAGGCTGCGATAAGTATTCCGCGTAACGCATACCATCATTTGGAAATTGCTACAAATATTTGGTTTGTAGCTGATCCCACGGAAAAAGAGAATGGTAGTATTAAGAATTTATTTGCCCGGCTAATTGATGTGGAAACCGGTTCATCCCTTGAAGTTACCGGAACCGGCTCTCTCCGGGTGGAAGTCAATGCGCTAACTGCGACGAATGTGATCATCTGCAACTGGGGCGGCGAGCTGACCATTGATGGCAGCGTTACGCTGAATGGCATTCAGGATTTCCATTCTAATGTTGCGACAAGGCCGATTTGGATCAATGGCGGCGTTACCAATATTAAAGGCGGCTACATTTATGGCCACAATAACGTGACAACCATAAATTATGGGGGCTCTTCTGCAATTCGCTTCGGCGAAACCTTAGCTGAAGACACGGCGCTGAATATTTCAGGAGGCACAATTAAGCAGGTCAA
This sequence comes from uncultured Eubacteriales bacterium, assembly GCA_964634675.1. Lineage (GTDB taxonomy): Bacteria > Bacillota > Clostridia > Oscillospirales > Acutalibacteraceae > UMGS172. The sequence continues at coordinate 1,163 of CAZWLH010000157.1, forward strand.
TAATAGCACCAATCAGGGAAATGAAAATTCCTGTGCGCTTTATGTAGACAATGATACGGTTGCCAATGCGATCCACCTGACCGGCGGAACCTTTGAGGGTGGTATGAAGATGAAAACGGATAAGCCGCTTTCCAATCTGTTGTCCGCGGGATACCAGTTTTATGACATGAGCGCAAATGCCTTTTTTGACGGATCTGTTAGCAAAACACAGAAAAAGCTCACAGTTACACCTACCGGCGTTAATCCTACTGTTATCGATAAGGTTAGCCTGAACATCAAATCTCTGAATGAGCGCAAAACCCTTTCGGATCTGGAGTGTGGTTACGATCCGAGCAGCAAGATGACACTAACAGATTTCGTCGTTTGTAAGGGCCTGAATAATACGACTGATAAGATTGAAGGCAAAAATACACCGTATGACCCCCATCAGGATTATACAGCAATGTATACTTTTGAAGCGGGACGCAGCTATAGCTTTGCTGATACGGTGGAGAACCAAGTATCCGTTTCCGGCGGCGACTTCTGGAAGGCTGATATCCTTAGCGGCTCGACAAAAAAGCTTTGTGTTTTTGTTAACTTCCCGTCCAACCAAGTCAAAGAAGTGTCCATGACGATGAAGAGCAAGGGCGACTTTAAGACCATCGAGGACTTGAAGTGCCAGAGCTTTGTCCCCGACGACAAGCTGGAGCTGGTGAATCAGATGTTCTTTGCGGGGCTGAAAGACACCTCCAATGAGCATCAGATCGAGGACCTGAAAACAGCGTATCAGCCCGCTGCGGATTACACCGGCGTCTATGTGTTCAAGCTGAAACCGGGCTTCTCCTTCGCCCAGGACATTACGGACCTTGCGAAGAAACATGTGACCAT
>CAZWLH010000158.1:0-2022 GCA_964634675.1 uncultured Eubacteriales bacterium
ATCCAGAACAGACGTTTATGAGGGTTACCCTTCCGTTGTCCGTTCCGGGTATCATCAACGGAATTACGCTGGTATTTCTTCCGGCGGTGAGCTCCTTCTTTATTCCGAAGCTGCTTGGCGGCGGTCAGTATTTCCTGGTCGGAAATCTGATCGAGAATCAATTTATCACGGTCGGTGAATGGAATTTCGGCAGTGCTATTTCCATGGTCATAGCGGTGCTTATGATGTTGCTTATGATGACTGTGAGACGGATTGAAACGAAAAACCAGGGCGGAAAGGAGGAGGATTGAGCATGAAGAAAAAAAAGCGTATGTCAGGCAGAGTGCTTATGACGCTGTTGATCATCTTTTTCTATCTGCCGATTTTGTATATGATCGTATTCTCCTTTAATGAGGGAAAATCACTGACGGCATTTACCGGATTTTCTCTGCGCTGGTATAGGCATATGCTGGAATCCAGGGATATGATGAGTGCATTATATACTACCTTCAGTGTGGCGATTTTGGCTACCGTAATTTCAACGGTGATAGGCACGATTACGGCAATCGGTCTCAGCAAGTCCAAAAAGCTTGTGCGTGATATTATGGAGCAGGTAAATAATCTGCCGATGATGAATCCTGATATCGTTACGGCAATCGGATTTATGCTTTTGTTCATTACCTTTAGGGTTGAGAAGGGCTATGCAACGATGCTGTTAGCGCATATTGCCTTTTGCATACCGTATGTGATTCTTTCTGTTATGCCGAAGGTTCGTTCTTTGGATCCAAACATAGCCAATGCGGCGATGGATTTGGGCGCGACACCGATACAAGCTTTGACGAAGGTTATCGTTCCGCAGATTACGCCGGGTATTTTGTCAGGTGCTCTGATCGCGTTTACGATGTCCGTGGATGATTTTATTATTTCTTATTTCGTGACAGGCGGCGGTGTGAAAAATATCAGCATTATGGTCTACACGATGAGTAAGCGTATCAATCCGAGTATCAATGCGGTATCAACGCTGATGGTTGTTATTATTACAATCGCGTTGTTGATCATCAATGTGCTTCCGATGCTCGTATCCAAGCGGGAAAAAAGCACTGAGGCTGATAACAGAAAATGGATTAAGCCGGCGTTGGGCATCGGCGGTGCGGCTTTAGCTGGTATTTGTGTGGCAATGTTTATCGGTATGAACGGAAGCAGTACGGATTTGCCGTATGCGGGGCAAAGTCTGCATGTATACCTTCCGGGCGAGTATATCAGCGAGGATGTCGTGGCAGCCTTTGAGGAGGCAACCGGAGCGACAGTTGTAATGGAAAATTTTGATTCCAATGAACAGATGTATATTAAGGTAGCAAACGGAGAACCGTATGACGTGCTGATGCCGAGTGATTATATGATTCAGCGTTTGCTGGATGAGGGATATTTACAGGAGTTGGATCAGAGCCTTTTGACTTGTTTGGACGAGCTGGATGATTCTGTGAAAAATACGGGATTTGATTCCGAGGGAGCATATTCAGTACCGTATTTTTGGGGAACGGTAGGTATTGTGTATGACAAGAGCAAGGTGGAGCTTGCAGATTTGGAGCGAGAGGGCTTTGCCATCTTTTTGGATGAAAAGTATAAAGGCGACATTTATCTCTACGATTCCGAACGTGACAGCTTCATGATGGCTTTAAAGAGCCTTGGGTATTCTATGAATACGGATGTTCAGGCAGAACTAGATGAGGCGTATGACTGGCTTGTGCAGTGTGTGCAGACAATGAAGCCGGAAATCGTAACGGATGAGATTATTGATAACATGGCACAGGGCAGAAAAGCACTTGGTATAGCATATTCCGGTGATGCGACCTATATCATCAGTGAAAATGAAAATATGGGCTTTTATCTTCCGGCAGAAGGTACCAACATTTGGTATGATGCAATGGTAATTCCGAAGAATGCGGAGCATATCGAGCTGGCGCATGAGTTTATGAATTTTATGAATACGTATGAGTATGCTTATGCAAATTCTGCGTATGTAGGATATACTTCACCGAACCT
>CAZWLH010000159.1:0-2018 GCA_964634675.1 uncultured Eubacteriales bacterium
CACAACCTGTCTCTTCGTCGCCTGCCTGACCTCTTTCAAGGATATTATCCTTCTGTGGTGCAGCCCAGTACTGCTCGATCAGACATGCCAGCATTTCCTCTGCTTTTTCCTGATAGCCTGCTGCCAGACCGCCCATATGCCCCTGTACCTTAAGCTCCTTCAGCTTGAGCAACGCACTTACCATAATCGCTGCAGCAGAGGAATCACGCATACCGGTCGCTTCTCCAAAACAGTTCAGATCCCACCACGGAACCGGATGCTCCTTCAGATTGCTGAAAAGGAAATTTAACTGTCCTTCAATATGCGGCAAATAAAGCTGCTCGTCTCCCGTTGTTTTCAATGCATTTACAAGTCCGTACAGCGCCCAAGCCTGTCCTCTTGCCCAGACAGAACCGACACCATAACCGCAATAATTCAGCTCCGCAAGCGGCTCTCCAGTCTTACCATTCCACATATAAGAATGACACAATGAATGATCCGGCCTTTTCATATCGCGCATAACCGTCTGGATATGCGTGGTATACAGCTCTTTGTAAAACGGATTCTGCGTTTCATTGCCTGCCCACATCCAAATCGCAATATTCATCATATCATCCGCAATCGTCTGTACACGTTCCGCTCCGCACTGTCCAAAAAAGCCCGGAAGCACACCAACCTTAGGTACAAAACGCTTTGCCATCTCATCTGCTGCCTTTAGCGCGAATCTTCGCGTTTCCTCCTCCGGACAAAGCTTATAAAGCGCTACCACAGAAAGAGACATGCGAAAACCGTCATCATGATGTGCCCCTCTCAAACGTGAATACAGGTATTTTTCAAATACAGGCATAGATTTTTTCAGATAATCCAGATATTTTTCCTCTTTGAAATGATAGTAAAGATATGCCACTGCCCCCGTCAAAAAGGAACGTGTCCAGTTCGCTGAACTCGTGTCCAGCACCTGTGGTGTATACCGTCCGTCCTTTCCGATCACAGAAGATTCATACAGCTCAGATTCCGGCGGATTGCTCTCCATTCTCCGGTCAATCTTTTCCTTTACCTCTAATAAAAGCTTCTCATAATCTACATTCTTCATCATAGCATCATCCCTTCACGGCACCAATCATAACGCCCTTTGTAAAATATTTCTGCAGGAACGGATATACGCACATTACCGGAACCGTTGAGATTACGATTGCTGCGTATTTAATAGTCTCTGCATACTGGCTGAAATTATCCCCGGACAAAGCACTATGGTCATTGTCGCTGTTCTGCAGCAATACGGAACGCAGTACGTTCTGGATTGGCAAAAGCTCATCTCTTCTAATATAAACGGATGCCGTAAACCAGTCATTCCATTTTGCAACGCCATAATACAAAGCAAGAACCGCCAACGTCGGCTTAATCAACGGAAGGATGATCTTAAATAATATCTGCATATCATTTCCACCGTCAATGTAAGCAGATTCACATAAACTTTCCGGAATCGCCTCCATCGCCGTCTTACAGATAATGGCATTATAAATACTCAGAGAACCTGGAATAATCAGCGCCCACAACGAATCATATAAGCCCAAGCTCTTAATGTTCAAATAACCCGGAATCAGACCGCCGCTGAAAAACATGGTAAACATAAACAATGCAACGATCGGCTTTTTAAAAAGCACATTGCTGCGTGACATAAAATAACCGGTCAGCACAGTCAATAAAAGACTGATTGGCAAAGAACCTAACAAAACCAATACGGAATTTAAAAAGCCCTTTTGAAAAAGTCGATGTTCAAATACCAGCTTATAGGCTTCAAACTCCCATTTTTCAGGCCAGATCATAAAGCCCGGATTTTTGGCAATCGCCGTACTGCTGCTGAAGGATGCCACGATCACGTACCAAACCGGATAAATAGTAACCACCACTAGCAGAAGCAGGATAAGTGTGATTACCAGGTCCATTATAAAATCGCCCTTGTTTTTTATCTTAAATCTTTTCATATCCTACCTCCTAGAACAGTCCGCTCTGTCCAAGCTTCTTGCTCAGCTTATTAC
>CAZWLH010000160.1:0-1945 GCA_964634675.1 uncultured Eubacteriales bacterium
CGGATTGCAAGGCGTATCCTTCTTGCGTTTCTCCCAAATAAATTTCGTGTCCACCCGGCGCAGCTCTTTTGCGCACAACCGGAGATTGGGCGGCACAGGGATATCCCGGTTGTTTTTTTGGGAGGATTTCACTTCTGTAAAGGCTAAAATGCAATAGCACCGTATTTCAGCCTGAATAAGTGTTGTTATATGAGTCCAAGTCATTTCTTTGTAAGACATTTTATGATTTCATCGATATCCACCGGATCGATGCCGTGCGCGAGGGCTTTGTTGTGAAAATGAAGCAGTGCGTGGGTGGCAAGCCTTATGCTTTCGGGATTGTTGTCTTTCAAAATTGTGATTTCTGTTGCACTTTTTCGAAAGTCGGTAAAGTGACCGAAAAAATCCCGTCAAGAGCCTTAAAGCTTCGACGGGATTTTAATATATCAGAACAAATGCTTGATTTTTGCAAGCTCGAGCTGCTTTTGATCTATCGTCACACGCTCCTCAAGCGGAACATAGGTGTGGTGCGGAACGGTGCTCTTATAGGCCGGACGGATTATTCTGCCGCCTGTTGCAAGTTCCTCGGCACGGTGAGCCGCCCAACCCGCAACACGCGAAATTGCGAAGAGCGCGGTGTACATTTCAAGCGGAATGTTGAGCATTGAATATACAAAGCCCGAATAATAGTCGACGTTCGGGCAGATTATCTTTTTGCTTCCCTTGGCCTCGGCAAAGAGGGCAGGTGCCATTGCGGCGATCTTGTCCATAAGAATAAGCTCATCCATTCTGCCTTTCTCGCGAGCAAGCGACTCGGCGCTTCGTCGAAGCAGAACGGCTCTCGGGTCGGAGAGGGTGTATATGGCGTGACCCATTCCGTAAATAAGACCCGAGCCGTCGAAAGCCTCTTTGCGAAGTATCTTGCGGAGATAATCGGCGATCTCGCCGTCGTTGTCCCAATTGGTAACGTGAGCCTTGATGTCGTTCATCATTTCAACGACCTTGATGTTAGCACCGCCGTGCTTGGGACCCTTGAGCGAGCTGACCGAGCCTGCGATGGCGGAATAAATATCGGTGCCCGACGAGGTCAAAACACGTGTGGTAAAGGTGGAGTTGTTACCGCCGCCGTGCTCTGCGTGAAGCATCAATGCAAGGTCGAGCAGGTGAACCTCCTCCTCGGTGTAGGTGCTGTCGGGACGGAGAATGTGCAATATGTTTTCCGCAGTGGAAAGCTCGGGCTTCGGAAAGTGCATATAAAGGCTTTCCTTATCGTAAAAATGCTTTTTTGCCTGATAGGCATAGGCCACGATTATCGGGAAGCGTGCGAAAAGCTCAAGACTCTGACGGAGGTTGTTCTCAAGCGAATTGTCGTCGGAGCGTTCGTCCAGGGCAGACAGAGCAAGCACCGCACGTGACAGGTTGCTCATAATATTGCGGTTGGGCAAGCGAAGTATCATATCCTCGGCAAAATAGTCGGGGAGCATACGGCAGGAGCCGACAGCGGCGTTGAATTCGTCAAGCTCGGTCTTGGTGGGGAGCTTGCCCATCATAAGAAGATAGGCTACCTCTTCAAAGCCGAAGCGGTTTTCCTTCACGCAATTGCCGACAAGGTCTTCGATTGAATAGCCGCGGTAGGTAAGCTCGCCGTCGATGGGCATACGCTCTCCTTCGTTGAGCAGATAGCCGTGAACGTTACATATCTGTGTAACTCCGGCCAAAACACCCGTGCCGTCGGCGTTACGCAGTCCTCTTTTGACGTTGTAACGCTCGAAATCCGACTCGGGAATCGAGTTGTGTTTTTTGTATTCCGCACTCAGACGTTTAAAATATCCGTCCGGAATAGTGTAAGCGGTCTCAGACATAATTACCTCTTTCAAATCCTGTTATTCTCAACAGATTTCTTTAAAAAATTAGTTATCAAGTATTATTTTACTAAAAAAATTAAAAATAGTCAAGCATATAACAC
>CAZWLH010000161.1:0-1910 GCA_964634675.1 uncultured Eubacteriales bacterium
ATTACTTGTAGGATATGTGACTTAAATTTGTATTATCGTCACCTTGGAGGTGCTTTATGAAATACCGTGACTACAACGAGCGCAAGCAGCACGGAACCTATGACTTTCCTATCGAATACTATTACGTCGACTGCCGCCACCCTCAATACGAAATGCCGCTTCATTGGCACAGGGAATTTGAGTTTATACGGATCCTTCACGGCGAATTTATGCTTTATTCCGGCAACTTCGAGCACCGACTTTCGGCAGGCGACATAATAACCGTCGACTGCGGTGTTTTGCACAGAGGTGTTCCAACCGACTGCGTTTATGAGTGCATTGTTTGCGATCTCGGTATGCTTCAGCGCCGTTCGAGCAGTGACAGTATAGGCGGACTTCTGACCCCTATCATCAACCGCAGAATGTCGGTCGACTGCCTTTTAACAAACGGCGGCCTGCTTTATGACCGTCTTAGTTCACTTTTCGACACAATGCGCTCGCAAATATCCTATTACGAACTTGAGATCTGCGGCGTACTTTACACCCTTTTCGCCTCACTTTACAGGGAGGGGAGAGTTGTGCCCTCACTCGGCAACGCACTTCCCGATGCACACACAAAAAAGCTGACCGAGCTGACCGACTGGATAGAGGACAACCTTCAATATCCGATGACACTGTCACAGCTTGCCGACCGTGCCTGCTTCAACGAAAAGTATTTTTGCCGAATTTTCAAAGAATTTACCGGTCACACTCCCATAGATTATGTAAACCTTTTGAGGGTGGACAACGCCGCACGACTGCTGATATATCAAAAATTGAGCGTTACCGAGGCGGCGATTTCCTCCGGTTTTTCGGATATGAGCTATTTTTCCAAAATTTTCAAAAAATACAAGGGAATGACACCGAGCCGTTGGCGAAGCTCGGCGGGGAAATGACCGTTTAATAAAAAGCGACCTAAGCCGCAACCCCACAGTTAAAGGCTTGTGATGTGCCGTAGTGTTTCTGCTTTTTTGAATTATTACATTACAATACGATTCTCAATATCGGTTTCAAAACCGCGCCTCGCTGTGCAGTCGCATTATAAGACAAGACCCCTTTTGCTGACAAAAGGAGCCTTGATTTCGTCTTTTATTTTTTTGAATAATTTCCAAAACTTATTTATTTTATCGGCACGCTTTTCCGTTATCGGTTTTGGAAACGGTTCATCAACATCATACCGTTTCGGTGGTTTTGTTTAGAAAGCTCAAAAGCTCATTTCGGCTGTGAAGCAGACCCTGTCGGCGGTTTCACCGACGAAGCTCCACACTCCGTCGTGCTCGGCGGCCGAGATCTTCAGCTCCTCACCCATCAAAAGCTCGTTCACATAGTTCACGGTAAAGCCCTTGAGCGGCTTCTCGCTTACCGATATCGGCAGACAGTCGGTCACAATATCGGCATAGACCGTATTGTTGACGTGGCCGTTAAAATCAATGTCGGAAAACCGTGCAAGCCTTGAGAAACATTTTGCCTCGCACTCGGGGAAGCTGAGCTTCTCGGGATATTCACAGGAATTTTCAAGCTCCTCATTATAAAGGAAGTTTTCGAGACCGTTGATCTCTCTCGGTCTGACTATCCTGCGTGTTTCCAGATTTATGGTCGTGACCTCGCCCTTTGCTTCGGTCAAAACCTCATCGTCCGGTGTCAAAACCGCATAATTTCTTGTGAATCTCACGCCCTTAAGTGAGCTGCACCACGTTCTGACCCTTATTTTCTCCTCCATAAGCGGCATTCTGTGCACCTTTATCGCCACTTTTGTAAAAATAAAGGCAAGCTTTTGCTCGTCACGCATACGGTTGGAGTCGGTACCGAACTCGTGCAGGTGGAGCTCGCCGACCTCCTGATGAAGCTTCATCAGTGCCGAAAGGCGCAGTAGGCGGAACATATCGACCTCA
>CAZWLH010000162.1:0-1908 GCA_964634675.1 uncultured Eubacteriales bacterium
ACGTGGCGAAGCAGATTGGGTATTCCCTTTTCGAGTGCTTCGAGGTTTTCGGCCGAAAGCTCGGTCTTGGGCAATCCGCCGTGCATTTTAAGGGCACGTACGGTTGCGACAACAACAACTGCCGACGGAGTAAGTCCTGCCATATGGCATTTTATGTCGAGGAACTTCTCGGCACCGAGATCTGCGCCGAAGCCGGCTTCGGTAATGGCGTAATCGCCGACCTTCATTGCAAGCTTTGTAGCCATAACCGAGTTACAGCCGTGAGCGATATTGGCAAACGGGCCGCCGTGGACGAACGCCGGAGTGCCCTCAAGCGTCTGAACAAGGTTGGGCTTTATTGCATCCTTAAGAAGCGCGGTCAAAGCACCGACCGCCTTGAGGTCACCGGCGGTTACCGGCTTCTCATCATAGGTGTAAGCAACGATGATTTTGGAAAGTCGCTCCTTCAAGTCGGAAATAGAGGTCGCAAGGCAGAAAACAGCCATAATTTCTGAAGCGACGGTTATATCATATCCGTCCTCTCTCGGAACACCGTTGACTCTTCCGCCGAGACCGTCGGTCACAAAGCGAAGCTGACGGTCGTTCATATCGACACAGCGCTTCCAAGTGATACGTCTCGGGTCGATATTAAGTGCATTTCCCTGATAAATGTGGTTATCGAGCATAGCGGCAAGAAGGTTGTTTGCGGCACCGATAGCATGGAAGTCACCGGTGAAATGAAGGTTGATATCCTCCATCGGAACGACCTGTGCATAGCCGCCGCCCGCGGCACCGCCCTTTATTCCGAAAACTGGGCCTAAAGACGGTTCACGGAGTGCGACCGCGACATTTTTACCGATGCGGCGCATACCGTCGGCAAGACCGATGGTAGTGGTGGTCTTACCCTCACCTGCCGGAGTCGGAGTAATGGCGGTAACAAGAATAAGCTTACCGTCCTTTTTAGTCTCATCGTTAAGCAATGAAAGATCGATCTTTGCTTTATATTTACCGTACTGCTCGAGATACTTTTCATCGATGCCGGCGTTTTCGGCAATCTCGGTTATCGGTTTCATTTCGACCGACTGAGCTATTTCTATATCGGTTTTCATAACGCTTCTCCTTATTTAAAGTATTTTACTGCCGAGCGGAACATTCCGATCTCGTAATTACCGAGAACGTTGTTGTAAAGGCCGTTGCCTATACGCTCACTGTGACCCATTTTACCGAACACACGTCCGTCGGGTGAAGTGATACCCTCAACAGCAAAGGCCGAGTTGTTGGGGTTGCAACGGATATCGGCGGTGACTTTTCCGTCGAGGTCGACATACTGAGTTGCTATCTGTCCGTTTGCGGCAAGCTCTCTTATGAGCTGTTCGGAGGCCAGGAAGCGACCCTCGCCGTGTGATATCGGAACATTATAGATATCACCAACATTTGTCTCGCTGAGCCACGGAGACTTATTGGAGGCAATACGTGTGCGGACTATTCTCGACTGATGGCGGCCTATAGTATTAAAGGTCAGGGTCGGGCAATTTTCGTCGGTATCGATTATCTTACCGTAAGGTACAAGTCCGAGCTTGATAAGAGCCTGGAAGCCGTTGCAAATACCAGCCATAAGACCGTCACGGTTATCCAAAAGGTCGGCAACCTCTTCTTTAATTGCGGCATTGCGGAAGAAAGCGGTAATAAACTTACCAGAACCGTCGGGTTCGTCACCGCCCGAGAAGCCACCCGGGACAAATACTATCTGAGAATTTTTGATCGCCACGGCAAACTTTTCAACCGAGCGTGCGATGTTGTCGGCGGAAAGGTTGTTTATAACGATGATCTCGGGGTCTGCACCTGCATCGGCAAAGGCCTTTGCACTGTCATATTCACAGTTGGTGCCCGGGAATACGGGGATAACGACGTGCGGCTTTGCACACTTGA
>CAZWLH010000163.1:0-1902 GCA_964634675.1 uncultured Eubacteriales bacterium
TTAAAGCTTAAGGAAGGAGTGAAGGAAAATGCCAGTTGTTGCAGTTAAGGATATGGCCGGTAATAAGGTCGCAGACCTCGAACTCAGCAGTGCTGTTTTCGGAGTTGAGCCTAACGAGGCTGTTATGCACATGGCTGTTGTGAATTACCTCGCTAACCAGCGTCAGGGCACACAGTCGACATTGACCCGCTCCGAAGTTTCCGGCGGCGGCAAGAAGCCCTGGAGACAGAAGGGTACAGGCCATGCAAGACAGGGTTCTACCCGTGCACCGCAGTGGAGACACGGCGGTATCGCTCTCGGCCCCAAGCCCAGAGATTACTACTACACCATCAACAAGAAGGAAAGACAGCTTGCTCTTAAGTCCGCTCTTTCCGACAAGGTTCTCACAGAATCTCTTATCGTTCTTGATGCCCTCACCGTTGAAGGCTACAAGACCAAGACTGTTGTTGAGTGCCTGAAGGCTCTTGAAGTCGGCAAGAAGACTCTCATCGTTTTGGCTTCCAACGAGGCTAACGTTGTTAAGAGTGCAGCTAACATCCCCGGCGTAAAGACAGCTCAGGTCAACACCATCAACACCTACGACATCATCAACGCCGACACACTTGTCGTTGTTAAGGATGCCGTTAAGACCATCGAGGAGGTTTACGCATAATGAAAGCAGCTCAGGACATTATCATCGCTCCGGTAGTTACCGAGCGCAGCATGACCGGACTTGCCGACAAGAAGTACACCTTCAAGGTAGCAAATGACGCTACTAAGATCGATATCGCACGTGCTTGCGAGGAGATCTTCGGTGTCAAGGTCGCAAAGGTCAACACCGTCAATGTTCGCGGACACAAGCGCCGCATGGGTCGCTATGAGGGAATGACCGCTTCCTGGAAGAAAGCAATCGTTACCCTTAAGGCCGATTCCAAGACCATCGAGTTCTTTGACGGACTTATGTAATTTCCGTTAAGGACGACATAAGGCAATGTATGGAGCAAAAGCTCCGCTAAGCCCAAACAGGAGAGTGAAACTAAATGGCTATAAAGCATTACAAGCCTACGACTCCGGGTCGCCGCGGTATGACAGTTATGGATTATTCCGTATTGTCCAAGGTCGCACCCGAAAAGAGTTTGCTTGGCGTAATTAAGAAGAATGCAGGCCGCAACAGCTACGGCCGCATCACCGTCCGTCATCACGGCGGCGGTAACAGAATCAAGTACCGTATCATCGACTTCAAGCGTGACAAGATCGGCGTTCCCGCCACTGTTATGACCCTTGAGTACGATCCTAACCGTTCCGCATTTATCGCACTTGTTCAGTACGAGGACGGCGAGAAGCGTTACATCATCGCTCCGCAGGATCTCAAGGTCGGTGACACCATCGTTTCCGGACCCGATGCTGACATTAAGCCCGGTAACGCACTTAAGCTCAGCGACATCCCCGTCGGTACCGTTGTTCACAACGTAGAGCTTTACCCCGGTAAGGGTGCTCAGCTTGCCCGCTCGGCCGGTAATATGGCTCAGCTTATGGCAAAGGAAAACGAAATGGCTCTTTTGAGACTTCCTTCTGGAGAGCTCCGTAACGTTCCCGCAGGCTGTATGGCCACTGTCGGCAGTGTTTCGAATCCCGAGCACGAGAACGTTAACATCGGTAAGGCAGGACGTAAGCGCCACATGGGATGGCGTCCCACAGTTCGCGGTTCTGTTATGAACCCGTGTGATCACCCCCACGGCGGTGGTGAGGGACGTGCACCTATCGGACGTTCCGGCCCTGTTACACCTTGGGGTAAACCCACCTTGGGTTACAAGACCCGTAAAAAGCATAATCAGACTGACAAGTACATTGTCAAGCGTCGTAATGCTAAGTAATCGGCGAAAGGAGAAAGAACAATGGGAAGAAGCGTTAAAAAAGGCCCTT
>CAZWLH010000164.1:0-1897 GCA_964634675.1 uncultured Eubacteriales bacterium
ACAGATGCTCATTTCATAATTTCAGTCTAAAACTGTTTTATGAACACCTGCCTAAAGGCGGAGAGCTTTCTTTTATGCCGTGCGGTATTGAGCGACAGTTCTTATATTGAATTGCGTTGACATACGTGTGAATGTGTGATATTATTTTTTACATTGGATTTTGTGTTGGATTAAAGGAGAGAGCTTATGTTAAAAGGAATCCCGAAAATACTGTCACCCGAGCTGCTTAAGGTGTTGTGCGAAATGGGACACAGTGACCGTATTGTTATTGCCGACGGCAACTTTCCGTCCGAATCGGTCGGAAGGCAGGCAAAGGTCATCCGTTGCGACGGACACGGCGTGCCCGAGCTGTTAGAGGCAATTCTCAAGGTCTTTCCGCTCGACACCTATATCGAAAAGCCGGTGACTCTTATGGAGGTGGTGAAGGGCGATAAGGTCGAGACACCGATATGGGACGAATATGTAAGGATTGTCGCAAAATATGACCCGAGGGGCAATGAAGCAATAGGACAAATCGAGCGCTTCGGATTTTATGAAGAAGCCAAAAGTGCTTATGCCGTTATAGCAACCGGCGAAACCGCTCTGTATGCGAATGTTATGCTTCAAAAGGGTGTAGTTACAGACTGATTTTAATAAATGCAATATAAAAACGCCTTCCGTGAGGAGGGCGTTTGCTTTTAAGTATTAAGATTTCGGGTTCAGGCTTTTAGAATATCTCTCATAAGCTCGGCGGAAAAAGCGGCGGTCGAAAGGAAAAGCTCTTTTCCGAAGCACCGAAGATCAAGCTCCATATTATACACCCCACCGTATTCGACCTCGGCAAGAGCCTTCATAACATCAACCCAATCGATCGAACCGGTTCTCGGCGGCTTATGCTGGTCGGTGAGGATGTCGTTATCGTTCAAATGAAGGCAGGAAATATTGCTTCCGAACATTCTGATAACATCGGCAGGCTTCGGTTGGCCAAAGCGGCTTGCCTTGTTGCAGTGCCCCGTGTCAATGCAGACCGATAATCGGTCACCGTAAGCGGTTTCGTTTTTAAGGCGCATAAAGCAGTTGTAAAGCTCGGTCGGATCGCCGAAAAAATCACAGCAGCCGTAATCGGGGGCATCGCCGAAGGTTTCCAACGCAAGGTTCACACCGTATGTTTCGGCAAAAGGCAGAATCAAAGAAAACATATTGAAGTTTATCTCACGCATTTCTTCGGCAGGAAAGTCGGGCCCGAACCAGCAGGTAGTGATGCTGTGCATTACGGTGACGGGAGCACCGAGTGCCGAGGTCGCAAGGCAGTCACGGCGTGCATTTTCCAAAACGGCGGAATCTTCACTTCTGTCGGGTCTGAAGCCGCGTATGCGACCGTGAGTTTGAGAAATAATGAGACCGATAGCGCGTGCGTGCTCGCCCACAGCCTTATAATAGCTGTAAATTTCGTCATCCGACTTGGAATAGGTATCGTTTTCACGCCTAAAGTCGCGGTTTTCGAGACTGAAGTCGACGGCATCGAAGCCGAGCTGCTTGGCCTTGTCCAAAGCATCTATATCGCCGTATTGCGACTGTAAAAGCCCGATTGCCAGTCCTATTTCGTTTTTCAAGCAATCATCTCCTTGTTTTTTTAATTAGGTTATTATAATGTATATTATAAATTCGAAACGTTCTGCCGTCCATAGCAATCGGAAAACTGAATATGATTTGCAATATTATTGAAAAAAATATTGCAAATATACGCAACGTTAATTTTAAAATGATTTTTTTCGGAAAAGTCTTGCATTTTTGTTGTTCATATGTTAGAATACATAGGCATGTGATGTGCAGATATGCGTTGATGCGGGAGGTGGCCGACCTCGAGTCGGGAAATTTCCGCGGAGTATGTCCGATTTTAAACCGGGCGACAAGTTTC
>CAZWLH010000165.1:0-1882 GCA_964634675.1 uncultured Eubacteriales bacterium
CTGGGGTTAAGGTATCTAACACCGGGGTAAGACCCCCTCATAGGAGAGACAATTGACTGTCTAACCGTTTGGCATAAACAGCTTGAACCCGTGAGAGGGGTGTGCTCTTCCTTGATGAATTTCCCGAATTTTCACGTCAGGCAATGGAGGTTTTGCGTGCTCCGATAGAGGACGGAAGTGTCACCATCTCACGTGCGAACGGACGGCTTACATATCCTTGCGAATTTTCGCTTGTTGCCGCTATGAACCCCTGTCACTGCGGATTTTTCGGTCATCCCAAGAAAAAGTGCATCTGCTCTCCGCAGGCGGTCAAAAAATATTTGGGCAAGATCTCGGGCCCGATGCTCGACCGCCTCGACATTCACGTCGAAGTACCTGCCGTCGAATATTCCGAGCTTACGGGCAAGCCCGACGGCGAGACCTCAGCCGAAATACGTGCCCGTGTCGAAAAGGCAAGAGCCTTGCAGAACGAGCGATACCGCAAATCGGGAATAACCTGCAATGTGCGACTCACCTCGGCACTTATGCAAAAATACTGTATTCTGACACCCGAAGCCGACCGAATACTGCGCTCGGCTTTTGACAGTCTCGGTATGTCAGCACGCTCATACGACAGGATCTTAAAGATCGCACGAACCGTTGCCGACCTTGACGGACAGGAAAAGATCGGCGCATCGCATATTGCACAGGCAATTCAGTTCAGAAGTCTCGACCGCAAATATTGGAACGAGCTTTAGACCGTCAATACCCTTGAAAATCTTGGCATATTATGGTAGAATATCTGTCGAAATTTATCAAGCTTTAAGGTGAAAAAATGACTAATAAGAAACTTATTTTTATGGGCGGCGTCAAAATGGGCGTTCCGATAGGACTCGGCTATTTTGCCGTTTCCTTTTCGCTCGGAATATCGGCGAAAAATGCCGGACTGAGTGCCCTGCAGGCCGCCTTTGCAAGCCTTCTTTTAAACGCCTCGGCAGGTGAATATGCGCTCTTTACGCTGATCGCCTCTGGCGCCGGCTTTATCGAGGTCGCGATAATGGAGCTTATCGCCAACGCGCGCTATCTGCTTATGTCGTGCGCCTTGAGTCAAAAGCTCTCCCCGGAAGCAAGGCTTCCCCAAAGACTGCTGATCGGTGTTGCCGTCACCGATGAGATGTTCGGAGCCTCCATTGCCCGTCCCGAAAAGGTGTCTCCGCTTTATTATTTCGGAATGATGTCGGTCGCAATGCCCTGCTGGTCGTTGGGCACGGCGCTCGGCGTTGCGGTCGGAAGCATACTCCCGACACTTGCGGTATCGGCTTTGAGTGTCAGCCTTTACGGAATGTTTTTGGCCGTTATAGTCCCCGAAGCACGCCGCAGCCGCATCGTTATGGGCGTTATCGCCGTATCATTCGTTTCAAGCTTTTTGTCGACCGTTATTCCCGTTGTAAAAAACATTTCGAGCGGAACCATGATAATAATACTGACCATTTTGATATCGGCGGCCGCAGCACTTCTGTTCCCCGTCGACAGTGAGGAGATGCAAAGTGAGTAAAGCCGTAATTTATATTTTAGTTGCCTTTGCGGTCACGTATGCGCTCCGTGTGCTGCCGCTGACACTGATAAGAAAGCCTATAAAGAGCCGATTCATCCGCTCTTTTCTCTATTATGTTCCGTATGTCACCTTGGCGGTTATGACCTTCCCCGCGGTCATAAATGCCACGGGCAGCATCTATTCGGGTATCGCCGCCTTTGCCGTCGGCCTCGTCACCGCCTATATCAGCGGAAACCTCTTCGTCGTCGCCCTTTCCTCCTGCGCCTCGGTGGTATTGGTCGAGCTTTTGCTGAAGTACCTGTTTTAAGGAGTTAAAAATGACACATATAATGTTCGTTTGCCACGGCA
>CAZWLH010000166.1:0-1856 GCA_964634675.1 uncultured Eubacteriales bacterium
CGGGCTTCTCCTTCGCCCAGGACATTACGGACCTTGCGAAGAAACATGTGACCATTAGCGAGGGCGAGATCTACGGCGTGGATACCATGAAGAACACAGCCGGCGCAATGCTGCTGCGTGTCTTTGTCAGCTTTGAAGGTACCGGCAGCAGCATCAGCAATGTCCACCTGAACTTTAAGCCGGTGGGCGTGCGCCATCAGATCGCCGACATGAGCCCCGTCAACTGGACCCCCGGCGAAGAGACCTTAAAGCTGGATAACGTCTGCTACTACGACGGGGCAGATACGGATGCCGACACCAAAAAGCTGGAAAACATTGAGGCGGCCTATGACCGGAACAAGGCCTACAGCGTATCCTTCCAGCTCATCGGAGAAACGGGCGCTGTCTTTGCAGATGGCTTTGATGCCAGCAGCATCACCCTGTCCGACGGCAAGGTGTGGAAGGTTCAGCGCATCAACAAGAGCAACATGGTCATCTGTGTGACCTTCCCGGCCAGCGGTGATACGGCGACCAAGATCAATGCCGTCGGCCTGACCATCAAGCCCCGGGAGCAGCGCAAGGCTCTGGCCGATTTTGTACCCACGGCCATCACCCCCGAGGGCATGAGCGTAACATCGACGAATATCTATAAAGATGGGACACTCTACACAGGAAGTTATGATGCAAACACCGCCTACAGCGTGGGGTATTCTCTGAATACCAAGAGCGGCTATGCCTTTGAAAATGGCTTTGAGAAGGAGAACGTCACCGTTTCCAACGGTACAGTTCAAAGTGTCAACGTCATCAACAACAACTACGTAATTGTCTATGTGGACTTCCCCAAAGACCCCACCACAGACCCCAACTATGTGACGGAGGCGGCGGTGCAGATCGCAGCGCCGGTAGCCGGAGAGAAGCCCAAGGGCACCGTGGACATCCCTGTGCTCGGCGACAATAAGGATAAGGTCAAAAAGGCCACGATGTGGTGGTCCGGCATGCTGAGCGGCAACACGGCGTTTGTGGCCGGCCAGGAATATACGGCCATCGTTGTTCTGGAGCCGAAGGAGGGCGTGACCTTCGCCGACAATATGAAGCTGAATGTAAACGGCAAGGTCGTGGACCTGCTGTCGAAAGATCCCACCGACGGCTCTGTCCAGTTCAAGATAATGTTCACCGCAGTTGACCCCTCCACAGGCCCCAACTATGTGACGGAGGCGGCGGTGCAGATCGCAGCGCCGGTGGCCGGAGAGAAGCCCAAGGGCACCGTGGACATCCCTGTGCTCGGCGACAATAAGGATAAGGTCAAAAAGGCCACGATGTGGTGGTCCGGCATGCTGAGCGGCAACACGGCGTTTGTGGCCGGCCAGGAATATACGGCCATCGTTGTTCTGGAGCCGAAGGAGGGCGTGACCTTCGCCGACAATATGAAGCTGAATGTAAACGGCAAGGACGCAAAGCTGGTAATGAAGGATGATTCCGACGGCTCTGTCCAGTTCCAGCTGAAGATCGCCGCAGTTGCCCCCTCCGCACCCACCACCTACGACGTCACCGTGACCAGCGGCAGTGCTGCCCCCTACGCGGATGTCGCCCCCGGCACGAAGGTTACTCTGACTGCGAACACCGCCCCCGCCGGGCAGGAGTTTGACAAATGGGTGGGTAATGTTGCTGTCGCATCCGACAACACCTTCACCATGCCCAGCCATAATGTGACGGTGGCCGCTACTTATAAGCCCATCGCCCATACCCATACCTTCGATCAGGAAATCATCAAGGACGCAGCTCTGAAAACCGCTGCCGACTGTACGCACGATGCAGTTTACTACAAGAGCTGCTCCTGCGGAGCAATCAGCACAGATGATGCCGACACCTTTACGGCA
>CAZWLH010000167.1:0-1852 GCA_964634675.1 uncultured Eubacteriales bacterium
CTAAGTTCTACCGCTCGTACGGTAAATTTATTAAGATATTCTGCCCGATTGTAGCGGCTGTCTTGGCTCTAGCGGGTGTGGTTGGACTGTTTTATGGCAAGGCGATCAGCTGGTTTGTGCTAAGCCTCGGGCTATGGGTGATGACGCCGTGGCTGTATGCTAAGAATTATCTAGAGAAACTGCCAGCGAGCAAAAAGCAGACAAATATTGCCGATGTGTTATCGGGAGAAGCGCTAGGACTACTCGAGTCAGACAAGCTATCGCCTCAGGATATTATGACTGCGCTCAAGGATACTCCGGGCGTGCGATTCCTATTTAGCCGTCTAGGCCTGCCGGCTGAAGTGGCTATTGCTCAAACGCCAACAGACAAGAGCCTAACGAATAGCATCTGGCAACAAGCAATTAGTCTATGGACGCATACGCCCGAGCCGTCAAATACGGTATCTAGCATCATGGTAGTAGCGGCGATTATTCGCCTAAATCCGCTAATCGACGACACATTGCAGTCGCTTCGTGTTGACAATGATGATGTCTATATGGTGGTCGATTGGTTCGAGCACATTGGCGCTATGAGGCGAAGCTATGATCAGCCGCGGCTTACCGGTGGCGTAGCACGTGATTGGTCGTTTGGCTATATTCCAACGTTAGAGCGGCTAGGTGTTAATCTCAGTAGTCGTTACAGCGCTGGTGGTCGGTCGATGGCGAGTAGCCTCAGCACTACGCGGCAGATTGTAGACCAGATGATTGACTTATTAAGTCGTGGTGCGCGGCGGAATGTAGCGCTCATTGGTCAAGTAGGCGTAGGCAAATCAACCATGGTTGACGCTTTAGCTGAGCGCCTAATGGACGCTACGGCGGACACACCTAAGAATGTTAAGTTTAACCAGGTTATCATGCTGGACGCCTCTTCGATTATTTCGGCAGCCCATGGGCGCGGCCAGGTTGAAGGCTTGGTTAACCAAATCATGGTTGAAGCTTACAGGGCTAAGAATATTATCCTCTTTTTGGATAACGCCGAGCTATTCTTTGAAGACGGCACGGGGTCGCTTGATCTAAGTAACCTCTTGCAGCCAGCAATTGAGGGTGGTGGGCTGAAGCTAATTCTAGCTATGGACGAGCAGCGGTATTTGCAAATAGCTCAAGCTAAACCAGCGCTAGGCGCTGCGCTTAATCGTATTGAAATGAAGCCAATGAGCGAGCAGGATACGCTCCGCGTGCTTGAAGACCAGTCAATTAATATTGAGTACAATAGCCATGTTTTCTATAACTATCAGGCATTAAAAGAAATTTACCGTCTCAGCAGTCGCTATGTTAATGATGTTGGTCAGCCACGAGCTTCGGTGCAACTAATGCAAAACGCCGTACCGCAGGCGCAGAATGGTCTAATCGCTCCGCCACAAATATCTGACACGATCGAGAAGACACTCGGCATTAAAGTGGGTGGTAATTTGAGCTATGGAGCGGCGGATAATGCGGCTGAAAAGCAAAAACTCTTAAATCTCGAAGACCTAATTCACCAGCGGATGATTAATCAGTCATCAGCAGTTAAGGCGGTAGCGTCAGCGTTGCGGCGCGCTCGAGCGGGAGTGCGAAACGAGAATCGACCAATTGGCACATTTTTATTCCTAGGTCCGACTGGTGTTGGCAAGACTGAGTTGGCTAAGTCGCTGGCCGCAGTCTATTTTGGCGGTGAAGATCGAATGGTGCGAATTGATATGAACGAGTATACTCGTAATGAAGATGTGGCTCGTCTAATTGCTGATGGGGCGACTGATCCAATGTCGCTCTCGGCGCAGGTGCAAAAGAATCCGTTTAGCGTTGTACTGCTAGATGAAATTGAAAAGGCGCACCC
>CAZWLH010000168.1:0-1793 GCA_964634675.1 uncultured Eubacteriales bacterium
TCCAGCACGCCGCCGGGGGCACGGTTGATGATCAGGCCCATCTGACCGGGTTTCAGTTCCATCTCCTGTACCATTTCCGCAATTCTGGCCACCGCCTGAACGCCACGACGGGAGCAGTCGGAGATCAGAAGCATGGTGTCCACATGAGGCAGGGTGCCACGAGCCACATGCTCCAGGCCGGCCTCATTGTCCATGACAATATATCTGTAATTCTTGGCATACTTGTCCACCTGGGTCTTGAGCACGCCGTTGACATAGCAATAGCAGCCCTTGCCCTGGGTGCGACCCATGACCAGCATATCGAAATCGTCCTCTTCCACGATGGCGGAATTGAACTTGAAATCGGCATAGTCAGCCTTGGTCATACCGGCAGGAATGGTGCCCTTCATTTCAGCCTGAGCCATTTCTTCCCGAATTGCGCCCAGAGAAGTTTCCACTTCCACGCCAAGAACTTCATTCAAATTGGAATTGGCATCCGCATCCACCACCAGCACAGGGCCTTGGCCTTTCTTGCACAGGTAGTCAATAAGCATACCGCAGGTCGTTGTTTTGCCGACGCCGCCTTTACCGGCGACCGCAATCGTATGGGGTGTTGCCATAGGTATTCTCCTTCGTCGGATCGGGCATCATGTTTATCCACGGCGCACGAATCCATATTGATACACCTATATCGTATCACAACAAGTGCAGAAATTCAACCATAAATTCTGCAAAAATACAGCTTTTGTGAAATTGCCCCCGAAATATTCCATTGAAAAAGCGAATGTTTCCCCACCACCGACAACTTCCCTGTCTATCACAGTCCGGGGAAACACTTTATACTTTTCGACAAAAAGAGCTTGAATTTTCCATTTGGCTCTGCTATAATAAGCCCCATGCAGGGTTCGTATATCGGTAATACAACGGCTTCCCAAGCCGTGAAGGCGGGTTCGACTCCCGTACCCTGCTCCAAAAAACGACGATTTTTGAAAGAAGATTGTCGTTTTTTTTGCTTCTCTGTCCTATTCCCTCTTAACAACTCTCTAAAAATCGTCGTTTCCAGAGGAAAGTGAAAAGAGATCTCAAATAGCTTTGGCAGGACTTCTAGGCGTTTCCTACACATCGGTAAATAGATGGAAAGTGGAAAATAAGGTTCAGATGGATGAGGTTAAATTATGAAAAGGCAGAAAAAATATCAAATGTTAACCCTGGCAAGCTTTAAAAAAGAATTCATTAACAAATATGCCAGTGATGTTCCTAATGATAAATTAAAGAAATATGTTACAAATAAGGGAAATTATATTTGGCATTTATTTTCGTGGGAGTTAATTGATAAAAGCAAGTATTTAGCCGGTGCAGAAGCCAAAGAAGCTTATGATCAATGCAATAAGGACAATGCTTTTATTTATGAAGAATGTCCAGAAGAAACTTTTTCAAAAATTGATAAAAGATATATGCGTTCTAAAGATATCGAAGGATGTGGAGAAATATATGTTTTTGCTGAGGATATGTCTTGGGTATATATCAACACTCACGAGGAATCACTAGATTTGGGACCGTATTTCATATGTATGAATAATCAGGGGAAATAAAAAATCATAGATAGATGTCACCCATTCCATCGGCTGTCCGAAACGTTTGGTAAGTTTTCAAAACAAATGCAGCTGTCAGAAATTGTATGAAACCAGATGATTGCACACATAAAAAGAAGGCACCTGGGGTGCCTTCTTTTTTCGTCGCTCCGTTCTATTTTTTCATCCATGGACATACCCTTTAACAAAACGGCAGGAGCCGACTCCTGCCCAAAGGAGGCT
>CAZWLH010000169.1:0-1765 GCA_964634675.1 uncultured Eubacteriales bacterium
GGGACAGATGGATATTAAAATATGACCGTCTGTTCGACAGAGTTATAGATAATTCCGCGATTCTCAATGTGACAGGTCTGTCGCGTAACGATTTCACGTCGATTGAGGACGGAATTAAGATAGAACTAACAAATTTAAGAAATGAGGAAAAGAAATGAAAGCAGTTCTTGTAAACGATGACAGATCCTTAAGATGGGACAACGTTCCCGATCCCGTTATCAAATCCGACGAGGTTTTGGTCGAAATCCATGCAGCCGCACTTAACCGTGCCGATCTTATGCAACGTGAGGGCGATTATCCGCCTCCTCCGGGATGCCCCGATTGGATGGGACTTGAGATCGCCGGTGTTATCGTCGAACTCGGCGAAGAGGCTAAAGCCAAGTCAAATTGGAAAATCGGCGATAAGGTTTGCGCTCTCTTGGGCGGCGGCGGTTATGCCGAATATGTTTCGGTAAAATACGATATGCTTATGCCCGTTCCTTCGAACTGCTCGATGGTCGAGGCTGCTGCTATCCCCGAAGCCTTCGCTACCGCTTATCTTAACCTCTTTATCGAGGGCGGCATCAAGGAAGGTAACACTCTTCTTATGAATGCCGGTGCAAGCGGACTTGCAAGCGTTATCATACCGATGGCAAAGGCCTTCGGCGCAAGAGTTATCACCACTGTTTTGAGCGATGAGATTGCTGAGTCCATTAAGCATCTTAACGCCGACCGTGTTGTTGTTACCACTAAGGAGGATATCTCCGAGGTGCTCAAGGAAGAGCTTGCAAACGGTCACGGTGTCGACGTTGCCATTGACTGTCTCGGCGGTGAGATAATGGGCAAGTGCATTCATTACCTCACACACGGCGCACGCTGGATAATGATCGCCGCTTTGGCAGGTCAGAAAACCGAAATCGACCTTAAGAATATCTATGTCCGCAATGTCCGTATTATCGGAAGTACTCTTCGTTCTCGCGCACCCGAGGTTAAGGCACAGATCTTGGCAGAGCTTGTCGAAAAGGTATTCCCGAAGATTGAAAGCGGTGAGGTTATGCCGACTATCTATAAAGTTCTTCCCATTACCGAGGCCGAGGCCGCACATGACATCCTTTATAAGGGACAGAATGTCGGTAAGGTTGTTTTGACAGTAAAATGAGTAATGTAACCATAAAGCGTCTCGATTATGCCAATTCAACTCTGCTTGCATCGCAGGTGTTCGACGGCGGAGACCCGAGTATTAAGGTGCCGATAAGATTTTTCCTTTATCTTGTCAAAACCTTTGACCGTTTGATACTTATCGATGCAGGGTGTGTCACGATGCCCGGCTTTAAAATGTATGATTTCATAGGCCCTGTAAAGGCTTTGGAAGCGGTGGGTGTAAGTCCGTTGGACATAACCGACGTTTTTATTACACACAACCACCACGACCATATTGAGTGCGTTGGGAAGTTTAAAAATGCCACGTTTTATATTCAAAACGACGAATACAACGGCGGACGAAAGTATTTCACTCCCGATATGAAGGTCGTGTGCTTCGAAAATGAGCTTGAGATCGCAAAGGGGATAAGAGCCGTAAAAATTGCAGGACATTCAAAGGGATCATCGGTTTTTGAAATAGACACCGATGACGGTATTGCGGTTTTTGCCGGTGATGAGTGCTATTCACGCAAGAATTTTATCGAAAGAATATTGACTGGTGGTTGCTATTCCGAAGAAAACAACCGCAAATTCTTCGAGAGGTATTCGGATAGTAAGTATACGATCTATTTCGGACACGATTATT
>CAZWLH010000170.1:0-1721 GCA_964634675.1 uncultured Eubacteriales bacterium
CTTTTGAGTTGTTTTTTCTATTATTTTTGTTACCTATCTATTGTATCATAACATCTGACAAAAAGTTAAAACTATTTAACAATTGCAATATTGGCTTTTCTGCCCCGATATATCCCTAAAAAACAAAAAAAGACCGCAAATCAAAAGAAATGCGGTCGAAAATAATCCGAATTCTGCCGTTGCCGCTTTAGGAAACGGTTTTGACACCCGAAGCCGCTTCAAAATGGTATCTCACGATTCCCAAATCAAGCTTTGTATAAAAGCCCTTTTTGCAGGATGCCTTGACCGTATTGCCGGCGGTCAGCTCAAAGTAAAACTTTTGCTGATTCATAGCGGTCGGAGCGGTAAGCGCCGCTTCCATACCCTTTAAAAACCACTCGGGCAAGGCTTCGCCGTAGTTGCAAAGCTCGTTGAGCGGCTTGGATTTATGTTCAACTCCGCAGCCGATACCGTAGCCGAGAGCGATTATACAGACCTCTTTTTCACCGCTTTCGACCTTGGCACGGCTTTTGCCGTGAGTCATTGCGACCCAACAGGTATTGAGACCAAGCTCCTGAGCCTTTAAAACGAGCATCTCACCGAAATAGCCTAATGTTTCGTCAAGCTTTTCACTCTTTTTTCCGACAATGGCGATGTAATTTGCCGTGCCAGAAAATTTTCCGTAATGCGCCATAAATGAATCAAAGCACTTCGGCTCATCGTAAATGATTTGAATATTGAGTCCGTTTTCGCGGTTGATCTGCTCGGTCAAGGCATTTAAAACCGAGCGTTTTTCCTCTTCGATCGGCTTGTTTTCATAAGCTCTGACACTGTGGCGTGCTTTTATAATTTCAAGTATATCCATAAAAATTCTCCTTTGAATTTTATTAACCTTCGTTTCCGCTTCGGTCGGGCATATTTTCCGATATTTTGACTGCCGATTGCAGGGTTCTAATAAGCATTTCGAATTTATCCTTGTCAGGATCGAAATAATAGTAATTTTTGGTTCCCTCCTTACGGACCTTTACGATACCGGCCTTTTTGAGTATGCCGAGGTGACGGGAGACTGCGGGCCGTGACAGGTTTGTGCGCTCGGTTACGGTGTTGACTCTGACACCGTTGCAGTCACCGAGTCTAAGCATTTCCAAAATCAAATGCTGACGTGTTTGGTCGCCCAATGCGGTCAGTATTTCGGTGCAGGACGATATTCCGTCGGCCAATACACCGATTTGTTTATGTGTATCCAAAATTATTCCCCGCTTTTCAAAGCAAAATAAAATTTAAGCTTATTATAGCATACAGTTTGCAAAAATGTTATTCCGTAAAGAAAATTGAGACGGATAAAATTTACGGCACGGTAAAATTCAGCCTCCCACTCTCGAAAGAATGGGAGGTAGTGAAAAATTAAACTATATGACCGCTGTTTTGCAGTGTTAAATAAGGAGATCAGCGTTCTTAGCATAGAACCGAGCTTGTGAAAATTTCTCGATAAGTTTCTTAAATATTAAAATATAAAATCGCGGCAGGTGTGATGAAATATGCTTCACAGAAAAAATCCGTCCGTCTTCCGACGAAGTTGGATTTCATCCGCAATAAGCGGAGTTATCCCGTTCCGTCGGGAACGGACATAGTAAAAAAGACGATCGCATTCGCAATCGTCTTTTTTGGCTGAGGAATAGGGATTCGAACCCCAACAAACAGAGTCAGAGTCTGTCGTGCTACCGTTACACTATTCCTCAACG
>CAZWLH010000171.1:0-1680 GCA_964634675.1 uncultured Eubacteriales bacterium
TGTTGGAGCTACTGCTTTATCTGTTGTTTCTTTGTGACCTGTTGGCTCTTTCTTATTGCCTACATAAATATCCTGACAAACACCACATGTATAAGTTGTATAACCACCTTCTGTACATGTTGGAACTGTTTCTACACCAGTATACTGATGTCCATTTGTCTTTACAGGGTCTCCATTTTTTACATCCTTACAGTTTTCACAAGTATAAACTGTATAACCATCTGTTGTACATGTTGGATTTACAACAGTACCTGCTTTGTAATCATGACCAATCTTATCTACTTTAGTATCTGTATAGTAGAAGTCACATCTATTACAAGTATGGGTTGTATAACCATCTGTTGTACATGTTGGGTCTGTTACGACATCGTTATAATCATGACCTAATGCATTTGCATTTCTTTCTTCATGGCTATCTTTATGAATACAATCATGACCTTCCACTCCGCTTGCAGTACAAGTTGGAGCTTTGATTGTATACCATGCACCATATGTATGACCTGCTGCATCTGTTCTATCTGACACATATGTATGTGAACATCTTGAACAAGTATGGGTTGTATAACCGCCTTCTGTACAAGTTGGAGCTGTTACGACATCGTTGTAATCGTGACCTTTCTTGCTTCCTACATCTGTGATAGTATCAACAGTTGTACATCCATGAATACAAGTTGCAGACTTTGTACCGTCTGTTGTACATGTTGCATCGTTATTAGATACATAACTTGCGTACTGATGTTTTAACGCATCTACATAAGTATCTTTATAGCTGTATCCACAATTTGTTCTCTTACAAGTATGGGTTGTGTAACCCTGTGCAAAACAAGTTGGAGCTGTTACGACATCGTTATAATCATGCTGTAATGGATTCGTATATTTTGTTACTCGATTGTAATCACAATCTGTTCGTTTACAAGTAATTGTTGTATAACCCTGTGCTGTACAGGTTGGTTCTGTTACTACCTCCTTGCTATCATGTCCGATTGCCTTGATAGGCTGTGTCTGTTCCGCAGAACAATTTGCACACTTACGCAGTTCTTCACCGGTCTGTGTACAAGTTGGAGCTGTTGTTTCTACCCAACTACCATATGCATGAGCAGCCTTTGCTGTATAAGTATCTACATAGGTATCTTTACAGTTTGGATTTGTACATACATGTGTTGTATAACCCTGTGCTGTACAAGTTGGAGCTGTTACAGTATCCTTGTACTTATGACCTGCAGCTGCAATATCCATTGTCTGATACTCACCACAGTTATATGTACAGTCACGACGCTGTAAACCTTTGTTTGTACAAGTTGCTGCTGTTGTAACAACCCATTTACCATACTGATGCTCTAATTTGCTTCCAATATCGTTCATTGTATTGGTTGTATCACATCTATCACACTTTGCTGTCTTTGTGCCATCTTTCTTACAAGTTGCATTATTATCAGAAATGTAATTTGTAAAGCTATGACCCTTCTTTGTATCAATTTCTTCAACTGTGTCTCTTGCAGAACAATTTTCGTTTTCACATACTGCTGTCTTTGTACCATTTTTTATACAAGTTGCATCATTGTTAGAAACATATGTATTAAATTCATGACCTAATTTTTCTGTTTCCTGATCTTTGTAACTTGTCTTACTGTTATTCGTAACTTTACCAACTCCCAATTACCCGAAAATTCTTCAAATTAA
>CAZWLH010000172.1:0-1645 GCA_964634675.1 uncultured Eubacteriales bacterium
GCAAAGGCGGGTGATACTTGTCCTCCCCTTTCGCCACTACTACGGTAGCCGATGCACCAACTTCCAAATTGGGCGAAAATTTTTTAAGAAATTTTTTCCTCAAGACACGCAGCAAGGCGCGTACCTTTTTGTTAGCAGAACCTCCTTATGAAGCAAGCGGCAATATTTCGCATATTTTGACGGATTTCTTCAACAACTGACATTCTTCTCCATAGAAAGCAAAACACCCGACTCAAGGAAATAACCTTGAATCGGGTGCTTGCTTTTGTACGTATACGCAGTTTGCTTTTCATACTCGCACTTCCTTTCAAGGTAGTGCGGGGGAAACCGCAATATTGCTGGCCTTGTATCCAGATTGTCAAATCGTTATGAAAATAAATGTTACCCTCCCGCACAAAGAATAAAAGAGATAACAAAAGGGGCGCGGGGCTTATTGCCCGCGCCCCCTGATAGGTTGCTTACAAGGGTATGTCAGCTAATTTTTATTTTCCTAATTTCTCACAGAATCTGTGCAGGATAGCTGCAACCTGCGCACGGGTTGCATTGCCCTGCGGAGAAAGGGTTGTGTCAGATGTGCCGTTGATGATGCCGTCGCCGCAAGCCCACTGCATAGCAGGAATAGCGTACTCGGAAACACTGAGGGCATCGTCGTAGGAGAGAATATTGGTATCCTCGCCAATGCTCACATCATAGCCTGCATACTGTGCATAACGCCACAGAATAGCCGCCATCTGCTCCCTTGTAATATGATCATCAGGACCAAACATTCTGTTGCCGTAACCGCTTACAATGTTGTTTTCCGCAGCCCACATAATTGCATTTTCGTAGTAGCTGCCGGGTTTCACATCGTCAAAAGGCAGACTGCCGGAAACAGCAGGCTCGTTTTCCAGACGGTAAAGGATCGTAACGATCATACCTCTTGTGGTGGTAATGTTCGGGGCGAAGGTGGTTGTGCTTGTGCCGCTCATCAGACCTTTATCATATACATACGACACATCTACAAAGAACCAATCGTCTGTGTCAACGTCCACGAACGGGAATGCGCCGGTGCTCGGATTTTCTTTGATTGCTTTCCAACCGGCATAAACGGTTGTATTCTTCGTCAGCTTAATGCTTGTGATCTCGTCGGTAAGATTTTTGTCACTATACCAGCCTGTGAACTCGTAGCCTTCTTTTGTCGGCTCGTAATTTTCAAGATCTACAGTTGTTCCTTTTACTTTAGTGATCTTGGAAATGCTGCTGCCGCCGTTGGTGTCGAATGTCAGCGTATAGTAAGTAACGCTGATGCCGCCGGATGAACCGCCATTGTAAGTCCAGTGTGCGTAGACAGTGCTGTTCTTAGTGAAGATAGTATCCGTTGTCACCTTAGTGCCACCGCTTGCCGCGTTGTACCAGCCGTCAAAGCTGTAGCTGCCGCTGCGGGTCGGAGTGGGCAGGCTGGTCAGCTTGCCGTCAGCGCCGGTTACTGCATTTGCAGGGGTGACAGAGCCGCCGTTGGCATCAAAGGTAATGGTATAGCTGGTTGCAGGAATCGTACCGGTTTCCAGTACACGGTAGCAAACGGTGCATTCCTTATGCTTCGTACCGTCGGTGGTAGCCGTTGCTTCGGTGTCGATGATCCAGTCGCTGGCGGTATGAGCTGCTT
>CAZWLH010000173.1:0-1633 GCA_964634675.1 uncultured Eubacteriales bacterium
ATATCGCTTTTCGTATGTACTGAGCAAGGTGTTTCGCCTTGCTCGTTTTGTTTTAAGCGGTGAGTTGTTTCGAAATATACTCTACCGCAACACCTTTTCGGGTTTCTTGGGTGAAATTGCTGTGGCTTGGCACTTCTGGAATATCAATACAACCCACAAATTTGTAATGAATAAAGCAGTTGTTGAGTTCGGTTTTTACCTGTTCCTTTAACCTCATAGACATCAATTTTCTCAATCAATTCTTTGAGCAGCGGTGCGGTTAAAGTTTGTTCCCGTATATCCGTCATCACAGTAGTGCTTTGTATTACATATGCACACAAATTCTCTTTTGCACCGTATTCCAAAGCTGCATTTAAAATGTATGAAATCTTTTTAACATAGCTCGGCGACAGACCGCCTTTTCCGTCAAGTCTGCCTTGATTTGCTTTTTGCTGCAACAGATTATTTATGAATTTCGAATCAACCCGGCTTACGAGTGTTGAGCTTATAAGCGGTAAAATATGAGTTTCTATCATATATAAATAATTGGCGTAGGTCGGCGGTTTCAGTTTAATGCTTACACTTTCAAGCCATAAATATAAAATTTCTCTAAAGGTTTTTGCGGTTCCGTCATAAAGTTTTCCGTTTTCAATATGCTGAATTTTTTCATTTAGCTTTCGTTTTACATCAATATAGGTACCGGCATAAACGGAAGCGTAAACTGCCTTGCCCGAAAAATCTCTTGCTTTTATATATCTGCCCTCCCAACGACCGTCCTGTCTTTTTCGTATGTTTTCACCCTTGCGTGGCATAATATTTCCTCCTTAAATTCAGACCACTGTTTTGACCACTAATAACTTAAAATGTATCCGTTTTTACTCCAAAAACAGTGTTTAATCTTATTATACAATGCTTTTCGGTAAGAATTTTTAGCAATTATTAATTTTTTAGGCCTCGGTGATTGACATTTTTGTCTGTTTGAAGTATAATTTTAAAGAAAATAGGTGTATTATTTCTTTTCGTTAAATTAAATGTTTAACGAAATAAATACAGATACTTCCGTCAGCTTTCGGAGGTATCTTTTTGTTTTATACTTAAAAAAACATTTTATCTACAGAAGAAAACCGAATATAACTACTTTAACCTTACACCACGGTTAATTATAACTACTTATGCTGTTTATGTCAACAAAAATAACTATTTCGCCTGTGCATAATTTAATTGCGTGTATAGTACAATTATACGCAAGAGGTGCTGGTTAACTTATGGATAAGGAAGCTTTTATTAAGCGATTGGTTGAACTGCGAATGAACAAGGGCGTATCCGCAAGGGATATGAGCCTTTCTATTGGACAAAGCCCAAGTTATATAAACAATATTGAAAACGGTGTAAATCTTCCGTCTATGACCGGCTTCTTCTATATTTGCGAATATTTCGAGATAACACCGAAAGAATTTTTCGATATTGAGGTTAAGGACCCGTCCAAAGAAACCGAGCTAATCAATGCTGTCAAAGGTCTTGATCGTGAACAAATGGACAATTTAATCGCACTTGCAAAAGGCTTGAAAAAGTAGCAAAAACAGCCAATAGCACAAAATCGTGCTATTGGCTGTTTCCTTTAGGCTGAATTATTTTTTTACGATTTCAAAACTCG
>CAZWLH010000174.1:0-1601 GCA_964634675.1 uncultured Eubacteriales bacterium
TGCCATTTCCCGCGAATTAAAACGGCTTTCCGACAATGTTCTGATTCTTACAAGAGAAAAGGAAGTGCTGTCCGCCAAGACGAAGCTGCATGACTATATGGGAGCGGGACTTATCGCCATACGGCAGATCCTCCACCACAACCAGACGGAGAAAGCGGCAAATGCCATAGATTTGTTCCGGCAAGCTGTCAGCGCCATAAAAAACGATAACGCATATCCGCAAGGGCGCAGCGAACTGGATAGATTCCTGCATGATGCCGAGGCAATCGGCATAAAAGTGAATTTGTCCGGAGAATTGCCCCGGCAGGAGGAGCTTCGGCGTGTTATGATTCTTGCCATGCGGGAATGTCTGACAAACAGCGTGCGTCATGCCGGAGCAACAACACTGCATGTCGCGGTTGAGAAAAACGGAGACAGCATTTCCATGAAGATTACAAACGACGGAAAGGCTCCCGAAACCGAGGTCGTTCCCAAGGGCGGACTTCACAACCTGTACCGCCATATCACGGACTGTGGCGGTACGATGGAAATACAGTCGAAACCGGTCTTTGTGTTGACCGTGGTTCTCCCGGCGATAAAGGAGGGTAAAGAATGAAACAGGTGCTTATTGTAGAGGATCAGCGAATGCCCCGTGAAAACATGGAGCGGACGCTTTCCGACAGCGGCAGATATGAGCTGGTCGCCAGTATCAACGGAGCGGATATTGCTATTCTAAAATGCTGTCAGCAGCACATTGACTTGATTTTAATGGATGTCTGCACGTCGGGTAATAAAGATGGAATTGAAGCTGCCGCAGAGATCAAGACAAAGTTTCCGAAAATCAAGATCATCATTGTCACATCTATGGTTGAAGTGAGTTACATTGAACGTGCCAGAGCAGCCAAGGTTGACAGCTTTTGGTATAAGGATATCAGCCCGGAAGCGCTGATTGATGTGATCGACCGGACAATGGCGGGCGAGCATCTTTTTCCGAACGAAACGCCGAAGGTGAAATTGGGACTTGCCGAAAGTACGGAACTGACGGCAAAGGAGATTGAGGTACTTCGGCTTGTCTGCGATGGATTGGAATACGATGAAATAGCCGACAAGCTGGATATTGCGGAAAGAACCGTCAAATACCATGTTTCCAACATCTTATCAAAAACCGGATATGCCAACAGAACCCGGCTTGCCATCGCAGTAACAAATAAGAAATTTATTATTCCGCGCCTTCCTGAAGAACAGGAATTTTACACAACCGAATAACCGAAACCATAACAGTTTATCCCGGCTTCCTTTGAAGCCGGGTATTTTTTTGTTGCAAAATTTTTTAAAAAAGTGCTCAAACCTGTACTTAGGGACAGGGCGCAATCAAAATCAATTCATTATAATAATTACGATGCCGAAACTGTGGTTTCAATTTTTAATTCTAAATCGGAGGTGATTTCATGCGGAGGGTCGTTGTAGATATGCAAAATGCTTTATTTGCTGACGCCATAGCAACGGCACTGCGGAATTTTGATTCGGACTTTGAGGTATATCAAAGTGAAAGTCCGGTCAAAACCTCGGATATGTGCGCTTTTACGGAAGCGAATATTCTTATCATGGAGGTCACTGCTTAC
>CAZWLH010000175.1:0-1567 GCA_964634675.1 uncultured Eubacteriales bacterium
GGAAGCACACGAGATTGTTGGAAAAATGGTAAAAATGTGTGAGAACAATCAGTGTGATTTTGAAGATTTGACAGAAGAGCAGCTTCAATTAATTGATAAGAGAATTACAAAGGAAATTTTAGGAGACATCAGCATTGCAGCATGTGTAAATGCCCGAGTTTCCTATGGTGGAACAGCACCTTCTGAGGTGCGACGACAAATCGCAAAAGAAAAAAATTGGCTTGAATATTTTGACATGAAGGAGAAAAAAATATGGAAAATGGATTTGGATTATTAGCATTAGTACCACCGATACTTGCAATTGCATTAGCATTGATCACAAAAAATATTGTTATTTCGTTGGCAGTGACGATTTTCGTTTCATCAACAATCATCTGCGGATTTAACCCAATCAACGGATTTATGGCCATGATTCATGACTATATCTTTGGGGCACTTACTGATGAGACAAATGTTCAGGGACTGATCATGATGGTTATCATTGGCGGATTTGTGGCATTGCTCACAAAATCTGGAGGGGCCTACGCATTTACAAACAAAGTAACCCAGTGGGTAAATTCTAGAAAGAAATGTGAGACCGGAATCTGGCTGGGCGGATTAGCTGTGTGGTTTACTGATTCTGGAAACTCATTGATCGTAGGACCAATCTTTGAGGCACTGGCTGAAAAACTCCGTGTTTCCAGAGAAAAATTCGCATATATCCTGGACTGTACAACAACTCCAATCTGTGCATTGATTCCAATCATTGGATGGGGCGTATATACACAAGGATTGATCGACACAGAACTTGTAAATGCAGGAATTACAAATACAAACGGATTTGAAATTTTCACACAGTCAATTCCATTAAACTTTTATTCCCTCCTTACTTTATTTATGGCAGGTGTGATGGCATTCACTTCTTGGGATTATGGAAAAATGTTAAAGGCTCAGAACCGTGCGATGAAGACGGGACAGACCATCAGAGAAGGTGGAGAGCCAATGCGTGGAAGCAGCAGTAAGGAACAGATGAACTTTGACCCAGAAAAGGCAAAAATCAGTACAATGGCAATTCCATTAGTAGTACTTCTGGTTGTAATCTTTGCATACCTTACAAAACTCGGACTTTGGCATACAAAAGTTCCTGGAACAGACATCCGTACAGCAATCGCATCCGGTTTCCTCTGTGGACTTATTGTGCTCGTAGTACTCTGTATTAAAAATAAGATTTACACATTCAAAGAATGTATGTCTATCATTGAGGGCGGCTGGTCAAATATGATGTTTATGTGCGTGGTACTGACACTTGCGTGGGCACTTTCAGGAATCAACAATGCCATGGGAACCTCTGCATATTTAGTAGAGCTGACACAGAGATTTTTAAGCCCAGGACTTTTAGCATTTATCCTCTATTTGATGGGTGTGGTAATGTCCTTTGCAACAGGAACCAGCTGGGGAACGATGGCAATCTTATTCCCGATTGGTATGCCAATGGCAATCAGTCTTGGCGTATCTCTTCCACTTGTTTCTGGCGCAATCATCAGTGGAGCGGTATTTGGAGACCACTGTTCACCAATTTCTGACACAA
>CAZWLH010000176.1:0-1536 GCA_964634675.1 uncultured Eubacteriales bacterium
GATCTGGATGCGGGCCAGCACCTGGTCCAGCTCGGTGCGCAGCCGTGCGCCGAACTGCTCGATGCCCTGCCTGTCCACCAGCACGCCGATGCGGGTCATATCCGCCAGCACCTGTGCCAGCGGGAACTCGATCTCGTTGTACAGGGCATCCTCGCCGCAGGCGGTGATCTCGGCCTTCATGCGGGCAAACAGGTCGGCCAGACGGCCGGCATCCGGGTAATCGGCGCAGGTAAAGGCGGCGTTGGCCCGGTAGCTTGCTGCCAGCTCGCCCACCTGATACCGGGAGGCCGATGCGTCCAGCAGGTAGGCGGCCAGCTTGCCGTCCCACACGATGCTGCTGCCCCAGCCGCCTGCGGCCATAGCCATGGCGTAGAGGGGAGCCGAGTCGAACACTTCCAGCGTGACGGCCGGTTCGTCCAGCAGGCGCACAAGGTCGGCCTGCTCCAGCGGATAGAGGGTGGTGTCCTGCACGGCATACCAGCTCTCCGGTGCAAGCTGAACGTTTTTGGTGCCCTGCTTGCCCATCACGGCCGGGCGGGCAGCGATGTAATACCGGCCGGCAGGGGTCAGGGGCAGGGCGGCGATCTGCGCCTCCGGCAGCTCGGCGGTGTTTTCTTCCGGGGCAGCGGGGGCCACGCCGTCCAGCCCGAAGCGGGGGATCAGGGAATGGATCTCCAGCTCCTGCAAAAGGCGCACGGCAGCGGGCTTGTCGCCCTCGGCCACGGCATAAGCGCCCTCGGCGGTGTCGATGGGGGCGTCGGTGCGGATGGTGCCCAGGGTATGGCTGAGCTGCGCCAGCTCCCGGCATTCCAGCAGGTGCTCGCGCTGTTTGGGCTTGATGAGCTTATCGTCGATGTGCTCGTAAACGCCCTCCAGCGAGCCAAAGGCCTGTACAAGGGCCAGAGCGGTCTTTTCGCCAATGCCCTTTACGCCGGGGATGTTGTCCGAGGTGTCGCCCATCAGGCTCTTGACCTCGATGAGCTGGCGGGGGGCCACGCCGTACTTTTCCTGCACGGCATCCACATCCATCACCACGGTCTTGCTGCGGCCCATCACGGTGGAGGCCAGCAGCACGGTGGTGGTCTCGCTCACCAGCTGCAGGCTGTCCCGGTCTCCGGTGGCCAGAAAACAATCGTCCCGGCGGGCGGCACAGGCGGCAGCCAGAGTGCCCAAAAGGTCGTCGGCCTCCCAGCCCTCGGCGCTGATGGTGCGGTAGCCCAGGTCTGCCAGCAGCTGCTTGAGCACCGGCATCTGCTGGGCCAGCTCCTCGGGCATCCCGTGGCGGTTGGCCTTGTAGCCGTCGTACATTTTGTGCCGGAAGGTGGGTGCCCGCAGGTCAAAGGCGACAGCCACCTCGTCGGGCTGGCACTCCTTGAGCAGGGAGAGCAGGATATTCAAAAAGCCGTAGATGGCGTTGGTATAACGACCGTCCTTGGTCGTCAGCAGCTTGATGCCAAAAAACGCGCGGTTGGCAATGCTGTTGCCGTCAATGACGAGTAGACGCATAGTGCAGAACCTCCATTGCAAATTATCACA
>CAZWLH010000177.1:0-1523 GCA_964634675.1 uncultured Eubacteriales bacterium
CCAACTTCCTGCTGATGCACGCCATGGGCCCCAACGTGGCTGGCGTTATCGGCTCCGCAGTGGCCGCGGGCTTCTTCCTCACTGTCTTTAAATTGTAATTCAAATACAATACAAACGGAGGTCTTCTTATGAATAAGGTCATGTCTCTTCATGACGCAGTTGCGAAGTATGTGGAAAGCGGCGACTGCATCTGCTTTGGCGGCTTTACCACCAACCGGAAACCCTATGCAGCGATGTACGAGATCCTGCGTCAGGGTCAGACCGATTTCACGGTCTGGGCTGGCCCCGCAGGCGGCGATTGGGATGCAATGATCGGCGAGGGCCGTGTCAAGGCATACATCAACTGCTATACTGCAAACTCGGGCTACACCAACGTCAGCCGCCGTTTCCGCGCTGCGATCGAGCAGGGCAAGCTGACCTATGAGGATTACAGCCAGGATGTCCTGATGCTTCAGCTGCACGCTGCAAGCCT
This sequence comes from uncultured Eubacteriales bacterium, assembly GCA_964634675.1. Taxonomy (GTDB): domain Bacteria; phylum Bacillota; class Clostridia; order Oscillospirales; family Acutalibacteraceae; genus UMGS172. Next base: position 473 of record CAZWLH010000177.1, read on the forward strand.
GGGCCTGCCCTATCTGCCCGTCCGTCTGATGCAGGGCTCCGGTCTGGTCAAGTACTGGGGCATCAGCGAAGAAAAGCGCAAGACTCTGGACAAGGTGGACAACCTCAAGTGCGTTGAGGTCGAGAACCCGTTTGAGCCGGGCCAGAAGGTCGTGGCCGTTCCCGTTCCCAAGCTGGACACCGCCATCATCCATGTGCAGCAGGCAAGCCCGGACGGCACCTGCATCATCATGGGCGACGAGTTCCACGACGTGGATATCGCCATTGCAGCCCGCAAGGTCATCGTGACCTGCGAGGAGATCGTCAGTGACGAGTTCATCCGCCGCGATCCCACCCTGACCCGCGTGTTCGGCCAGTGCGTCAGCGCTGTGGTCAAGGCTCCGTATGGCGCATGGCCCTCTCAGTGCTACGGCTACTACGATGACGGCGACGCGGCCCTGAAGGAATACGACAAGGCTTCCCGTTATCAGGATACCGAGGACGCTGTCAAGCAGCTGGCCAAGGCTGCCGCAAAGGCTCAGAAGGCCGCTGAGGCAAAGCCCGAGGACGAGAAGCTGGCAGCCGCCGCAGAGCGTGCCCAGAAGGCTGCACAGGATGCTGCCGATGGCACTGCCGTCCCCGAGACCTTCAAGGATTATCTGGACAAGTGGGTGTACAGCATTGAGGATCAGCCCGCACTGCTGGACAAGATCGGCGGCGCACGTCTGATGCGCCTGAAGAACGAGCCGCATCTGGGTTATTCCACCACGCACTGAGAAACAGGGAGGGTATAAACGCTATGTCGGATTACACTAAGTATACCAAACAGGAAATGCAGGCTTATGCCATTGCAAAGAGCATCAAGGAGAACCAGATCGTTATCGTTGGCACCGGCCTGCCCCTGATCGGCGCATCCGTGGCCAAGCGTCTGGTTTGCCCCAGCTGCCACCCCATCGTTGAGAGCGGCCTGATGGACTGCGACCCCGTTGAGGTCCCCCGCTCGGTCGGCGACCTGCGCTTTATGGCTCACTGCGCCGTGCAGTGGCCCAACGTCCGCTTCGTGGGCTTTGAGG
>CAZWLH010000178.1:0-1508 GCA_964634675.1 uncultured Eubacteriales bacterium
TATTATATCCCTTGTTTGGAATTACCCGCCGAAAAAGAAGAAAGGCATATCGGCATATGGGGACAGCGTCATTTGCGGTATATCCGAGAACATAAGAAAGTCCTCTACACCAATCTGCTTACAAACGGCAATCTGCAATCCCACCTTGCCGATATTGAAGAGCAGGCACAGGAACTGTTTGACCGTCTTATGAAGCAACGAGCAGAGTGTGAGGGCATTACAGAGGAACTGAAAGCTGACAATCAGATGGAATGGGTCGGCAGGATGAACGCTCTACGGTCATCGGTTACGGAAACTGTCAATGCCGAGGTGATCTTTGTATGAGAAAACGAAAGTATGACCTCTATCGCACAACAGAAGAACGTTGATATATCTTTAACGCCCTGCGCTCCTTTCGCAACAAGCTGATTGCACAAGGCCGATATACTGACATCGTAGACGAGGTTATGACAAAGTTCGCAAATAAGATAGTAACGTTGTAATAAGTAAAAATTGAGGGGTAAGGTATTTGTGCCTTGCCCCTCAACTTTTTATGAAATCAAGGTAATTTACTTCTGCAAATGACTATGGCATAACATTTAGACTTGTTAATATCCTTTGAGAGAACATAAAAGTCTTGTCGTAAATGGAAAACTAAACTTTCCACTCACAGCATGGCTTTTTTCTCAATTCGCTGTAAAATATATCCATATAGAACATGCAGCGGAGGCGATCCTAATGAAAAGAATATTCTCATTTGTATGTGCTATCGTGCTATCACTTCTTCTCGTAAATAATCTTGTTTTGCTCCAAAGTGAAAATGCTCTTTTGCCTCAGTGCGATGAACCATATGCCGTTATGCTACAATAGGTCGAATTCCGAGAATGTGTTCTTTATAAACTGCTTATAATGGTCTACGGCGTTGTGGTTTTCCATTACAGTAGCCATATATAAAGCAAGTTTGATAGATTCCTTTGCCTGCATAATATCACCAGAGTAATTTCTCTTCGAAAGTGACCATGCCCGATTATATAACATTTTCTCTAAAAAACCACAGCGTCCAGTTTCACGAGCAATTCTAATTCCAAGATTGCAAATTTCAATACATTCATCATATCTTCCAGATAAACCATAACACTTTGAAAGATTATATAGTATTAAAGGTTGGGTTCTTAAAATTTCCTCTGAATTAAGCATACCGTTTTCATAGTACTTTTTTATGCTGGTTAAGATTTGTATTGCTTTTGATAAATTTCCGCAGGTCTGCTGACATCCGGCGATATTATTTAGGATTATAATTTCCTCATATGAAAGAATCTTTGGAACCCCTTTTTCATGATATTTAGGACATGTTAAACACATAGCTTCTTCCAAACGAGGCAAGCGTTCTTCAACAGTATATGCTTGAGAAGAAATTAGGATATTGTTTAACATATAAAATTGAAGTTCAGACGATGACTTTAAATCCATATTCTTACTCTACTTTGCGGACATCATCCTGACACAGTAGATTTCTGCCCTGATTGACG
>CAZWLH010000179.1:0-1453 GCA_964634675.1 uncultured Eubacteriales bacterium
CATCTTATTTTTTTGAGAAAAGTGTTACCTATCATTGATTTATCTACACAAAAAAATTCAAATTCAGGCAAAAAAGTATTGCATTTTGTTCCGTTAAGTGGTATTATATACTCACTGTGGATTAACAGGTAATTTTTCAAGGAGGTGGAACTATGCCTAACATTAAGTCCGCCAAGAAGCGCGTACTCATCGCCGAAGCTAACTATATGCGTAACAAGAGCATCAACTCTGCTCTTAAGACTGCAATCAAGAAGGCTGATGCCGCTATCGAGACCAATGCTGCCGATAAAGCAGAGGTCGTTAAGGTAGCTGTCAAGAAGATCGATCAGGCTGTTTCTAAGGGTATTCTTCATAAGAACACCGCTGCAAGAAAGAAATCTGCTCTTATCGTCCGTCTTAACAAGGCCAACTAAAGACCAAAGTCTTGCATGACGAAATAACGGCTGTCGGGTTTTCCGACAGCCTTTTTCGTTTTTATGTGTGAAAAATCCCTCAGCCGACCGACGGTTGAGGGATTTTGCTTTAGTGCCTTATACTCTCTTGGAAAGAACTTCCTCTTCATAGGTCTTGACCTCGTCAAGCCAAGCCTCGCCAACGGGAACACCGTTGACCTCGCAGAAGTAATCCCAAACCGCACCGAACGGATAGGACTTGTATTCCTCGGTAAGAGCAAGACGTGAGGTGTAATCGCCGTTAAGCTCGATATTTTTAAGCTCTGCGGTCGGCTCGAGCATAGCCTTGAGAAGAGCCTTCTGCATATTTCTCATACCGATAACCCAAGCGGCAACACGGTTGATGCTTGCATCGAAGAAGTCGAGACCGATGTGGGTGCGGTCGAGAAGATCGTTGCGGACGATAGACTGTGCTATTGCGCAAAGCTCGTCATCAAGCACGATTACGTGGTCGGAATCCCAACGTACGGGACGGCTGACGTGGAGCAAAAGGTCGTTCGTGAAAAGCAGAACGGTCGGGATCTTGTCGGAAATAACCTCGGTCGGATGATAATGTCCGGCATCGAGTGTGCACATCTTTTTGCGTGAGGTTGCGTAAGCGACACAGAACTCGTTGGAGCCTACGGTGTAGCTTTCGGCACCGATTCCGAAGACCTTGCTCTCAAGTCCGTCAAGGTTATACTTCTCGTCGATAGGCTCGGCGAAAACCTCGTCAAGAGCCGTCATCATACGGCGACGGGGAGCCTCACGGTCAACGGGGGTGTCCTTATATCCGTCGGGGAACCAGAAGTTGGTGCAGCAGGTCTGTCCGAGCTCTTTTCCGAAATACTCTGCGACCTTACGCGAAGCCTTGCAGTGCTTTATCCAGAAATTGCGAACGTTTTCGTCGGCACTCGAAATGGTGAAGCCGCTTTCTGCCATGGAATGTGAGAAGCAGGTGGGGTTGAAATCGAGGCCGTAGCCGTTTTTCTTTGCCCAATCGACCCATTTTTCGAAATGTT
>CAZWLH010000180.1:0-1432 GCA_964634675.1 uncultured Eubacteriales bacterium
TATAATGTGAATATTGACGAATGATGAGGGGGAAGGATTGTGCAAAGTACAAAAAATAAAAAATATGAGATGGATATGTGCGAGGGTCCGGTGCTTGGAAAGATGCTATTGTTTTCAGTTCCGCTTATGTGTTCCAGTCTATTACAGCTTTTGTTCAATGCAGTTGATGTTATTGTAGTTGGTCGTTTTGCTGGAGATACTGCTCTTGCAGCGGTTGGATCTAATACAGCGCTGATCAATCTTTTGACAAACTTCTTTATGGGCTTATCGATTGGTGCGAATGTTTTGGTTGCAAGATATTATGCGGCAAAGCAGGAAAAAGATTTGACGGAGACTGTACATACAGCAATGTTGCTTAGCGTGATAAGTGGATTGATTCTCACTGTAATAGGATGTTTCGGTGCAAAGCAGATTTTAACGATGATGCAAAGTCCGCCAGAAGTAATTGAGTTGGCAACCTTGTACTTGAGAATCTATTTTCTTGGGATGACTTCTACAATGATCTACAATTTTGGTAGTGCTATATTAAGAGCTATAGGGGATACACAGAGACCGTTGTATTACCTATTCGCAGCAGGTATTATTAACTTAATACTTAACTTGATATTTGTTATTATATTTCATATGGGAGTCGCAGGTGTAGCCATTGCAACTGTTATTTCGCAGACGATTTCAGCAACATTGATTGTAAGATGTATGCTGAAAGAAGAGGGCGGAATCAGACTTGATTTGAAAAAGCTTCATATTTACAATGATAAATTTAAGAAGATAATAAAGATTGGATTACCTGCGAGTTTTCAGGGCGTAGTATTTTCAATTTCAAATGTAATCATTCAGGCATCTGTTAATGGATTTGGTGCGATTACAGTGGCAGGAAATTCGGCTGCAGCGAATATTGAAGGATTCGTATGGGTTGCGATGAATGCATTTCACCAGGCTGCAATCACATTTACCAGCCAAAATGTAGGTGCAGGGAAATATGAACGTGTGAATAAGATCTTATATGTGGCACAGGGGTGTGTTTTTGTAGTTGGTTTAGTATTAGGAAATTTCGCAGTGTTCTTTGGAAAACCGCTTCTGGGACTTTATACAACCAGTGCAGAGGTTATGACTGCGGGAATGTATCGTTTGAATGTGGTTTCAAGAACTTATGCATTATGTGGCATGATGGATGTAATGGTCGGCTCCCTTCGTGGTCTTGGTTATTCTGTTATGCCGATGATCGTCTCAATGATCGGAGCTTGTGGAACAAGATTATTTTGGATTTTTACATTCTTTAAACTCCCAGAATTTCATAATGTAACCTCGTTATATATGACTTATCCGGTGAGCTGGATTTTAACACTTGGAACACATATTATTTGTTTTATTATTGTTAGAAAAAAGATTGATAATCGATTGAAAAATAATAAAAAAACACTTGCATAATTCT
>CAZWLH010000181.1:0-1381 GCA_964634675.1 uncultured Eubacteriales bacterium
CTCGATCTGATTTCTTATCTGACCGATACGGTTCTTAATCTCATCGGAATTGCCGGCGCCGTCAACAATAATGGTATTTTCCTTGCCGACCTTGATTTGACGTGCGCGACCGAGCATATCAACTGTTGTATCCTTAAGCTCAAAGCCAAGCTCACTCGAAACGACTTGACCGCCGGTGAGGATAGCGATATCCTGAAGCATTTCCTTACGTCTGTCGCCGAAGCCGGGAGCCTTAACGGCAACGCAGGTAAAGGTACCGCGGAGCTTGTTGACGATAAGGGTAGACAAAGCCTCGCCCTCGACGTCCTCGGCGATTATAACGAGCTTGCCGCCCGACTGTACCATCTGCTCGAGAAGCGGAAGGATCTCCTGAATGTTGGAAATCTTCTTATCGGTAATAAGAATGAACGGATCGTCGATAACGGCTTCCATTTTGTCTGTATCGGTAGCCATATACGGAGTGATATATCCACGGTCGAATTGCATACCCTCGACAACCTCGGAGTATGTCTCGGCGGTCTTGGATTCCTCAACGGTGATGACACCGTCGGCCGAAACCTTTTCCATTGCCTCGGCAATAAGCTTGCCGATAAACTCATCACCGGCCGAAATGGTGGCGACACGGGCGATATCATCGGCACCGTTTACCTTCTTGGAGTTGCCGACAACGGTGTTAACAGCGGTATCGACAGCCATCTGAATACCCTTTTTAACGACCATCGGATTTGCACCCGCGGCAACGTTCTTCATACCCTCACGGATAAGAGCCTGTGCCAAAACGGTAGCGGTAGTGGTACCGTCACCGGCGCAGTCGTTGGTTTTGGTCGCAACCTCTTTAACAAGAGAAGCACCCATATTTTCGAAAGGATCGTCAAGCTCAATGTCCTTTGCGATGGTAACACCGTCGTTAGTGATAAGCGGAGCACCGAACTTTTTATCGAGAACTACGTTTCTGCCCTTAGGTCCCAAAGTTACCTTTACGGCATCGGCCAATTTATCAACACCGGCCTGAAGTGCTTTTCTGGCATCCTCACCAAAAAGAATTTCCTTAGCCATTATAAATTACCTCCAAATTATTCAACGATAGCAAGAATATCCGACTGACGTACGATGCTGTATTCAACACCGTCGACCTTAACGGGATTGCCTGCATACTGGCTCGTAATGACCTTATCGCCGACCTTAACGTACATCGTAACGTCGTTTCCGTCAACTTTTCCGCCGGGGCCGACCGCAACGATCTCTGCGACCTGCGGCTTTTCCTTAGCGGCACCTGCAAGAATGATACCGCTCTTTGTGGTCTCCTCAGCTTCGACCGCTTTTATTACAACACGGTCTGCCAAAGGTTTAATAGTCATAACAATTACCTCCTGTAATTTAT
>CAZWLH010000182.1:0-1380 GCA_964634675.1 uncultured Eubacteriales bacterium
AGCATGAAACCCGTCAACTGATCGTTTGCAGTCAGACTACCCCCGGCTGCCGGGGGATGGTCTGGCTGTTTTACGTTCTTTCCGTGAAAAACACGGCTCTGGGTTTGATTTTTTGCCCGTTTTCATGTAAACTAAAGAGTAACCATGTCCTGTGCGCGCGGGGCCGGAAATCGCCCCGCTAACACGAGACTTCTGGTAGATAAATCTCTTAGAACAACGGAGAGTATAATAAAATGACCATCGTAAGCCCTTCCATTCTTTCGGCCGATTTTTCTCATCTGGGCGCAGACTGCCGCATGGCGCTGGATGCCGGTGCAAAAATGCTGCACTATGACGTGATGGACGGCCATTTTGTCCCCAATATCAGCTTTGGTGTCCCGGTGCTGAAAAGCCTGCACAAAGCACTGCCGGACGCCTTTTATGACGTCCACCTGATGATCAGCCACCCGCTGGCGTATGCCGAGGCGTTCGTTCAGGCAGGCGCGAGCCTTTACAACTTCCATCTGGAGTGCGAGGACGACATCCAAAAGACCATCGACACCGTCAAAGCGCTGGGCTGCAAGGTGGGCCTGACCATCAAGCCCGGCACTGCACCCGAGGCGCTGGAGCCGTATCTGGATCAGCTGGATCTGGTGCTGGTAATGAGCGTGGAGCCCGGCTTTGGCGGGCAGAAATTCATGCCCTCGGCACTTGACAAGCTGCGCTGGCTCAAAGCCGAGCGCGAGAAGCGGGGCGCACACTATCTGCTGGAGGTGGACGGCGGCGTAGACGCTTCCACTGCACCGCTGTGTGTTGAGGCCGGTGCTGACGTTCTGGTGGCGGGCAGCGCCGTGTTTGGTGCCGCACAGCCCGCCGAGGCTGTCGCCCAGCTGGCCGCGCTGTAAGGAGCGGACCATGGAAGAATCTTTGATCCAATGGCAGGAGCAGGAGCTGGCAAAGACGGGCCGGTATTATCGGCACGTCTGCTGGATGGCCATCCCGCTGCTGGCCATGTCCTGTTACCTCTACGGCCTGCGCCCGCTGCTGCTGTGCATGGGCGCGGTGCTGCTGGGCAACCTGTGCGACCGTCTGGTGTCGCTGCTGCGCCGCCGGGTGTACCAGAGCCGCGACTGCTCCAACGAGAGCTTTGCGCTGTTGATCGCCCTGCTGATGCCTGCCACAGTGGACTGGTACGTTCTGGCCGCCGCCGTGCTGGCCGGCGTTCTGATCGGCAAGGAAGTGTTTGGCGGCTACGGCAGCTATCCCTTCCACCCGGCTGCGGTAGGCTACGCCGTAGCAGCGGTGTCCTGGCCGGAGCAGGTGTTCCGCTATCCGCAGCCTTACACCGACATCCCGCTGTGGGACGCCTCCGGCGTGCCCACCTCCAGCGTCGTTTCGGAC
>CAZWLH010000183.1:0-1377 GCA_964634675.1 uncultured Eubacteriales bacterium
GTGGATGACGGAACAGAATTGGAGTAATAACATGGAATTAAAGGAGCTTATCCAGATTGTAAAACAGGCCGGCGTAGCCGGAGCAGGCGGAGCAGGATTTCCAGCATATGGAAAACTTGACACACGTGCAAAAACGATCATATTGAATTGTGCCGAATGTGAGCCTTTGCTTAGACTTCATCGTCAACTGTTGGAGGCTCATGCCTTTGAGATACTGAGCACATTAAAGCTTATGGCGGACTGTGTCGGAGCCGAAGAGGTTATCATTGGCGTAAAGGAAGCTTATACGAGCACGGTAGAGGCTGTAAAAGCAGAAATGGGTTCCTTTCCAGCTATTTCACTCGGACTTTTACCGGAGGTTTATCCGGCAGGAGATGAAGTGATCCTGATTTATGAGACTACCGGAAAGGTAGTACCGCCGGGAAGTATCCCAATCGAGGTGGGTGTTGCAGTGTTTAACGTAGAGACTGTATACAATATTTATAAGGCAGTGCAGCACAAAATACCTGTTACCAAGAAATATATTACCATTACCGGAGAGGTTGCACAGCCATGCACACGTGTCGTTCCGCTTGGAATGAAGGTGGAAGAGGTGCTGAAGCTGGCAGGTGGTGTTACTGCAAAGAGTCCTGCATATATTATGGGCGGACCTATGACGGGCAAACTGGTAGGACTGCAGGATGTGATTTCTCGAACCTCAAATGCAATTTTGGTATTGGAGGATACACATCCGGTCGTAATGAAGAAAAAGGGGAATTCCCAAATAAATTTGAAAAGAGCAATGGCCTCCTGTTGTCAGTGTCAGATGTGTACGGACTTGTGTCCGCGTAATCTGCTCGGACATCCAATCGAGCCTCATGCGTTCATGCGTGCGGCAACAAGCGGAACAACACAGGATGTAAAGCCGTTTTTAGATACAATGTTCTGTGTTTCCTGTGGCTTGTGCGAGATGTATTCCTGCACACAGGGATTGTCTCCAAGAAGCCTGATTCAGGAGTACAAAACGGGTCTGCGTGCCAGCGGAGTTGCCGTTCCGAAGGGCATAGAGGCAGAGCCAGTCAAAAAAGAGAGAATATATCGTGCCGTGCCGCTTAAGCGTCTGCAGTCCAGACTCGGACTTGACAAGTATGACTCCAAGGCACCGTTAGATGAGCAGGAATTGACAGCCAAGAGAGTAAAGATTCTTTTGAGTCAGCACATTGGTGCGCCGGCTGTTCCGGTCGTTGCGGTCGGAGCTTTGGTAACAGAGGGACAGCTCATCGGTGAGGCAAAGGAAAATGCACTGAGTCTGCCTGTACATGCGTCTATTGACGGCGTTGTGGTAGATGTAAACGACAGAGCAATCACGATTCAGGCAAAATAGATAGAGGATGTAGG
>CAZWLH010000184.1:0-1351 GCA_964634675.1 uncultured Eubacteriales bacterium
CCCGTCTTCCGCATAAGGAATTCACGAAAGTGAGTTCCTTTTTTTGTGCCGTTTTGTAGGAAAATATAACAATTTATTCAATATATAGATATATAGCAATGATATAATCGTCAAGCGAAAAAAATCCCGTCTGTAAGGTGAACATACGGGATTTTTTCTGTTACGCTATTCCATTGTTTTCTTTTTTCCGAAAATACCTGTTACCGCAAGCAAACTGCCACTCGCAAAGAGAAGTGCCAGCCACAGTGCCATGTAACGGTTATCTCCGGTTGTAGGTGATGCATCATTCTCTTTTACAGTATAAGACATTGCATCAAGCGCTACACCATCGACTTCAACTCTTATAAAATCTGCAAATGCAGCATTTGAACGGAAAGCAAGTTCTTTCTTCTCACCGGCAGTAACTTTTTGATCACTGCCATTAATGATTTCCGGTGTGATCTTCGCTAAAACAGTTTCCGCTTTTGTAATCTCTGTGTTGCCGTTTTTATCAGAATAATACTTCTCGCAAGCCGTACAATACCAATACTCGATATTGCCGACCTCGGCCGCAGTAGCAGACTTTGCGTCATAATGCTCAACAACCGTCACGGCTTTATCAACCTGGAAAGAATATGCTCTATCATCAATTAAATAGAATATGTTCATTCTTATATTTATTGAATCACATCCGTGGTAATCACCGTCGTTCTCAATAACACATAAATATGTGCCATCCGCTTGGAGCTAAGGTGTAAACTGCCAGATAGATCCTAAACAATCGGAAAATTCACAATTGCTTGGAACTGAAACAGTGAATTGATATTGCTCGGAACGACAGACAGTATCATCGCCAACTATATGAACTTCAGGTTTCTCATACTTTTCATCAGAAGGTGCACCGCAAACAGAACAACATGGCCAAATGTATTCGCCATCACTATCCCATCCAGTCATTATGTGGCCTGAAGTAATTGTTCCGGAAACAGTAGCCCTATTTCCGTCGAGTTCGGTAGCTGTAACCGTATAATATTTCCACGCTTCGATGCCATAAGTAAGTGTATAATAACCATCTTCAATTCCAACGAATACTGGTTTTTCAAGCTCCTGCGAAGCCACGTATAAATTTGCCGCAAATGCACTTATCGTTAGCAAGAAACACACCATTATCACGCACGACACTTCTTATCTCTCATCTTATTCCTAGCAAATAACACCACAGATCCCGCAATGATCACAATGGAGATTGCCTGTGAGGTAGAAAGTGCTCCCACCGTACCACGGTTATCAGAACGAAGAATCTCAATTCCAAATCGACCCACACCGTAGAGCAGCATATAAAGTGCTCCCACATCTCCTGTGTGTTTTCTTC
>CAZWLH010000185.1:0-1343 GCA_964634675.1 uncultured Eubacteriales bacterium
CAGGAGCAACGATACAAATGATGGCTGTCATGACCGCTGTTATTGAGATTGTGTATACGCTGCTCTTTTTCTGTTCCATCTTATAGTTCCCATTTCCTTCTAATATCGATTTTCTAATATTCCAATCTCCCTTTTGTTACAGAGATTAATTGTATAATATCCTTCATTGTGCAGCGGAATCACATAATAACATTCAACCAGACATTTTTCCAACAAGTCGCCCGCTTTACTTAATGTCTTTCCATTTAACTTCTCATAAAATTCTGGTATTTCAAACCCTGTTATTATATCATCCAGTTGACCATAATAGTAAGATACGGAAGCATCTCCATCTATTTTTACATTCGCACCAGCTCCGTTCAGCTGTTTCTTTATCTCATCAAAGATACTTTTTTCGGTTCCCGAATAAGCTTCGGGCAAAACAACGTCCAATTCTTTCGCACTATAAGTTTCCTTTATAAGACTCTCAAAATTGGGCATTTCTTTGTTTCCTGCAATCAGACCATAGGAAAATCTTCCCTTTTCAAGTCCAGCATCGAAGATTTGCTCACGATTCAACGCCTCTGTAAATTTCTGGCGATTTTCCACATTCGACATTACCTCATCATTTAGGTCAAATAAGATAAAATCTCTATCCTTTGCGTATGCGCAATAAATATCATATGCTCCCAATTTTTCAATCTCATCAATGCTGCTCTTTGGTATAATCATGGTGTCAATCAACTGCCCGTCCAATTTACTCAAATCAGAAATGACAATCTTTATCTTCTTATAAGTGCCTTTATCAGCTGCGTACTCGTTTCTATCAAGCACAGCCTCTTCATATGGAATGAAGGAATTAATTTTATATGCACCCGTTCCTACATTCTCAGTTTCCAGATTCACAGTCTCATACTCGTGAGAAGTCGGATGCAACACCGGAATAGTAAAAATTGCCAAATTGTTTAAAGACTCTTCTTCAAATGTAAATCTTACTTCCTTTTCACTCACTTTTTCAATTCCTGTGATTTTATCTGCTTGCCCATAGCAATAAACTTCAGCACCTTCGATACACCATAACTTCACCTGTTCATCATAGGCAACATCCGGACTTGCCAGATAATGATAAGTATAGATGATATCGTCCGCGGTTATGTTGCAGCCATCACTAAAAGAAACATCTGAACGTAGCGTCACCACTGCCGTTTTTCCATTGTCCTCGAATAAAATTTTCTTCGCTAAGAGATGTTTGTACTTCCCAGCACCATATTCTGCAAGTCCCGGATAGACTAACTCATTCATAATCGCCGCACCTTCCATATTTTGCAGATAACTATTCGACACGGTTGGCAGTTGAGATGCGC
>CAZWLH010000186.1:0-1335 GCA_964634675.1 uncultured Eubacteriales bacterium
CGGTTTCACCCGGTGTCGGCACAGCTATAGGAATTGCGGCGGGATATGCGGCAGGGGTAGCGGTTGAATACAAGGATATGCAGGTCACAAACAGAAACCGTAAGCTGAAATTCTTTCTGGATAAGTTAAATGCAGAGGAACAGCAGAAGGACAGCTTTGCAAAGCTGGTAAAGGATCTGGTTTTAAGAAGGGTGTCCATGATGATTAAAGCGGCAGCTCCGGTTATAGGTCTTGTGTTATTACTGCTTGTACTTCTTGTGGCAGTCGTGGCAATCCCTGTCATTGCGGTTATTGCAATTATTTATAACTCGCCTTTTGCCATGTTCTTTCCGTCTATTTCGTCGGGAGATACCATGCAGGATGTGTTGTCAGCGTATGTGGCAGAGTTCAATGGTGATGTCAATACAGAATTAACCAACCATTCCGGTTATGACACGAGTGAAAAGATTTATGTGGATTTTGAAGGTGCCGGAACACCGGATAATTATTACGACATTCTTGCAGTTTATATGGTGAAGCACGGAAACGGTGATACCGCTACGGATATGACAGATAAGGCAAAACAGAATCTGAAAGCTGTCTTTGATGATATGTGCAGTTATTCCATATCCGGCAGAACCGACACGGATACAGATGATGAGGGCAATACCACAACAACCAAAGTAAAAGAGGTCAATGTGGAGCTGAAAACCTATCGGGACATGATTTCGGAGTATGGCTTTAATGCAGAAGAACAGGAAATGCTTGAGGAACTGATGAAGCCGGAGTATCTGGCAATGATAGGATATACAGGTGGTGGAGGTGATCCGGGAGAAACACTAAGCCCTGAACAGTATCAGGCGATTGTGGATGCAATTTCTGATGCCAATGGGAAAAAGGTTGTGGAGTACGCATTATCAAAGGTTGGTTATCCATACAGTCAGGATTATCGTGATAGCGGTGATTATTATGATTGCAGTTCACTTGCATATTATGCATGGCAGAATGCAGGCGTGAACATCATGTATGAAGGTGCAAATACAGCCGCAGCAGAGGGTAAATACTGTTATGACAATAATTACCTGGTAAATTATGATGAAATGCAGCCGGGGGACTTAATCTTTTACAGTTACAGCAACAATGGAAGATTTTTCAATATCACTCATGTAGCAATCTATGTAGGAGATGGTAAGGTTGTGGAAGCTGCCAATGAAAGACTCGGTGTAGTATACCGTCCTGTGCAGAGCCGGTCCTCGATTGTATTCATTGGCAGACCGAGATAGGCGGTGTAAGCTATGGCAAAAAAAGAAAAGGTTGATTATGAAGCACAGCTTATCAGGGAGTATGAGCATTGGG
>CAZWLH010000187.1:0-1314 GCA_964634675.1 uncultured Eubacteriales bacterium
TTCTGGTAGTGTTCGGGCAGATACCCATTTTGCCCGCTGTGTGCAAAGGCTTCCATCATGATAAGGGTGGGCGCGACCGCAACCCCGCGCGCGGCGATCTCCTGCGCGAGACTTTCGGACAGCTTTTCCTTCATGGGAACATGAAGCAGGATGTCTGCCCCGCAATCCAGCGCCATTTTTTCGGCTTTCAGTGAGGTTGCGTGGACGGCTACCTTGCGTGCGTTCTCGTGTGCAGTCTGACAGATGCTTTTCAGCACGGGCTTTGGCATCAGGTTCGGCTCAAACAGCAGCACCTTGAGATAGCTTGCGCCGTTCTCGAGTGCATTTTTGACATAGCCGCGACCATTCAGCGTCCCCATCGTCATACCTGCCGAAGAAACGATGGTAAAGGGGTGGGCGTTCTCGACCAGCCACGCAGAAGCGGCTACGTCGCAGGTGGCAACAACGCCGTTTTTTAACATGGCATCGACCTGCGCCGAGGTGTTCATGTGGGTGTGTGCGTCGATCAGTCCCGGCATCAGCAGCGCACGGGTGTCGCTGTGCTCTGCCTCGGAGATGGAGGTGATGATGCCGTCCTCGATCACAACGCAGGCGTTCTCCCACAGCCTTTCTCCGTCAAACAACGGATGATTCCACACCGCCCGGCTCATTTTGCCACCGATACAAGCTCGCTGAACTTCATGACCGTGCCATAGTGGTTGCTCATCACGAGGTAATTGGCGCGGACAACGACTGTGTCACCGACTGCGACTTTGTGATAGTGGTCGTCAGTCGGGAAGATTACCAGCGCATAGGTCTGCCCGTCCGCACGGTCGGACAGCTCGATGGAGGGCTTGTTGTGGATGTCCGGGCCGACCTTTTTGGCAATGCCCGTAACCTCGAAGCGCTTGTCCACATAGGCAGCATAAAAGCGTTCGGCGTCGGCAGAAAATTCATCACACAGTGTTTTTACCGAAAATGGTGCCTCCTGCACAAGAGTGGGCATGGCGCTGGTCTCGATCTGATGTGTTTTGGCATCTGAGGGGTGTTGGGGGTAGAACGTAAGTACATCGTGGTTCATAGTGAAAGCTCCTTCCGCGTTTTTTCTTAGTATGACACGGTTTGTGCAGAAATTCAATAAACTTTCTGTAACATCATGTACAAAAACGAGCCTTGCTGTCCACGGTGGGCACACCCCGGAGGATGTTCCACCCAAACAACAAGGCCCGGTCTTCTTTTTATAGCATTCAGCCCTTCAGCAGCTTCTCGCAGGCGTCGGCGGCGTTCTCCAGATACTGACCGCCGTAGGTCTCGATCATGCCAGCATCAGACAGG
>CAZWLH010000188.1:0-1299 GCA_964634675.1 uncultured Eubacteriales bacterium
GTGAGACAGTTCGGTCCCTATCTGTCGTGGGCGTAGGATATTTGAGAGGAGCTGTTCCTAGTACGAGAGGACCGGAATGGACGCACCTCTGGTGCACCGGTTGTCACGCCAGTGGCATAGCCGGGCAGCTAAGTGCGGATTGGATAAACGCTGAAAGCATCTAAGCGTGAAGCCAACCTCAAGATAAGATATCCCATAACTTAAGTTAGTAAGGTCCCCGGTAGACTACCGGGTTGATAGGCCGCATGTGTAAGCACGGTGACGTGTTCAGCTAGGCGGTACTAATAGACCGAGGGCTTGACCTTTTTCCTCTGTTCTTCTTTTCTTGTTCGGTTTTGAGGGTGCGTTTGAATATGAAACTTAGACCTGCCATTTCGGCAGGTTTTTTCTTTTCCATAGATTTGCAGTTTTGTGATACAACCATTAGTTGAGAACTAAGGATACTTTGCAATAAATATACAATTGCAAATTGAAGCATGAACGGTTATACTGAACATAAGGAAGCTTCTTTGATTTTGAATTTTGGAGGTATAATTATGTTAGATCAAATCAAATTCGGTGAAAAGCTAAAGCATCACCGCGAAGCGTTATGCTATACGCAAGCGCAGGTCGGTGAAATGATAGGAGTATCGGCACAAGCTGTTTCCAAGTGGGAATCAGGCGAATGCTTGCCCGATTGCTTTAACTTAAAGTCAATCGGTGAAATTTACAAGGTATCCTTGGATGTTTTGCTTGATACTGAATCCGACAGTGATTTGGAGTCGGTAGTCCGTCGAATCGAGCAGATAGGCACCGAGTATGTTTGGAGTTCAGCTGTAAATGGCCGATATGACGGCAATATTCGCCGTGAATTGGGTGACGACCTTTGGCAAATGTGGAAAGGTTTATATTTTGCCGAGGTCGGCGACCGTAAGATTCAAGCCAAAAGTAAGGTAGATGGCAACCTTAGGATAATCGGCTCATATGGGCTTAAAATATGGGACGATGACGGTGCGGCGTGTATCGTTAAGTCGTCTTTAATAAATAATATATCCGATAGTATCCCCGAAGTTGCGAGAGAAGTAGTTAATGCTATACTTTCTGCCGAAGGAATCAAACTTATTATTGCTCTATCTCCAGACTTGCCGACGGAAAAGGCGGAGATCATTGAAAAAACCGGCATTGAGCTTTCACGACTAAATGAGCTTTTGCTGTTGCTTACCGAGAATAAAGTTATTGAGTTTGAACGTGATGCACGAAGCTTTAAAACAGACCTGCTAATAAAAGTCAAGTCTAAATTTCTTAAAGGTCAAAAAATTA
>CAZWLH010000189.1:0-1265 GCA_964634675.1 uncultured Eubacteriales bacterium
AATTGCTTACAGCGTAGCAAAGAGCAGTAAAGTAGAGAAGATTTATTGTGCACCGGGAAATGCAGGGATCACAGAATTTGCAGAATGTGTAGCAATTGGTGCCATGGAATTTGATAAATTAGTAGCATTTGCAAAAGAAAAAGAAATCGATCTTGTAGTAGTTGGAATGGATGATCCTCTGGTGGGAGGTCTTGTGGATGAGCTGGAAGCAGCAGGAATCCGCACTTTCGGACCAAGAAAGAATGCGGCAATTCTGGAAGGAAGTAAGGCATTTTCTAAGGATTTAATGAAGAAGTACAACATCCCAACTGCAGCCTACGAGAATTTCGATGACCCTGAGGAAGCAATTCGCTATCTGGAAACAGCAAAATTTCCAATTGTTTTGAAAGCAGATGGATTGGCACTTGGAAAAGGGGTTCTGATTTGTAATACCTTAGAAGAGGCAAAAGATGGCGTGAGAGAAATCATGCTGGATAAGAAGTTCGGTGCTTCTGGAAATACCATGGTTGTGGAAGAATTCATGACTGGTCGTGAAGTATCTGTACTCTCATTTGTGGATGGAACCACCATAAAGACCATGACTAGCGCTCAGGATCACAAACGTGCCAAAGATGGGGATGAAGGGCTCAATACCGGTGGAATGGGAACCTTCTCACCAAGTCCATTCTATACAGAGGAAGTGGATGCATTTTGCAAGAAATATATTTTCCAGCCAACTGTGGATGCGATGAAAGCAGAAGGCAGAGAATTTAAAGGTGTCATTTTCTTTGGTTTGATGCTGACTCCAGATGGACCAAAGGTATTAGAGTACAATGCAAGATTTGGTGATCCAGAGACTCAGGTTGTACTTCCAAGAATGAAGACCGATATCGTGGAAGTTTTTGAGGCTTGTATCGATGGAACCTTGGATCAGATTGATCTGGAATTTGAGGACAATGCAGCCGTATGTGTTGTATTGGCATCAGAGGGGTATCCTCTTGCTTATAAGAAGGGACTTCCAATCAGCGGACTGGAAGAGTTTGACAAACACGAAGGATATTATTGTTTCCATGCAGGAACCAAGTTTGCGGATGGACAGCTTGTGACAAATGGAGGCCGTGTCTTAGGGGTAACAGCTAAGGGAGCTGATTTGAAAGAGGCCAGAGCCAATGCCTATGAGGCGACAAAGTGGGTATCTTTTGAAAATAAATATATGAGACATGATATTGGAAAAGCCATCGATGAAATATCTTAATTATCTTTGAAGATTCCGGAAAATCCTTGAC
>CAZWLH010000190.1:0-1234 GCA_964634675.1 uncultured Eubacteriales bacterium
ACTCTTCATTTCTGTAACACAAATATGATGCTGATGTTTCTTATGCGCGACGGTATGTTCGTCACAACTTGCCATAGCACCGAATATCAAATGATAGTTGATATGTTCCCAATGCTCTTGGTCTCTTGCATCAATAAGTGATTTAGGGAAATTTTCAATTACCCAAAGCAATATTTCAAGCCCTGATTTTCGATTGAATTTATAGATTTTTTCAATCATATCTTCAAATTTTACCGCTTCGTCAATTTCAAAATTATCCCTTACAATTTTGAAATGCGCCCAAACCGCACGGCCCGTGCAATAGCAGTTGTCGTAATCGTCATAATAATATTCTTCTATATTATTCTTGTCTTTTTTGCCTTTACGACAAACTTAACGATCGTATTTATTGCGGACTTGACTTTTCGGAATTTGAAAACAAAAGGCAGGGACGGCAAAATGAGCTTTCGGAAAGGTCTGCAAGAATAGACAGAAGAATTAAGGATTTAGAGGAACAGATAGAGAATTTGAAGGCCGAAAGAAGAAAAGTCTGAAGAGATCTCGGATAACCGGCAATTCGTAACGAAAGTTTCGAGCAAACGAAAAAGCTGTACCCTGCAATTCCGAGTTGCAAGGTGCAGCTTTTGTTTTAAGTTTATCTGCCGGTACCGGGAGATAACACGGTTTGAAATTGCTGAATTTCACTCCATTTGCTTGCCCAAAAACGATGCCGCAACACGCGCCAAAGAAACATCGGTGTCGTTCGGCAGCTCGCCGCTGTCGGGTGTCAAAAGAACGACCGCGCCCGAAATATCACCGGCGCTGATTATCGGAATAAGAACCGAGGCGGTTCGCTCGCTTCCGTCGAGCGCCTTGAGCGGCTTGGCTTCGTCGACGCCTGCGGTGAAAGCGGTCCTCGACTCGACATACTTTTCGGCAGAGGGAGAAAGCCTACGTTCGAGCACCTCTCTCTTAGGCAAGCCTGCCGCCGCAACGCATGAGTCCCGATCGCATATCAGCACCGGGCAGGATGTGTGCTTGATCATCGCATCGGCATACTGAACGGCAATGGGAGACAGTTCGCCGATCGGAGAATATTTTTTGAATATTACCTCCCCGTCCCCGGCTGTGTAAATCTCCAACGGGTCGCCGTCGCGGATTTTCATTGTTCTTCTTATCTCTTTCGGTATGACCACTCGCCCCAAGTCGTCCCATTATGTCAAGTAGGTGCAAAAAAATTTTTCAAATTCTTCAA
>CAZWLH010000191.1:0-1227 GCA_964634675.1 uncultured Eubacteriales bacterium
CCATGTGATGTCCCCAACCACTTCTTTTGTCTCGTTATCCCTCCGGGCAAGGTTCGCCCTCGGGCACTTAACAAAAACAGTCGATTCTTACCACGCGCTCACCTCCTGAAAATGGGTACAAAAAAACCACGGTGCGGGTGCATCGTGGTTCATTATAAGACAGCAAATCAAAACGGAACGATTGCGTTAACATCTTTCAGAAACGCCTTTGCTTTCGCAATAAAGGAATTGTCTGTCAGATATTCGATTCCAAGCGGTGTAATCGTACAGTCACTCAGGTCGCACGGATACGGATATTGCAGATTGTCCACCTCAACAAAATCGACCCCTTCAATCAAACCGCTCTCGCTCAGGTGGTAGATGATATAATTCCAGTATCGGACATTGATACTTTGATCGTTGATCTTGAAATACACGCTGGTGTTCTTGAGCAGCTCCTGATCCACGTCCTTGCCAGACTTCAAGCACTGATACAGATATGCCAAAATCTGATAAACAATAACGTGATAATCATCTTTCGCCATAAAAATTCTCCTTACTCGTTCTATCGCATTTATTCTACGCCCGGCGGAAGTTTTCCAAGTTCTTTCAAAATATCGTATGCAAGGCGAGATGCAAGTTGAGCAGGTGGTGCGGGGCTGTCCAACATATCGCACATCTCATCATATTCGTGGTCAATCGGATATTCAAGAAGCCATTTTTGCAATTCAGCAATGTGTTCTGGCGTAAACCGGTTACTCATAAAACCTCACTCCGTACTTTTCAAGCTCTTGGATAAACTGCAGAACGAGTGCTTCCGCCTGTTCTATCAGTTTGCTATCCGATAGTTCTTCACGTGGAACGGTTTGTAGGCGGACAATCTCTGAATTGAGCTGCCAAACAATATCATTTACAGTGTCCGAGTCGTAATTGGAAATCTTTTCGACCGCAAAAATATGCCCATCATGTCCGATTGCCGTCATAAACTGCAAGTTTGTGTTCCTTGCAAAGTTTGTCAGGTCACCATGTGAAAATATTCCGCTTGCCGGATGTGTATGGATGACGACATGCGGAGTATCAAAATCAGGCAGTTTGACCGAATGTCCATCTGACCCGCCAACAATATCCTGTGTCAATGGCTGCATATTTGTGTCAAACACTCTGCCTACCTCAACGCCAAGCGGCTGTTTGGATGCCGTCATCAGCAAGCGCTTGTGTGCATTTTGGAGTTGGCGCTGTTGAGCTGTT
>CAZWLH010000192.1:0-1171 GCA_964634675.1 uncultured Eubacteriales bacterium
ATAAGATTGGTGATACTCATGACGGTAATGCTACCATGGACTGGATGGAGCAGGAACAAGAAAGAGGTATTACAATTACTTCAGCTGCTACCACATGTCACTGGACATTGCAGGAAAACTGCCAACCAAAAGCAGGTGCGTTAGAACACCGTATCAATATCATTGATACCCCAGGTCACGTTGACTTCACTGTAGAAGTTGAGCGTTCCCTTCGTGTTCTTGACGGTGCTGTAGGTGTTTTCTGTGCAAAAGGTGGTGTAGAACCACAGTCAGAGAACGTATGGCGTCAGGCTGATAACTACAACGTACCAAGAATGGCATTCATCAACAAGATGGACATTTTAGGTGCTAACTTCTACGGTGCAGTAGAACAGATTAAGACCAGATTAGGTAAGAATGCAATCTGCATTCAGTTGCCAATCGGTAAAGAAGATGATTTCAAAGGAATCATTGACTTATTTGAAATGAAAGCTTATATCTACAATGATGACAAAGGTGATGATATTACAATCACTGATGTACCGGCAGATATGGCTGAAGATGCAGAATTATATCGTACAGAATTAGTAGAAAAGATCTGCGAATTAGATGACGATTTAATGATGATGTATTTAGAAGGAGAAGAACCATCTGTTGAGGAATTGAAAGCAGCATTAAGAAAAGCTACATGCGAATGTACAGCTGTTCCGGTTTGCTGTGGTACAGCTTACAGAAACAAAGGTGTTCAGAAACTTCTTGATGCAGTTATTGAATACATGCCATCACCACTTGACATCCCGGCTATCCAGGGTGTTGATGAAGACGGAAATGATGTTGTAAGACATTCTTCAGATGAGGAACCATTCTCCGCATTGGCATTTAAGATTATGACAGACCCATTCGTTGGTAAGCTGGCATACTTCCGTGTATACTCAGGAACAATGAACTCTGGTTCCTATGTATTAAATGCAACAAAAGGTAAAAAAGAACGTGTTGGACGTATCTTGCAGATGCATGCAAATAAGAGAGAAGAACTTGACAAAGTTTACTCTGGAGATATTGCAGCAGCAATCGGTTTCAAGTTCACTGGAACAGGTGATACCATCTGTGACGAACAGCATCCGGTAATTCTGGAATCCATGGAATTCCCAGAGCCGGTTATCGAGCTTGCTATCGAGCCTAAGACAAAAGC
>CAZWLH010000193.1:0-1168 GCA_964634675.1 uncultured Eubacteriales bacterium
AGTAATTCCTGCAACACTTCAATATGATATTGCTCATCCTTTATAATTCGAGCCAACACCGCATTGATATGAGAATCCTTTATCATCCGCATGTGTCTGCAGTACTGATTGATCGCATTTCGCTCCGCCTCAATGTCTGCCAAAATCATATTTCGAATATTTCGTGGGATGTCGAGACAATCCGGTGACCAAAGCTGCTCCTCGCCCCTGCTCCGTGCGCAGTAGTCAATGGTTCCCCCCAGCAAAAAAATCAACTGTCCCAGCTTTTGCAAATGAATCATTTCTGCCATTGCAATCCCCAGAATTGTTTTTGCCGCCTCACAATGTTCGCAGGACATTCGATTTTCGTTATTGATATACTGCGTAATTGCCGAAAGTTCCGAAACATTTCCGCAATAGTCGTGACTCAGAAGCTCTGCGTACTCCCGATTTTCCATACAAACCTGTATTGGTGGATACGCTGCAGACAACATAATCGGGTGAACTTTTCGAAAATCACAACTTTCCGAGGAAATTCTTTTATTTTCACGCATATAAAAGCCTCCCAAATGCAACTTATATCACAGTATATGCTTGGCGGGGAAATGTGTGATTACCGAAAATGTTTAACTCCTGCGGGGCGGTTCAGTCTCCGCCACACTTCTTGGCTCCCCACACCGCTCACGCTCCAGAAGACCCATGGCCTGGGCACCCGCACTGTTTTCCCGCCACAAGACCCTGAGCTTTCCACTAAGAAGAAGCTTCTTTTTCCCTCAAGCTTGCAATATCTTCCCTAGACCCAACTCTTGGTTCCCCTGGCAGCCATCTGTTCCTCAGACCCACACTCTCCACTTCCGCCAACAAATTTCTGGCTCCCACCGATAAAAATCCTTCCCCAGACCCAGCCCCTGGGTCTTACAGTTGGCAAATTTATTGGTGCCCAGTCCCTAGGTCTGGGAGAAAGTAACTGGCGCAGTTGCCCAACAGTCAACAAAAACCGCCGCGACCAACATCCCCCACCACACAAAAAAGCGCCGCCCCACGGTAACATCTCACCGTAGGGCAGCGCCCATAAAATCAAGTCACAAGAGGTCGCTGCGGTTGCCCCTCTAGTTCTCCTCAGATACCAATTCAATGTAATGAAAATGTCCATAAAGACTTCGCATATATGGGCAAAGTCTCTCGTAAA
>CAZWLH010000194.1:0-1160 GCA_964634675.1 uncultured Eubacteriales bacterium
GAGTTAGGGGCAAAAAAATAAATGCCTTGGTAGCTCAGTCGGTAGAGCAAGGGACTGAAAATCCCTCTGTCGGTGGTTCGATTCCGCCCTAAGGCACCATTTTTTTGAAAGGAATTTGCTGGCGTAGCTCAACTGGCAGAGCAGCTGACTTGTAATCAGCAGGTTGTGGGTTCGATTCCAATCGCCAGCTCCAAAATATATGGGTAGGTTCCCGAGCGGCCAAAGGGAACAGACTGTAAATCTGTCGTCACCTGACTTCGGTGGTCCGAATCCACCCCTGCCCACCAGATAACCGTTTCTTGCGAAACGGTTATTTTTTTGTCTTTAAAAATAAATCTTAACGGTAAAGGCTCTTGTTTTGTTTGTTTTCCCGTCGCCGCGAGGTTTTTTTCGTCCATTTTATATCTGTGGAGTTTGTTTTTTCCGTCATTGCTTCGGTTTCGATAGAAATCGAAGCAATCTCATACGCGCGGCTTATTTGTATGCTTTCGCTCTTGCGAGACTTTAATCTCCCCTCGTCTTTGCGAGGCTCCTCGGAGCCGAAGCAATCTCAAACTCGCGGCATATTCAAGCGAGATTGCTTCGTCGTTTTGCTCCTCGCAATGACCTAAATGAATGGGGGATTGCCGCGTCGCTTTGCTCCTCGCAACGACCTAAAAAGAATAGGGGTTGCCGCGTCGCATTTGCTCCTCGCAACGACCAAGGAAAAGAGGCAATGATGAAAATGACTTTGCAATACTTATCTTGTCATTGCGAGGCTCCTCGGAGCCGAAGCAATCTCAAACTCGCGGCATATTCAAGCGAGATTGCTTCGTCGTTTTGCTCCTCGCAATGACCTAAATGAATGGGGGATTGCCGCGTCGCTTTGCTCCTCGCAACGGCCTAAAAAGAATAGGGATTGCCGCGTCGCATTTGCTCCTCGCAACGACCAAGGAAAAGAGGCAATGACGGAAGAAAAGAGGACGCAATAACCGCGGAAATAACATGGATTTGTCGAGGGGAAACGCTCGCTGGCAATACCACAAAAGAAAAGTCGATTTTTGTTGCCGCTCATTTTGCGATCGTTCGATAGGGGTAATTTCTGATTTGGTTGTATACGAAGGCTAAGAAATCCCGTTGCTCCAAGCAATGTATATCTATATGGCGATGAATGACGTAGA
>CAZWLH010000195.1:0-1159 GCA_964634675.1 uncultured Eubacteriales bacterium
CCGCCGAGACGTCCGGAAACCTGAGTTTTGATACCCTTAACGCCGCAACGCATTGCACGTCCAATGGACAGCTTCATTGCACGGCGGAAGGATACACGCTTCTCGAGCTGAGCCGCGATGCTCTCTGCAACCAAGGTTGCGTTGACATCGGGGTTCTTGATCTCAACGATATTGATGAAAACATCCTTATCGGTGTTGAGAAGCTGTTTGCACTGTACCTTGAGCTTTTCGATCTCTTCGCCCTTGCGGCCGATGACCATACCGGGCTTAGCACAGTGAATGTGAATGCGGACGCGAGCTGCGTCACGCTCGATCTCGATCTTAGCAATACCTGCAGCATAAAGAGTCTTTTTCAGGAACTTACGGAGGTTGTAGTCCTCAACCAAAGTATCGCCGAAATCCTTATCCTTGGTAAACCAACGAGAATCCCAGTTTTTGATAACTCCGACACGGAAACCGTGGGGATTTACTTTCTGGCCCATAACTTAACCTCCCTTTTAGTCTTCACGTTCTCTGAGAACCAGAGTTACGTGAGATGTTCTCTTTAAGATGCGATGTGCGCGGCCGTGGTCCTTGGCTCTGATTCTCTTCAAAATCGGGCCGGGTCCTACGTAGCACTCTGCAACGTAAAGCTTGGAAACATCCATTTGATGATTGTTTTCTGCATTTGCAATAGCTGATGCAAGCAGCTTTTCAAGATACTCGCAGGCGGCCTTCGGTGTGAACCTAAGAATAGCCATGGCTTTGTCAGCGTCCTGATTACGGATAAGATCCAGGACTATCTGCACCTTGCGAGGTGATATGCGGGCATATCTGAGTGTTGCCCTTGCTTCCATAGTCATACTCTCCTTTCGACCGCTTACTTCGTTGTCTTTGCACCGGCGTGACCCTTGAAGGTTCTTGTCGGAGCAAATTCGCCGAATTTATGACCTACCATATCCTCGGTAACATATACCGGAACATGCTTTCTGCCGTCATGAACTGCCACCGTATGTCCGACGAAATCGGGGAAAATAGTGGAGGAACGGCTCCAGGTCTTCAAAACACGCTTTTCGCCTGCTTCATTCATTTCCTGCACTCTTTTCAAAAGCACAGGCTGAATGTAAGGGCCTTTTTTAACGCTTCTTCCCATTGTTCTTTCTCCTTTCGCCGATTACTT
>CAZWLH010000196.1:0-1147 GCA_964634675.1 uncultured Eubacteriales bacterium
AGCCATAATGCGGCCGAACTCACCGGCGATCTCGGCATCAACAGTCGGGATGATTCCGTCATAGATGTTACCGGTAGCACCGTCGATGGAAATATAGTCGCCCTCATGATATGTCTTGCCTGCGAGGGTGAACTTCTTGTTGGCTTCGTCCATAGCGATGTCGCCGCAACCGGAAACACAGCAGGTTCCCATACCACGGGCAACAACGGCTGCATGAGAGGTCATACCGCCGCGGACGGTGAGGATACCCTGAGAAGCCTTCATACCGGTGATATCTTCCGGAGAGGTCTCAAGACGTACGAGAACAACCTTCTCGCCACGTGCATTCCAAGCTTCTGCATCTTCTGCGGTGAAGACGATCTTACCGCAAGCGGCACCCGGAGAAGCACCGAGACCCTTACCTGCCGGAACAGCGGCCTTAAGAGCCTTGGCATCAAACTGAGGATGGAGAAGAGTGTCGAGGTTTCTCGGATCGATCATAGCAACAGCCTGCTTCTCATCGATCATTCCCTCGTCAACAAGGTCACAAGCGATCTTAAGAGCGGCCTTAGCGGTTCTCTTACCGTTACGGGTCTGGAGCATAAAGAGCTTTCCGTCTTCAACGGTGAACTCCATATCCTGCATATCTCTGTAGTGGTCTTCGAGGGTCTTGCAAACCTCGTTGAACTGCTTGAAAGCTGCGGGGAACTTCTCTGCCATCTCGGCGATCGGCATCGGAGTACGAACACCGGCAACAACGTCTTCGCCCTGTGCGTTGGTGAGGAACTCACCCATAAGTCCCTTTTCACCGGTAGCGGGGTCACGGGTAAAGGCAACACCGGTACCGCAGTTGTCACCCATATTACCGAAAGCCATCATCTGTACGTTAACAGCAGTACCCCAAGAATAAGGAATATCGTTGTCACGACGGTAAACGTTAGCTCTGGGGTTATCCCAAGAACGGAAAACTGCCTCAACAGCGCCCATGAGCTGCTCCTTGGGATCGGTCGGGAAATCCTTGCCGATCTTGGATTTGTACTCGTCCTTGAACTTCTCGGCGAGAACCTTAAGGTCATCGGCGGTGAGTTCAACGTCCTGCTTAACGCCCTTCTTAGCCTTCATCTCATCGATGAGCTCCTCGAAGTACTTCTTACCGACTTCCATAACA
>CAZWLH010000197.1:0-1145 GCA_964634675.1 uncultured Eubacteriales bacterium
ATTTATCTTGCGCCGGAAACCGAATCCTCGGAAGAGCTTGTTCTTGATGAGCATAGCAATTGGGACAATTGTACGCAAATATTATTCTAAATTTGATTTTTGGTTTATGAATAAAATGTGCAAACTATTTAAAATGCCACAATATTCAAAATGAGCGACCTTGTCGAAGCTCTTAAAAATGATTGGTTAGGTTTCGAGGATATGCGTACACTTATCCTTAAAAAGGCCGAGTTTTTCGGTAACGACGGCGAAACTTCCAACTATGTCGCCAAGCTTTTCACAGAAACGCTTTATGAGTATACAAAGGATAAAACCTCGCTGTTCGGATATCATTTGCTCTTCGGAAACTTGGAGGGATATAATCCTCACCACAAATGGTTCGGCTCGAAAACGGCGGCAACGCCCGACGGACGAAGGGCAGGCGAGATGATAAAATTCGGCTTGAGCCAAACGGGCGGCTATGACCGCAACGGCCTTTCGGCACTGTTCAATTCCGTTTCCTCTTGCGATAAGCACGGTATAGTTACGGGTAACAGCTCGGTCACAAATATTTCGCTTGACAAAAAGCTTACGGAGTGCGATAATATTTCGTAAATACGGCCAAGCTTCTCGAAACATTTTTCAAAAACGGCGGTGCGCAGTTCCAAATCAACTGCGTTTCGGCCGAAGAGCTTATCGAGGCCAAGGCTGCACCTGAGGAGCATAAAAACTTACGTGTCCGCGTTTCCGGCTTCTCGGATTATTTCGTGAATTTGGCCGAGGGAATGCAGGACGATCTTATAAAAAGAACGGTAATAGAGGGTTAAGGTAAAAAAATGGAAAAAGCCGTAATTTTCGACATCGAGCGTAATTCGTATGTCGACGGCCTGGGCATCAGAACGACGGTGTTTTTTAAGGGCTGTAACCTCAAATGTGCGTGGGCCACAATCCCGAAAGCCAAAGCTTTAAACCGCAGATGATGTTTTACGCTTCGAAATGTACGGGTTGCGGAAAATGCAGATCGGTATGTCCGAACGGTATGACAAATTGTACGCTTTGCGGAAAATGTGAGCTTTATTGCCCTGCGGATGCAAGAAAAATTTGCGGAAGGGAATATACCGTCGACGAGGTCTTGCGTGAGGTCGTAAAGGATAAAGCGTTTTACG
>CAZWLH010000198.1:0-1141 GCA_964634675.1 uncultured Eubacteriales bacterium
GGCGGACATTTTGATGCGATGACGGGCGGAGCGGTCAACTCGACCGAGCTTTTGGCGGCGCTTATCAACCGCAAGGAAAGCATCGCCGAGGGTGTTAAATTCGCACAGGATGCGATAGACGGAACGGCATCGATTTTGATTTTACAAGATGACGGCTCGCTTATTGCCGCAAGAGACAAGCTCGGCAGATTGCCGGTGACGGTCGGTCACGACGGCGACGGCTATTGCGTCAGTTTCGAATCCTTTGCCTATGAAAAGGTAGGATACGAAAAGGTCAAGGAGCTTGGCCCCGGTGAGATAGTAAAGCTCACCGTCGACGGCTGTGAACAGCTTGTCGCACCGGGTAAGGAAATGAAGATATGCTCATTCCTTTGGAGCTATTACGGATATCCGACCTCGAGCTATGAGGGTGTCAATGTTGAAATAATGCGTTACCGCAACGGCGAAATAATGGCCGCGCATGATGAAGAGACCGGCAAGGCCGACGGTGTCGATTATGTCGGCGGTGTGCCCGACTCGGGAACGCCGCACGCCATCGGCTATGCGAATAAAAGCAGGCTTCCTTTTGCGAGAGCGTTTATAAAATACACTCCGACGTGGGCGAGAAGCTTCACTCCGACACGCCAGCAGGAGCGTAACCGTGTTGCGAAAATGAAGCAGATACCCGTCCACGACCTTATAAAGGACAAGAGCCTTCTCTTTGTCGACGACTCGATAGTCAGAGGCACACAAATTAGAGAAACCATTGATTTCCTCTATGAAAATGGTGCCAAAGAGGTACATATGAGGTCGGCCTGTCCGCCTATAATGTATTCCTGCAAATATCTCAATTTTTCGAGAGCTACAAATGAGATGGAGCTTATCGCACGTCGCTCGATCGTTGAGATAGAGGGTGAGGAGGGGCTCAAGCATATTGAGGAATACAGCGATTTTTCGACCGAGAGGGGAAAGAAGCTCCGTGCTCATCTTTGTGAGGAGCTGCATTTGAAATCGCTTGAATTTCAGTCGCTTGACGGCATAATCAAGGCAATAGGTCTTGAGCCATGCAAGCTTTGTACCTACTGCTGGAGCGGTAAAGAATAAACAAACATAACAAATTCGAAAGGAATTATTATTATGAAGAACTCGAGATCTGAAAGCT
>CAZWLH010000199.1:0-1104 GCA_964634675.1 uncultured Eubacteriales bacterium
GGGTGCCGCTGTGGCTACGGTGATCTCACAGGGCGTTTCGGTGGTGCTGTGCATCCTGTACATCCTGCGCCGCGTCCGGGTGCTGATCCCGGAGCAGAAGCATTTCCGGCTGGGGCAGAAGCTGTTCTGGGATCTGTTTACCCAGAGCATCTCGATGGGCCTGATGAATAGCATCGTCTCGGCAGGCTCGGTGGTGCTGCAATATGGCATCAACGGTCTGGGTACGCTGACCATCGCGGGGCATACCGCCGCGCGCAAGCTGTTCAGCTTCACCGACCTTCCCTTGCCCGCTATGGCGTCGGCGGGTGCCACCTTCGTGTCGCAGAACTATGGTGCGGGCCAGCCTGAACGCGTCCGCAGGGGAATGCGTGAGATCTACCTCTACTCCGTCGTGGTGGCGCTGGCCGCCGTCGCTCTGATGAGTGTGGGTGCCGAGTGGATGGTGCGCTTCGTGTCCGGCTCCGCCGAGGCGGTGGTTCTGGAAAACGGCGCAAAATATCTGCGCTGGAACGCGCCATTCTACTCGGTGCTTGGAGTACTGTTCTCCACCCGCTATGCCCTGCAAAGTCTGGGCCAGAAGGTGCTTCCCCTGCTTTCCAGCGTGATCGAGCTGGTGGGTAAGATCGTGTTCGTTCTGGTCTTTATCCCCCGCTACGCCTACGATGCGGTCATCCTCTGTGAGCCGGTCATCTGGTGCTTTATGGCGCTGGAGCTTGTCGCCGTCTACCTCCATGATCCCTTCGTGTTTCCCAAAAAACGGGCAGATCCGGCGCGGGAGCGGTGATTTGCCTCTGCGACGGCCCCTGGATGATCCGACTCAAAGATCACCTACCGTGCAGAAACCATGCACTTGCTCTGGAACAAAAGAAAAAGCCCTGCACTGTTACCAGTACAAGGCATTTGAGAATCATTTGGAAATTTTACAGAGTTCCCACAACACAGCAGGAATGAAAAGGATTGCGAGTGCAAGGTTCAGCATATCAGCACCTCTTTTATATCATGTCGTACCGTCTGAAAAGGTTCAATCCCTGTAGAACTTGCCCAGCTCTTGCATCAAGGGCAAAAAATCAGAGCAGATTTGCGCTGCGACATTCTCTGCGGTCT
>CAZWLH010000200.1:0-1096 GCA_964634675.1 uncultured Eubacteriales bacterium
CATTGCGGTGTGAACCAGTCCACCGCCAACACTTGCTGAACCGTCAGCCCGCATTGTTTCCCGGAACGCATCTGACACTTCCAAACCTTCCACCTTGACCACACCGCCACCAAATGCAACGTTACTTTCTGCGGTGAACGTTTCCTTGAAGTCATTGGTAATGGTGAAACCATTGATGAACACCAACCCACCACCAAAAAGAACAGTACCCTTGATGTTGCAAGGAATACTGTTCTGTGAATTAATAATGATATTACAAGGAATCATTGAATTAATGATGTTTTCAAGTTCTTCCACTTGTCCGAACAGTTCAAGGTTCGTGTGGATTGTCAGGGTGTACCCTACTGTGAAATTATGGGTCAAGGTGAAATCTGTGTCACTGCACAACACTGTAAGTTTTTGTAACAGTGTTTTCCATGTGTACGGTATTCTATTAAACCACTTACTTTGAACCCTTGAACGTCTTGATTCAAGGGTATCTTCATTTGCCGGGTGAATACCAAGCATCTTTTCAAATCGACTGATACCGTATTCATCAGCGGTTGCAATGAAGCGGTTGCACAAAACCCTGTCAACCGCTTTCCACATAATATCAAATTCAGGGTTTTCCCCTTCCAGTGCTGCGACTGGTTCAGTATAAGACTGCATGAACTCCGGCAAATAAGAAACAAGGTCAACTTCCCTTATCATGCAGATACACCCCCAATCACCGGGATATTATATGTTCCAAGGGTCAGGTTGTTTCCTGAACCGTTTATCTTGGTGTTGTTAATGTCTGCAACACCCGGAACTGCAAGTATTCTTGATTCAATCTGACTGATTCTGACAATGGTTGAAGTGGTTTCAGCCCATTCCTGTCTAAGTTCCAACAGGTACACATCAACCGCATCCTGAATTGCAGTTTTCAGGTTTGACCAGTTGTAACCTTCATCAAAGACAACGTTGGTTGTGACATACACACCAACTGCACCCGCTGACTTTACACTGACAACATGACCAATAGGGGCAAGTCCAAGACCTTCCCCGGCATTTTGTACTGGGTCAAGTGTGGTCTGCACCGTATCAATCAAAGTGTTGGATGCTTCACCGTAATCAT
>CAZWLH010000201.1:0-1094 GCA_964634675.1 uncultured Eubacteriales bacterium
TCCGTAATCTGTCCAAGTTCGGCGTTAAGGTCATCTGCTATAACTTTATGCCCATCTTCGACTGGACCCGTACTGACCTGTTCCACCCGGTTGGCGATGGCTCCACTGCTCTGTTCTACCAGAAGGATATGATCCAGGATGACTACAAGGCAATGGCTGAGTACATCATGTCCTTTACCGAGAAGTACAACATGACCTTCCCCGGTTGGGAGCCTGAGCGTATGGCAAAGCTGGACGAGCTGTTCAAGGCTTACGCTCCTGTCACCAAGGAGAAGCTGTGGGAGAACCTGAAGTACTTCCTGGAAGCTCTGATGCCCACCTGCCGTGAGTGCGACATCAAGATGGCTATCCACATGGACGATCCCCCCTGGGATATCTTTGGCCTGCCCCGTCTGCTGGTGGATGCTGAGAGCATCGACCGCTTCCTGAACATGGTGGATGACGAGTACAACTGCCTGACCCTGTGCTCCGGCAGCCTGAATGCAAACCCCAACAACAACGTTGCTGAGATCGTTCGCAAGCACTGCGACCGTATTGCATTTGCTCACATCCGCAACATCCACCACTTCCCCAACGGCGACTTCTCTGAGGCTGCTCACCGCGATTGCTGCGGCGAGACCGGCATCATCGAGATCCTGCGCGCTTACCACGACTGTGGCTACGAAGGCTACATCCGTCCTGACCACGGCCGTCAGCTGTGGGAGGAAGGCCCCGGTGTCTGCCGCCCCGGTTACGGCAAGTATGACCGCGCTCTGGGTATTCAGTATATGCTGGGTGTCTGGGATCTGCTGGACCGTCTGGATGAGGAAAAGAAAGGCTGATATACTATGAAACTTTCTGAGATCAAGAACGGCAACCTGTCTGCTCAGTGGGCAGAAAAGGGTTACGAGCTGCCTAAGTTTGATGTTGAAGCTGTCAAGGCTAAGACTCATGCAGAGCCTACCTGGGTCCACTTCGGTGCAGGCAACATTTTCCGTGCATTCCCCGCAGCGATCCTGAACGAGGCACTGAACAGCGGCAAGTACGACCGTGGTGTCATCGTTGCAGAAAGCTTTGACTACGAGATCATCGACAAGGCTTATCAGCCTTACGAT
>CAZWLH010000202.1:0-1092 GCA_964634675.1 uncultured Eubacteriales bacterium
GTCCGGGCGGAAGCGTTACTTCGGGACTCGCTATATACGACACGATGAATTTTATAAAATGCGACGTTTCCACCATATGTATCGGTATGGCGGCGAGTATGGCGGCGTTCTTGCTTTCAAGCGGAAAAAAGGGAAAGCGTTACGCTCTGCCGTCGTCCGAAATTATGATTCATCAACCCTTGGGCGGCGCTCAAGGACAAGCGAGCGACATTAAGATTCAAGCCGAGCACATTCTCGCGATGAAGAAAAAACTTAACGCCGTCCTTTCCGAAAATACCGGGAAACCCATAGAACAAATCGAAAAGGACACCGACAGAGACAATTATCTCTCGGCGGAAGACGCTCTCGCGTACGGGCTTATCGATAAAATATTCTACAACAGATAACGGTCGCTCGCTCGAAAAACGAGCCGACGGGCGCTTTTTAACGGGCGCTCGAGGCGATCTTCTCAAATAAAGGAGGCAAATATGGCAGTCAATCACGGAAACGATATCGACGATCGTCGTTGTTCGT
The DNA here is from genome assembly GCA_964634675.1 of uncultured Eubacteriales bacterium. GTDB lineage: Bacteria > Bacillota > Clostridia > Oscillospirales > Acutalibacteraceae > UMGS172. The sequence goes on from CAZWLH010000202.1 coordinate 514, forward strand.
TTTGCGGAAAACCTAAGGAGTTGGCGAAAAAACTCATCGCAGGTCCGGACGGGGTCTATATCTGCGACGAATGTATAGATATATGCAAAGACGTTTTGGAGCGCGAGGATAAAAAGGAAAAAGAGGAGTCTTTCAAACTTTTAAAGCCGCGCGAGATTAAGGAAGAGCTCGATAAATATATCGTCGGTCAAGACAAGGCGAAAAAGGTCTTGTCGGTCGCCGTTTACAATCATTACAAGAGAGTCAATTTGAGAAAGTCAAAGGATTCGGACGATACCGACGTCGAAAAGAGCAATATCTTGCTTTTGGGACCCACGGGTTGCGGAAAAACCTTGCTTGCGAGAACGCTCGCGAAGATTTTGAACGTTCCGTTCGCCGTCGCCGACGCGACGACTTTGACCGAAGCCGGTTACGTCGGAGAAGACGTCGAAAACATTCTCTTAAAACTTATTCAAAACGCCGATTACGACGTCGAAAAAGCCCAGAGGGGAATAATTTATATCGACGAAATCGATAAAATCGCGAGAAAGAGCGAGAACGTTTCGATAACGAGAGACGTCAGCGGCGAGGGCGTTCAAC
>CAZWLH010000203.1:0-1082 GCA_964634675.1 uncultured Eubacteriales bacterium
TATGGTACTATTTCAGTTTAGCAATCACAAGGACATTGATTTTGAAAAATGTGCTTGTGATTGCTAAACTGAAATAGTACCATATCATTAATTTTTTGAATTATGCCATAAATTTCCGGCAAAGTCTGTCTCATCAGCTCACAATCCCATTCTTCAAGAGCCTCCGGCATAACAGTGTGATTTGTGTAAGCGAAAACCTTTTGACATTTAATTAATGCGTCATCGAAGCTCATACAGCTTTTGATGCATATATTAATAAGCTCAGGAATTGCGATAACAGGATGCGTGTCGTTAAGCTGAATTTTAATCTTATTTTCAAGTTCTTCTATTCCATATTTGTTGGTTATATTTTGAAGCGCTGCGCTGACTAAAAAGTACTGCTGTCTCAGTCTCAGCCTTTTACCCTCAAAGGTACTATCATCAGGATAAAGATATTCATAAATTCTTTCGGCCTCTTTTTCGTTACAATTCACAGGTAAACACTCATAAAGGCGCAAGGTGTTTATACTTTTAAAGTTATATCCTATAACATAATAGTCATAAGGAACTGCCTTAACGGAGTAATCAGCGTAATTTACCTGTACACATTCGTCCTCTTTTTTTATGGCGAATGGGTCTGTGCTTGTTTGCCAATCGTCAGGGTACTCCTGCTGTGCGCCGTCTTGCGAAAACTTCTGTTTAAATAAACCGTATTTATAACGTATTCCGTAACCGTCAAGCTTAATTCCAAGCGAAGCGGCTGAGTCTAAAAAGCAAGCCGCCAATCTACCTAAACCGCCATTACCAAAAGCATAATCCTCAATATCTGTCAGTTGTGATAAGCTGTGTTCAGTGTCGTTTAAGCTTTTCTCCGCCAAGTCTATGCACCTCATATTGTAAAGGTTAGCTTCAAGGAGTCTTCCAATTAGATACTCAATAGAGAAATAAGCCGCTTTTTTGCCTTTTTCTTCTTTTTTAATATGGTTTTCGCACTTTTCGTTAACATAATCGCCTATTAGAGCATAAATCTCTTGTGAGTTTAACTTTTCCATGCTTTTGCCGAATTTTTCACGAGACAAGCATTTAAGCTTATCTTCAAAAGG
>CAZWLH010000204.1:0-1076 GCA_964634675.1 uncultured Eubacteriales bacterium
CGCTTGGTGTGCAGGTCGCTTGCCTTGCCAAGGGTGATCATCTTCTCGGCCATGGAACGAACGTCCTTAGCACGAGTGACAGTGGTCTCAATCTTGCCATTCTCTAACAGGTAGGTAACCATAGCGCGCATCATAGCTTTGCGGCTGTCGCTGGTTCTACCGAGCTTTCTGGTACCGGGCATCCCGTTTCACTCCTTAAATTAATCTAATTAGTCCTCATCCGAGCTCAGCTTAAAGCCAAGGGAGTCCAGCTTAGCCATGACTTCCTCCAGGCTCTTACGACCGAGGTTACGAACCTTCATCATTTCGTCCTCGCTCTTGCTGACCAGATCTTCCACCGTGTTGATACCTGCGCGCTTCAGGCAGTTGAAGGAACGCACGCTCAGATCCAGCTCTTCGATGGTCATCTCCAGAGCCTTTTCCTTGTCGTCGTTGGTCTTCTCAACCATGATCTCAGCGCCGGCAGCCTCATCCGACAGGTTGACGAACAGGTTCAGGTGCTCGGTCAGCACACGGGCAGCCAGAGAAACAGCTTCCTGTGCGTTGATCGTGCCATCAGTCCAAACCTCAATGGTCAGCTTGTCGTAGTCAATGGCCTGTCCAACACGAGTGCTCTCGACGTTATAATTCACCTTGAGCACAGGGGTGTAAATGCTATCAACGGGAAGAGTATTGATATCATTCTTCTCGATGATGGCCTGTTTGTTGCGCTCTGCGGGCACATAACCACGGCCCTTGTCGAAGGTCAGCTCCATAACGAGCTTGCCGCCCTCGCCCAGGGTTGCAATGTGCCACTCAGGGTTCAGAATTTCGATATCATCGCCCTGCTTAATGTTGTCGGCGGTGACCTCACAGGGACCAACTGCCTCAACACGCACTGTCTTCGAGCCGTCAGTGTACAGCTTTGCAGCGATACCCTTCAGGTTCAGGACAATTTCGGTAACGTCTTCCTTGACGCCCTCAATGGTGGAGAACTCGTGAACAACGCCATCGATCTTGACGCTGGTCACGGCGACACCGGGCAGAGAGGAAAGAAGCACACGACGCAGGCTGTTGCCCAGTGTGATGCCAAAGCC
>CAZWLH010000205.1:0-1044 GCA_964634675.1 uncultured Eubacteriales bacterium
GTATACACTTGACACTGCGATGATAAGACTTAAAGAAATTTCTGATTGCCTTGAAAGCGGTGAATACGATCTTGAAATGTCAATGAAGCTTTATGAAGAGGGAATTAGTCTGGTCGCTTTTTGCAACAAAACCCTCTCTAATGCTAAACAAAAAATTACTGAGCTTTCACAGCTCCCCGAAGAGGAATTGAACCATGAATAATTATTCTGTAAGCGATTATGTTAAAATAATCAACGAATATCTTAGCAAAGTCATTCCCGAATGTAACTTTGGAGAGAGTGTCGTTCATGATGCAATGAAATATTCTCTTTCAATTGGCGGAAAAAGAATAAGGCCGCTGCTTGTTTTAGAGTTTTGCTCAATTTGCGGTGGCGATATTGACGCTGCTTTACCTTTTGCGGCAGCACTGGAAATGATTCACACATATTCGCTCATACATGACGATTTGCCCTGCATGGACAACGATGACACAAGAAGAGGTATGCCCTCATGCCATATAAAATTCGGTGAAGAATATGCACTTTTAGCCGGTGACGGTCTTTTAACAGAGGCTTTTGGTACCTTAGCTCAAAGCAAAGCTTCACCCGAAACTATAGTTAAAGCTGTAAAGCTTCTTTCTGAGCTTGCCGGAGTTAACGGTATGATTGGCGGACAAGTTGTTGACTTAAAGAACGAGGACAAGCCTTGTGGAATCGAAACTCTTGAAACCATGGATTCACTTAAAACAGGTGCACTGATTAAATGTGCAGCTTTGTTGGGCGTTCTTGCTGCAAACGGCAATGAAAGCCAGTATAAAGCAGCAGGTGAGTATGCCTCATATTTAGGACATGCCTTTCAGATAATTGATGACATTCTTGATGTTATCGGCGACGAAAGCGAGCTTGGCAAACCAATTGGAAGCGATAAAAGCAGTGGAAAATCCACCTATGTTTCCGTACTCGGTTTGGAAAAATCACAGCAATACGCTAATGAGTTAACACAAAAAGCGATAGATTCTCTTAGTGTGTTCGGCGGTGAGGCTGAATTTTTAAAAGAGCTTGCTC
>CAZWLH010000206.1:0-1041 GCA_964634675.1 uncultured Eubacteriales bacterium
TGACGGTCAGGTTGGTGCCGGGGTAGGTGCAAGCCTTCAGAGCTTCCACATCAGCAGGATTCTCCTTGGCAACGATGACGGCCACATTCTTGACCAGATCAACGAAAGCGTCGGTCTTGGAGGCGAAGTCGGTCTCGGCGTTGACCTCAACGATCACGCCCACGCCGTCGATGACAGCGGCATAAGCCATGCCTTCAGCGGCAACACGGTCAGCCTTCTTGGCAGCCTTGGCCAGGCCCTTCTCACGCAGCCAGTCAACGGCCTTATCCATATCACCATCGGTGGCAGCCAGGGCAGCCTTGCAGTCCATCATGCCAACGTTGGTCATTTCACGCAGTTTCTTAACGTCTTGAGCAGTAAATGCCATTTTCGTTTCCTCCTATATCATTTGTGGAGCTGCCCACAGCCGTGGGCAGCATCAATTCAGAAATTACTCAGCAACGGGAGCCTCGACAGCAGCCTCAGCGTCCTCACCCTGACGGCCTTCGATGGCAGCGTTTGCCATAGCAGCAGCGATCAGACGGATGGCGCGGATAGCATCGTCGTTACCGGGGATCACGTAGTCGATCTCATCGGGATCACAGTTGGTATCAACGATGGCCACGATGGGGATGTTCAGCTTCTTAGCCTCGGCGATTGCGTTGCGCTCCTTGCGGGGGTCAACGATGAACATAGCAGCGGGGATCTTCTTCATTTCCTTCACGCCGCCCAGGTACTTCTCCAGCTTTTCGATTTCAGCCTGGTGCTTGATGACTTCCTTCTTGGGCAGCATAGCGAAAGTGCCGTCTTCTTCCATCTTTCTCAGCTGAGCCAGACGGTCGATACGAGTGCGCATGGTGCGGAAGTTGGTCAGCATGCCGCCCAGCCAACGGGCGTTGACATAGTAACCACCGCAGCGAGCGGCTTCTTCCTTGATAGCGTCCTGAGCCTGCTTCTTAGTGCCGACAAACAGGATGTTGCCACCGTTAGCGGAGATCTCACGAACAAAGTTGTAAGCCTCATCCAGCTTCTTAACGGTCTTCTGCAGGTCAATGATGTAGA
>CAZWLH010000207.1:0-1041 GCA_964634675.1 uncultured Eubacteriales bacterium
CCCGTGACCCCAGAATGAAGGAAAGAAAGAAGTACGGCCTGAAAGCCGCTCGTCGCGCTCCTCAGTTCTCCAAGAGATAATCATTTCTCAAATACCGACAGCAGGCATCCAATCGGATGCCTGCTGTTTTTATCTTTTATACCATTGGTCAAAAAACTTCTCTACTAATTAGACAGTTGGTGTGTGGACTTCTCCCCCGCTCTCCGCTATAATAAGGGCAGCAATCAAGCAAAGGAGTGCCAGATATGCAGATCAAATTAGGTGATAGTATTCGCTCTCATCGCAAGAAAATGGGACTGACACAGGAACAGCTGGCAGAAGCACTGGGTGTTACAACCGGAGCAGTACACAAATGGGAGTCAGGCAAAACCACACCGGAACTGAATATGCTGGTGCAGATCGCTCAATTCTTCGAAACCTCTGTGGACGAACTGCTGGACTATGGCTGGAAAAGCGGCAATATGGGCCAGGCTGCAGAACAGATCGCAGACTATCGAAATAGCCGCAATTTTGAAGATGGATTTCGCTTTGCAGAACATGCCCTGCAAAAGTATCCCAACAGTTTTGCCGTTGTCTACCAAAGTGCCCTGCTGTACTTCATGTCCATGATTCATTTCCGTGGCAAAAGTGCCCACAGAGCCATCGAGCTGTTTGAGCGTTCCATCAGTCTGATCGACCAACACACCGACGAGACCATCAGTATCGTCACCATCCAAAACCAGATAGCTGGGTGCTACTGCTATCTCAACGACATGGATAAGGCCATCGACCTGCTCAAGCACAACAACATCGGCGGCCTGAACGATGCAAAGATTGGTCTGCTAATGTCCCAGAATCCCCGGCGAGCAGAGGAGTCGCTGGAATATCTGTCTGCTGCGCTGCACAACGATTATGCCCAAATCTATGAAATATGTATCGGCTACGCCAACGCCTATGGCGTGCTGGAACAGCTGGATAAAATTGAGGATCTGATGCACTGGCTGTTGGACTTTGGAAAAGGATTAAAGCGCCCCGATACCATCAACATCATTGATAAAGCCA
>CAZWLH010000208.1:0-1010 GCA_964634675.1 uncultured Eubacteriales bacterium
ATGGGTGAGCTTCACCTCGAAATCATCGTTGACCGTATGCTCCGTGAGTTCAAGGTCGAAGCTAACGTAGGTAAGCCTCAGGTTGCTTATAAAGAAACCGTTAAGAAGAACTCCGATGTTGACTGCAAGTACGCACGTCAGTCCGGCGGTAAGGGTCAGTACGGTCACGTTAAGATCAGACTTTCTCCGAACGAGACCGGCAAGGGCTACGAGTTCATCAACGCCGTCGTCGGCGGTTCTATCCCGAAAGAGTATATCCCTGCTGTTGATGCTGGTATCAGAGGCGCAATGCAGAGCGGTGTTCTCGCAGGATACAACGTCGTTGACGTTAAGGTAGAGCTTTACGACGGTTCTTACCACGAGGTCGACTCTTCCGAAATGGCATTTAAGATCGCCGGTTCTATGGCGTTCAAGGAAGCCTGCAAGAAGGCAGACCCCGTCCTTATGGAGCCCATTATGAAGGTCGTTGTCATCGTTCCCGAGGATTATATGGGTGACGTTATCGGTGACCTTAACTCTCGCCGCGGTGAGATTCAGGGCTTTGAAGACAGATCGGGCGGCGTAAAGCAGATCAACGCCCGTGTACCTCTCGGCGATATGTTCGGTTACGCTACCGACCTCCGTTCCAAGACTCAGGGCCGTGGCCAGTATGTTATGGAGCCGGACGGCTACAAGGAAGTACCGAAGAACATTGCAGAGAAGATCATTTCCGCAAGAACCAAGAGCGAATAATAATTTTCATATTTACTCTTGAATTTCAGTGCTGTATTTGGTAAAATAACAGTAGCACTGCTAAATTTATAAAAACACCTATTCTAAGGAGGAAATTACAATGGCAAAGGCAAAATTTGAACGTTCCAAGCCGCACGTAAACATTGGTACCATCGGTCACGTTGACCATGGTAAGACCACCCTTACTGCTGCAATCACCAAGTTCCTTTCTCTTAAGGGCTACGCACAGTTCGAGGACTATGCAAACATCGATAAGGCTCCCGAAGAGAGAGAGCGTG
>CAZWLH010000209.1:0-1007 GCA_964634675.1 uncultured Eubacteriales bacterium
TCCAGCATGATGCCCACGCTGGGCAGGCCGTAGAACACGATGAACAGCTGCACCAGCAGCGGGGTGCCCCGGATGACCCAGATGTAAAAGCGGGCCAGCTGGCTGAGCACCGGCAGGCGGGCATATTGCACCAGTGCCACCGCTACCGCCAGCACCATGGCCAGCGAAAAGGCGATGAGGGTGAGGGGGACGGTCATGGTCAGGCCCGCCGTCAGGATGCGGGGCAGAGCTTCCCACAGCACCGACAGGGTGCGGTTTGCAAAAAGAGTTTCTGCTAACATGGTCGAGATCCTTTGCAGTTGTCTGAATTTTCCAGAAAAAGGGCGCCCGGCGGGGCCGGGCGGAGAACTTTTTTGGAAAAAAGTTTGGAAATCCTACCATAATACTATAGCATGAAACCCGCATCGGTGCAATTATTTTTTGAAATTCGCATCCGATGAACAAAACCACCGGGGCAGGGGGATGGAGTTTGTGCAAAAATACGAGTGGTTGACGCAGACTGTGCTTTCGTGTACAATGGAGCCAACGCAAGAAACCTCAAAACACTGAATAAAATGACCCCGGCGTCGGCTGGGGAAGCCGGGAGGGAAAGACGGTATGACAAAACAGAAGATCGGCATTCTGGGTGCAGGCACCTGGGGCATGGCGCTGGCGCGGATGCTCTGCGTAAGCGGGCACGAGGTGCAGGTGTGGTCGGCGCTGAGCGCTGAGATCGACCAGCTGGCCGCACAGCGGCGGCATCCCAACCTGCCGGGGATGGTGATCCCCCAGCAGATGCTGTTTACCAAAAGCGTGGAGGAGGTCTGCACGGGCAAGGATATCCTGCTGTTTGCCGTGCCGTCGGTGTATGTGCGCAGCACGGCAGAGGCCGCGCGGCCCTTTGTGCCGCAGGGTCAGCTTGTGGTGGATGTGGCCAAGGGTATCGAGGCCGGCACCCACATGACCATGACCGAGGTGCTGGCAGACGCGCTGGCAAAGCCCGTGCGGCTGGTGGCGCTGTCCGGCCC